>PMBS01000182.1 GCA_003153015.1 Myxococcales bacterium
CCGTCGGACCAGATTTGCCCGACTTGCGGCTCGCCCATGGTGATCCGACGCGGTCGCTTCGGCGAGTTTCTCGCGTGTTCGCGCTACCCCGACTGCAAGACCACCAGCGCGATTTCCCTGGGCGTGGCCTGCCCTCGGCCTGGCTGCGGCGGGTATCTCAGCGAGAAGCGGTCGCGGCGGGGCAAGATCTTCTTTGGCTGTTCCAACTACGCCAAGACCAAGTGCGATTTCGTGTCCTGGGATCGCCCGCTGGCCAAACCTTGCCCGCAGTGTGGCGCCGCCTTCGTGGTGCAGAAGGTTTCGCGCGCGGGTGTGCGCCTGCGCTGCCTGGCCCAGGGCTGCGGCTGGACGGCCGAGCCCGACGCAGAGGCGGACGCGCCGGCTGCGCCCGACGCCAAGGCGTCGTAGGTCCGGCGCGGGGGATTCGCTAACCCGACCTGCATGCCGGCGTGTGGCGTGGAGGATGCGCGTCCCTTGGTATCCGGAAAGCTGTCGCCGAGATTCTCCCACAAATTCGCGGAGATTCGCAGCTTGAATCTGGATGCATGAACGGCCAGAGTGGCGACCAATGCTTCCGCTCACGCTGCAGTTTCTCATCGCCATGATCGCTTCTGCGATCAACGAGAGGCTGCAGCGGAAGCTTGACTACGCGCTGGAGGAAGTTCGGGTTGTCAACGAGATCCTCTGCGCCGCCACGAGCAAAAACCGCATCTCTTTCACCCCGGATCAGCGTCGTCGTCTGGCGCTTGCGGGCATAGAGCTGACCCCCAAAGAGCGACGGAACTGCTGCCAGATCATCAAGCCAGGAACGATCTTGAGCTGGTTTCGAGGATTGGCGGCGCGGAAGTACGACAGCTCCCAACGCAAGACGGGGCGGCCACGCAAGGCGCGGGACATACGGAAGCTCGTGGTCAAGATGGCCCTGGAAAACCTGGGCTGGGGCTACACGAAGATCCGCGATGCGCTTCGCACGGGATTGAAGATCGAGATCGTACGGACGACGGTGGCGGACATCTTGGCGGAGGAAGGAATCGAGCCGGCGCCTGAGCGGGAGAAGAAGCGAACGTGGAAGCAGTTCCTGAAGATGCACTGGGACACGCTGTACGCGTGTGATTTCTGCAGCGTGGAAGCCCTGAGCCCATTCGGCACGGTCCGCTACATGGTGTTCTTCGTCATCCAGCTCAAGACCCGCGCAGTCGAGGTTGCGGGAATTCGCGTCGATCCCGATGGTGAGTGGATGAAACAGATGGCGCGCAACTTGGTAGATCCGGTCGAAGGATTCCTCCGAGGAGCGACGCACCTGATCCACGATCGGGATCCGTTGTTCACAGAAGGGTTTGCGGCAATTCTGCCGGCGGGAGGCGTGGAGTGCGTGAAGATTCCGGCGCAAAGCCCCAACTGCAATCCGCACGCCGAGAGATTTGTGAAGACCATCAGGTGCGAGTGTCTCAATCACTTCATCATCTTCGGCGAGCGCCATCTGCGGTACCTGATCAAGGAATTCGTCGAGCACTATCTGACCGAGCGTTTTCATCAGGGCATTGGGGGCCAACTCATCAGGAACCAGCCTGTCTCGGCGAATGACAATGGGGCAACTGGCAAGGTTGCCTGTCGCTCGCGCCTTGGGGGCCTCCTCAACTATTACCATCGCTCGGCCGCATGACGTCGGCGATGACTTTGTGGACACTACGGGTGTGGAAGCCACGCGCCAGCAAAGGGTGTCTCCACCAAGATTCGGCACTAAACTCAAGCTAAGTTTTATGTTCGTGCGATAGCGCGCATCGCCTTGCACACAAATAAAAGCTGGTTTACGTTATGTGCATGGATGAGGTTGCGACCCACCCGGACTGGAACCGCCTCTTCGACACGGCGGCGGCCCAGGAGGGGCTGTTCACGACCAAGCAAGCGGCCGAGGCGGGCTACTCGCCGCAGCTCATGGTCCACTACGTCCACACGGGCAAGGCCCTCCGCGTGCGCCGAGGCACCTACCGGCTCGTCCACTTCCCCGCGGGCGAGCACGAGGAGCTGGTCGCCGCTTGGCTCTGGTCCGAGCGAGCTGGCGTGATCTCGCACCAGACCGCGCTCGCCCTCCACGGGCTCTCGGACGCGCTCCCGGTGCACGTGCATCTGACCCTTCCGGGCGACTGGCGGCGCCGCCGCTTCAGGGTGCCGGCCGATGTCGTGCTCCACCATTCGAATGTCCCGCCCGAGGATCGCACCTGGTTCGGGGCGGTGCCCACGACCAACCCTCGGCGCTCGCTGAACGACTGCGCACGCGAGGGCATGTCGCCCGAGCTACTCCGACAAGCAACTCAGCAAGCTCTGCGGCGCGGCCTCGTCACGAAGGTCGAGCTTGTCGAGGTCGAGGAAGCGCTCAAACCATTTGGAGGACTCGCCGCATGACGGTGCAAACGTACCCATCACCCGAGGCCTTCAAGCAGGCTCTCGAACAGCGCCTCCGAACGTCCGCCAAGACCGGCGCCGAGTTCGCGCGCAAGCGGCAGCTCCTCGTGTTCGATCGCTTCCTGGCGCGCGTCTTCGCCGTGCTGGGCGATACCACAATGCTCAAGGGCGGCCTCGTGCTCGAGCTTCGCCTCGAGCGCGCCCGCACGACGAAGGACGTCGATCTGCGAATGGTGGGCTCACCCGACGACATCCTCGCGAAGCTGCAGGAAGCCGCTCGCCGCGACCTCGCCGACTTCATGACCTTTGAGGTCGGTCCCGACGAGGAACACCCCGAGATCCAGAACGAGGGCATGCAGTACGACGGCCTCCGCTTCCGCGCCGAGTGCAAGCTGGCCGGCAAGCTCTACGGGCAGCCCTTCGGAGTCGACGTCGCCTTTGGCGATCCGATCCTCGGCGAGCCCGAGGTCGTCGTGGCCGAAGACGTCCTCGCGTTCGCGGGCATCGCGCCGCCGCCCCTGCGCCTCTACCCGATCGAGACGCACATCGCGGAGAAGCTTCACGCATACACGATGCCGCGCCGACGCCCGAACTCGCGCGTGAAGGATCTCCCCGACATCGCGCTCCTCGCGACAGCGCAGGCCGTCGACGCCAGACGCCTGCGAGCCGCCCTTGAACAGACCTTCACCTTCCGCAAGACCCACCCGCTTCCCGCGGTGCTGCCCGATCCGCTCTCTGCGTGGGCGACGCCGTATGCCGCGATGGCGCGCGAAGATCAGCTCGTCTGGCCCACCCTCGACGACGTCACGTCGGCCGCGAAAGCCTTTCTCGATCCGGTGCTGGCCTGTGACCTCGACGCCACGTGGGACCCCGACACGTGGGCCTGGACTCTTCCATAGGTGACCACCTCGTCCCCTTCCAGCGCCGTTTGCAAGGCGCAGATGGGCAAATTGGATCGACCTCGGCGATCAGCACGCGTGCGCGAGGCTACCCCGCCGGCACCTGGTGGTTGCATCNNGCCACCGCCCCGCCGAGCTGACCCACCACAGATCCCGGCTTCTTCCGCGGCGCCTCGCCAGGGACGGCCTCTGCCTTCGGCGCGTAAACGTAGCTGCGCTCACGTGTGCTGTCCGTCGAAGAGACACACGTGCCGACATGATGAGTGGCCTGCCACCGGGCAGATCCGGGTCACCAGCGCCGCGCTATCGAGGTCAACATCGGTGCGGCGCTATTCACGGCGCCAGGAAATGCGAGTCCTTGAGGACAGCTTCTTGCCGCCTGGGACGGCGTCGGGTTAGAAGCAAAACATAGAGAGGAGACCCTAGAGGAACCATGACCATGAATTGTCTTCCAATCCTGTGGCGTCGGACGTTGATTCTGTCTGCTGCCGTCGCGCTTGCGGCCTGCTCGAGCTCGTCAACTACGAATGATGCGCAGATCGCCGGCGGAAGCGGGGGCACGACTTCGGCCGGCTCAGGAGGGGCCAGCGCTCACCTTGATGCTGCCGTGGCCAGTACTGGGGGCTCTACAGACAGTGGCGTCGGCGGCTCGACCACCAGTGGTGGTGGATCGACAGGCACCAGCAACACCGGTGTCGACGCCGCGCAGGCAGACAGGCCAGCGACCGGCGGCACCGGGGGCACAGGCAGCACGGTGGACGGCGGCGCAGACTGGTCAGGTGCCGACGCACCAGCGACCGACAGCACCCAGGCAGATGCTCCCATCCGGGACAGTCAGGGCGACTCGCAATCAGACGTCAGCTATCTCGGTGACCGAGGCCTCGGCGGTGACGCCGGTGGGAAGATTGATGCCGGACAGAGCGATCCCTACTTTTCCAATGTCGTGTTGCTGATGCACTTCGACGGAGCGAACACAGCGACGACATTTACCGACGTCAAGGGGCACGTGATGACGTCGAATGGCTCTGCACAGACCAGCACGGCCCAGTCCGCGTTCGGTGGGTCGAGCGGCTATTTTGACGGAACGAGCGCCTATCTTACCGCGCCGCCGTCGGATGACTGGAACTTCTATGCCGGTGACTTTACGGTGGAGTTGTTCGTCTACTTCAGCGGAACAATGGCAAGCCAGGACAACAACACGTCGTTCTTTGGATACTGGGGGCCCGGCACCAGCGACCAAGCCTGGGGGTTTGTATACAACGTGAACTGGAGCACAGCGCAGGGTGCCAATGACCAGACTCCGGGAACTCTCTACGTCATCTTCAGCAGCACCGGTTCCGATGAAGTTGTTCCCGCTGTGGCCTGGACGCCTGCCTCGAATACTTGGTACCATCTGGCGGCCGTTCGCCACGGTCGTGACTTCATGTACTTTGTGAACGGCACGCAAGTGGGTGCCACACAGTCTCTCGGCTCCCAGAGCGTTCCCGACTGGTATCGGCTGAATCCAGAAAGCAACGCCGGGACTTGGTATTCCGATGCAGGTGTTGCCGCCAATGCTGCCATTCACGCCAACTCGACCGCACCGTTCTCGATTGGAGTTGGCATTGGAGCTCCGGGCGCACCTAACCCGTATTCCTATTTCAGGGGCTACATCGATGAAGCCCGCATCACCAAGGGTGTTGCCAGGTACACGGCGAACTTCACTCCACCGACGGGAGCTTTCCCTGACCAGTAGGGCGCGGCGCGAGTGTGGTGCCTGAGGCATATTCAGAAACGGCGCTCACCGAAGCCGTGCACGGCGAGACCTCGTCGCTGCCTGGCTTCAAGCTGCGACGAGTGACCGAGTGGATGGCAGAGCACTTGGCGGAGGATTTCAGCCTCGCGCGACTGGCCGAACAGGCCGGCATGAGCGAGTTCCACTTCAACCGCCTGTTCAAGCGGGCCACGGGCATTCCGCCATCGCAGTATCAGATCCGTCTCCGATTGGACGTCGCGCGGCGCCTCCTGCGCGAAACAGAAAAGAGCGTGAGCACAATCGCGAATGACGTCGGCTATTCAAACCCCAGTCACTTCGCGCAGCTCTTCCGCAAAGCAACGGGACTTTCTCCGACGACCTACCGACGGCAGCGGTAGAGGCGGGCGACCGCCGACGCGCTCGAGCAGCCGACACTGCGCCATCGGTAGGCCTAGTTCGCGTTGTGGTTCAGTCGCAGGTCCACCTCAAAGGCCAGCAAGGAAAAGATCCACTAGGCGCTGGGCTGGACGTCACCGGAGGCCGTCCTCGCGAGAACGTTGGTGGTTTCCCCGGCGCCGCCGCCTTCCTTGCGCCGGCCCGCGCGCAAAGCGGCGGCGCGCCAGGCGCCTGCCCCCTGCCCACGGCGCCTGGAAATGGAAGTCCTTGAGGATAGCTTCTTGCCGCCTAGGACGGCTTCGGAGTAGAAGCAAGCGCGTAGAGAGGAGACCCTAGGAACCATGACCATGAATTGTCTTCCAATCCAGTGGCGTCGGACGTTGATTCTGTCTGCTGCCGTCGCGTTTGCGGCGTGCTCGAGCTCGTCAACCACGAATGATGCACAGATCGCTGGCGGAAGCGGGGGCACGACTTCGGCCGGCTCAGGCGGGGCCAGCGCTCACCTTGATGCTGCCGTGGCCAGTACTGGGGGCTCTACAGACAGTGGCGTCGGCGGCTCGACCACCAGTGGTGGTGGATCGACAGGCACCAGCAACACCGGTGTCGACGCCGCGCAGGCAGACAGGCCAGCGACCGGCGGAAGCGGGGGCACAGGAAGCACGGTGGACGGCGCCGCAGACTGGTCAGGCGCCGACGCACCAGCGACCGACGGCACCCAGGCAGA
>PMBS01000149.1:0-684 GCA_003153015.1 Myxococcales bacterium
CTCGGCAATTCTCGGAATTGGGGCGGGAATAGCGGCGGATGCGCCAGTAAACGCTCAATCATACTTCAATGGCAACATCGACGAGGTTCGGATCACCAAGGGTGTCGCCCGATACACAGCCAATTTCACCACGCCGACGGGTCCATTTCCTGACAAATGACTGGTGCCCTGCCAGATGACGCCCGCGGTTTTCGACCAGACCGTCATTGAGATCGACGCGGGCCGGGTCGCTTTGCGCGCCAACGGCCAGGTCATGCGCTTTGCCGGCTACCTCGCCATTTACGCCGAAACCCAGGAAGAAGGTGGTGCGGACGACGAGGCCGCCGGCAGCTTGCCCGACATCCACCAGGACGAAACCCTGCGCCTGCTCGGCTGCCAGCCCGAGCAGCACTTCACCCAGCCGCTGCCGCGCTTCTCGGAGGCAACCCTGCTGCGTGAGTTGGAGGAGAAGGGCATTGGCCGGCCCTCGACCTACGCGACCATCTTGTCCACTATTCAAGATCGCGGCTACGTGGAGAAGAAGGAAGGCCGTCTCAGTCCCACCGAGCTGGGCGTGGTGGTGAACGGCCTTCTGGTCAAGAGTTTCCCAGAGATTGTCAGCAGCGATTTCACCGCACTGATGGAGGAGCAACTCGACCAGGTGGAGGAAGGCGCGGTCGACTGGGTCAAGCTGCTGCGTGACTT
>PMBS01000149.1:733-3846 GCA_003153015.1 Myxococcales bacterium
GACGGTTCAGCCTGCCACGCGGCCGTTGGATCAGATTTGCCCGAGCTGCGGCTCGCCCATGGTGATCCGGCGCGGTCGCTTCGGCGAGTTTCTCGCGTGTTCGCGCTACCCGGACTGCAAGACCACCAGCGCGATTTCCCTCGGCGTCGCCTGCCCTCGTCCCGGCTGCGGCGGGTATCTCAGCGAGAAGCGGTCGCGGCGGGGCAAGATCTTCTTCGGCTGTTCCAACTACTCCAAGACCAAGTGCGACTGACCTGGGATCGCCCGTTGGCCAAACCTTGCCCGCAATGTGGCGCCGCCTTTGTGGTGCAAAAGGTGTCGCGCGCGGGCGTGCGCCTGCGCTGCCTGGCCCAGGGCTGCGGCTGGACGGCCGAGCCCGACGCAGAGGCGGACGCGCCGGCTGCCCCCGACGCCAAGGCGTTGTAGCACCGGGCCCCTGATCAAGACCGAGGACACGATAAAGGAACTCCCGGCAGCCATGGGTCTGCCCACCGAGGCGCCCAAACCCTATCCCGCGCGACCTCCTCCGCCTGAACCGGGGGACGGCGCAGAGTACCTGAACTGATGGGACGCCGACGCGGGTGTCATGGGATAGACTGTCCCGTGTGGTCGACACGGCCTCATCAGCACCCGGAAACGGCGGCAAAGGCTGCCCCAGCGCACCGCGCAGACGCGTTCCAGGCCGCGCCGTTACGGCCCGTCAGGGTTCTCCGACGCTCAAGAACCCTATTCGAAATGACTATGGGTTGACTATGGGTTTGCAAACGTCTTTCGCCATGCCGCCATCTTTCTCACATGTTTCCTGCAGCTCTTCGGTCGCGAGTTCGGGACGTGGACCGAAAAGGAAGTCGAGGTGCGATGGGATTTTTGACTGGGCCATAAAGCCGTTGCAGCGGTGGCGCCGCAGGGACATTGGCATGAAGTCGAGGCGCCGACTCGCCGGCGGGCTTGTAGCTGAACGGCACATCGTTGCCCGACGGGAAGTCCAATGTCGCGAGCGATGGAGAACACAGATACGCTCGGAACCCAGTGCACCGGAAAGGAAATCCACGACCAGGCATCGCTGCGGCATGCCCGCCGCGCCGGGATGGCGATAATTGGCGACTCTCCCGATGACATCGCCACATGGACAATGCTGATTGCCGCTAATGCGTAAAAGCGACAATTCCATGATAACCGACGTTCGAAATATGGCCGAATTGCAGCGATTCACGGCCTTGGCCGCCACGGTGTGGAATTGCCGCTTTCCTTTTCCGCGGGAAGGCCGATCTGAGGAAGGCGTGCGCAGACCCCGTGGCTCGCCGCTTGGCGCGAGCGTCTTGTAACTGGCGCCCGCCGTCGGGGCTATTCGTATAGCTCCGCGCTCGCGAGAATTCCCTTGTCACTGCCTCCGCCTGCGATGAGCACCTTCCCGGTATCCAACAACGTCGCCGTGTGGAGACGCCTTGACGCGGTAATGTTGCCGGTTTCTGCGAATGTCCCCGCCACTTCATCGTACAGCTCTGCACTTGGATCGTCGCTTCCGCCAACGATGAGCACCATCCCGGTCTGCAAGAACGTCGCCGTGTGGTTGGCCCTCGCCACCGTCATGCTGCCGGCGGCGGTGAATGTCCCAACCAATGGGTCGTACAGCTCCGCGAGAACAGTGGTGTTGCCAGACCAGCCGCCGGCGATGAGCACCTTCCCGCTCGGCAACAACGTCGCCGAGTGAGCGTACCTTGCGGCGGTCATGCTGCCCGTCGCTGCAAAGGTCCCGGCCGCCGGGTCGTACAGCTCCGTGCTTGCGAGAGTCCCGAGTGTACTTTCCCCGCCAGCGACGAGCACCATTCCATTAGGCAACAACGTCGCTGTGTGCCACTCCCGCTCCACAGTCATGTTTCCGGTGGCGGTGAATGTCCCGGCCGTCGGGTCGTACAGCTCCGCGCTTGCGAGAACGCCGCCGTAGTTTCCCCCGGCGAGGAGCACCTTCCCGGTGGGTAACAGGGTCTCCGTGTGCGCGCTCCGTTCCACAGTCATGTTTCCGGTGGCGGTGAANNGTCCCGGCCGTCGGGTCGTACAGCTCCGCACTCGCGAGCGGCGCGTTGGTGCCGGATCCCCCGGCCATGAGCACCTTCCCGTCGGGCAACAACGTCGCCGTGTGCCATGACCTTGCCACGGTCATGCTGTCCGTCGGCACGAAACCCCCCTGCAGAACTATGGTCGTGCCTGCGGAGCTGGTCGCGCCTCCAGCGGCACTTGTGCCCGTCCCCCCAGTGGCGAGCATTGCGGCGCCGTCAGTACCCCCAGCGTCGTGAGAGGTCGAGATCCGCAGTCCGTGGGCCTCGCACGAACACGCCA
This sequence comes from Myxococcales bacterium, assembly GCA_003153015.1. Classification (GTDB taxonomy): domain Bacteria; phylum Myxococcota_A; class Polyangia; order Fen-1088; family Fen-1088; genus Fen-1137. The sequence goes on from PMBS01000149.1 coordinate 3,071, forward strand.
CCAGAAGACCCCAAAACACGAAGCGCAGCTTGGCANNGGTCCGTGCTGCGTAGTCTCGCGGTCTTTAGCATGGCAGCCCGGTGACCGCGCGAAGCAGGTCTTCGTCGGTGGGGTGGGAGTAGATCACTGGCCATCGAGTGCCTACACTCTCCCGCTGCGCGCGCTGTTCGTCGGTCAGGGGCCGGGCCGGAATCTCAGTCGGCCCGGAGGGCTTCGCAGGCTGCGGGCAGAAGCTCTTCGGCGCGCACGCGCAACGATTCGACGCCGGACAGGACCGTGGTTGTGGCTGGATCAACGGAAAGGACGGGCATGCCAACGGCTCTACGAGGGTGTCGAGCTGGGCGACGAAGGCCCCACCGGCCTCATCACCTACATGCGCACGGATTCCACCCGGCTGTCCGAGGACGCGGTGAACGATGTGCGCGCGTGGATCGTGGATCGCTACGGCGAAGCCTCGCGACCTGCTGAGCCCAACGTCTTCAAGAGCAAGAAGTCGGCCCAGGACGCGCACGAAGCCATTCGGCCCACCTCGACGCAATACGACTCCAGAGACCGTGCGGCGTCTGCTTTCCGAAACCGCGAGTGCCCGGGACGCGCGCGAAGCGGGGGATTTGCTCAGACTCTACACCCTCATCTGGAATCGTTTTGTGGCCTGCCAGATGGGTTGGCCGGCCCTCGACCTACGCGACCATCTTGTCCACTATTCAAGATCGCGGCTACGTGGAGAAGAAGGAAGGCCGTCTCGGTCCCACCGAGCTGGGCGTGGTGGTGAACGG
>PMBS01000032.1 GCA_003153015.1 Myxococcales bacterium
GACTCAGCGACGGTGGCTGGCGCGACGTCATCGCCAGGGGCCGCGTCTTCGTTGACGAAGGAGGCAAGCCACTGCGGATGGTCGGCACCTGTCTCGACATCACCGAGCGCAAGCGCATGGAGGAGAGGATCGGCCACCTCAACCTGGTGCTCAAGGCCATCCGCAACGTGAACCAGCTCATTGTGCGCGAGAAGGATCCCGAGACACTCATCCGACGTTCCTGCGAGGTCCTCACCGAGACCCGGGGCTATTTCAGTGCCTGGATCGCACTGTATGACGAGTCAGGGAAGTATATGACTGCAGCCTCGGCCGGATTGGGTGACGCCTTCGAGTCCTTGAAGGATCGCTTCAGAAGCGGACAGCTCGCCGTGTGTGATAAGGCCGTCCACGAATGCGGAGTCCACGTGGTGAGAAATCCAGCGGCGGAGTGCCCGGACTGTCCCGCTGCCACGCTCTACCGGGGCCAGTCCGCCATCGCCGTCCGGCTGGAACACCAGGGGCGCATCCATGGCCTGCTGGTCATGTCCATGGACCACGGTCTGGTCGACCTGGTGGACGAACAGAATCTGATCGAAGAAGTGGCGGACGACATTGCATACGCGCTGCATGGCCTGGACGTCGAAACACAGCGGGGGACGGCCGAGGAAGATCTGCGAAAGCATCGTGACCAGCTCGAACAACGCATCCGCGATCGCACCGCGCAGCTCGAAGAATCCAACAAGGAGCTGGAGGCCTTTTCCTACTCCGTGTCTCACGATCTGCGGGCCCCGCTTCGGGCCATTGATGGATTCACCCGCCTACTTGCCGACGACTACGCGCCCCATCTGGACACAGAAGGCAAGCGGATCTGTTCGGTCATCCACGAGAACACGGCGAAGATGGGCCGGCTGATCGACGATCTCCTGGCGTTCTCCCGCCTGGGCCGCGCCGAGATGAGCCTCTCCCGGACCGACATGGAAACCATGGCAAACTCGGTCTTCCACGAGCTGACCACGCCGGAGAGCCGGGCGCGCATCGACTTCCAGGTTGGCGCCCTGCCACCGGCGCTCGCGGATCCTACGCTGATGCGCCAGGTGTGGATGAACCTGCTCGCGAACGCCATCAAGTTCTCATCCAAGCAAGAGCGGGCCGTCATCAAGGTGAGCGCACAGCAGAATCAAGGCGAGAGCGTCTACGTCGTGCAGGACAACGGCGCGGGATTCGAAATGCAATACGTCGGCAAGCTCTTCGGCGTGTTCCAGCGCCTGCACAGCAGCAAAGAGTTCGAAGGCACTGGCGTGGGCCTGGCCCTGGTCCAGCGCGTGATCCGTCGCCACGGCGGACGTGTCTGGGCCGAGGGCGAGATCGACAAGGGCGCAACTTTTTACTTTGCCCTTCAACAAAGAGGAGCGTGACCATGACTGATACGGATGCCGTAGACATCTTGCTGGTCGAGGACAACCCGCAGGACGCGGAATTGACCATCAGGGCGCTGAAGAAACACAACCTGGCCAACCGGCTCATTACCGTCGAGGACGGCGCCCAGGCGCTGGATTTCATCTTCTGTCGCGGCAAGTATGCGACACGAGAACTCAGCCATTCGCCCAAGGTAGTGCTGCTCGACCTGAAACTTCCCAAGGTGAGTGGCCTGGAAGTCTTGCGCGCGCTCAAGCAGGACGAGAGAACCCGGACCATCCCCGTGGTGGTCGTGACCTCCTCGCGCGAGGATCCGGATATCAAGACCGCCTATAGCCTGGGCGCCAACAGCTACGTGGTGAAGCCGGTGGATTTTGACGCCTTTGCCGAATCGGTGAGCAGCCTCGGCCTGTACTGGCTCCTGGTGAACCAGCCCCCAAGGTGAAGGGCCGCCAGGGAGGGAGATGCATGGGTACTAAAGGGCACATCTTGTGTGGGGGCGGGTTTGGAACCACGCCTTTCAAGGTGTCGGCGGGGAGCCAGGAGAGGCCGGATCTGTGCCTCTCCCCTACGGGGAGAGGCCGCCGACGTCCGCGTCGGCGGGTGAGGGTCCGGCGGCGTCCATTGGACTTTGAACCGCGCTCCTTTCTGACCTGGCGGACCCCTCACCCAGCCCTCTCCCCGATGGGGAGAGGGTTTCGGAAACGGATCGATCCGGAAGCGAGGGAGATGCGTGAGTGAGACTATCCGTGTCCTGATCGTCGAGGACCTGCCGACAGACGCCGAGCTGAGCGAGCGGGAGGTCGGCAAGGCCCTGGGCTCGTGCGAGTTCCGGCGGGTGGAGACGCGCGAGGCGTATCTTACGGCACTGGATGAGTTCCGTCCCGCGCTCATCGTGTCTGACTACAGCCTGCCCCACTTCGACGGCATGAGCGCGCTCAAGCTCGCGGTAGAGCGTTGTCCGGACGTGCCGTTCATCATCCTCACGGGCTCGATGAACGAAGACACGGCGGTGGAGTGCATGAAGGCTGGGGCGTGGGATTACGTCATCAAGGAGCACGTCAAGCGACTGGGACCAGCCGTTCAAAGCGCGCTGGAGCGGCAGCGCGTGCAGATGGAGCGCAAGCGTGCGCAGGAGAAGCTTCGGCAAAGCGAGGCGGAGTACCGCAGCCTGTTTGAAAACTCCCTGATGGGAATCTCACAGGCTTCGCCGGATGGACGCCTGAACCGCGCAAACCACGCGTACGCACAGATGTATGGCTACGCGAGCCCCCTGGAGATGATGGCCGCGATCCGCGATGTCGGGCATCAGCTCTATGCGAACCCCGACGATCGCGCCGAGGTGCTGCGCATCCTTTCCGAAAAGGGGTTCATGGAACCAAGGGAATTCCCCGTGGTCCGACGGGACGGGAGCCGGCTCGTGGTGCTGGTGTCGGCGCGGGAGATCAGGGACAGCAGCGGCAACTTGGTTTGCTACCAGGCCGAACATGTCGACATCACCGAGCGCAAGCGGGCAGAAGAGGCGCTGCGGGAGAGCGAAGCGCGTTTTCGGGATACCTTTGAACGCTCTACCGTCGGCCAATCGCTGACCGGGCGCGATGGAAGACTGCTCAATGTCAATCAAGCACTGGCCGACACGCTTGGGTTCTCGATTGAGGAGCTGCAACAACTCACCTTCGGCGACATCACCCACCCGGATGATATCGCCGAAACCCGGGAATGTGTTCGATCCGTCTTTGCCGGCGAGCGCACGGCCTACCGAATGGAAAAGCGGTACCGGCACCGGGATGGACATTTCGTGTTTGCGGACGTGAGCACGACTCTGCTTCGCGACGACCATGGGGCTCCGCTCTGCCTCATCACGAGTGTGGTTGACATCAGCGCGCGAAAACGGGCTGAAGAGGAACTGCGGTTCAACAATATCGTCCTGGCGACCCAGCAACAAACGACCCTCGACGGCATCCTCGTGGTTGACCCGAACGGCAAGATAATATCTTCCAATCGACGGTTCGCTGAAGTGTGCGGCATTTCTTCTGACGTCATCGAGTCCAAATCCGATGAACGGGCCCTGCAGTCGGCAATGGAGAAACTGGAGAATCCTGAGGAGTTCATCAGCAAGGTGAAGTACCTCTATGCAAGTCCTGACGAAAAGAGCCAGGATGAGATCGCTCTGAAAGACGGCAGGACGCTTGACCGCTACTCGGCGCCGATGGTCAGCGCGGAAGGGCAGTACTTTGGTCGGGTGTGGTACTTGAGGGACATCACCGAGCAAAGACGGATTGAGGCGGCGCTGGCCGCGGCCAACCGCGAACTGGAGCGGCGGGTGGCGGAACGTACCGCAGAGCTGACGGTCGTCAATCGGGAGCTGGAGAGCTTCTCCTCCTCAGTGTCGCACGATCTGCGTGCTCCCCTGCGCGGCATCGACGGGTGGAGCCAGGCGGTGCTGGAAGACTGCGGCCCCCAGCTCGACGAGCAGGGCCGCACGTATCTCAAAACGGTGCGCAGCGAAACCCAACGGATGGGCGAGCTCATCGACGGGTTGCTGGAGCTGTCGCGCGTGACCCGCGCCCCGATGAAACGCGAGACGGTCGATCTGACCGCCATGGCGCAAGAACTGGAAGCCAGCCTGCGGGCCGGGCAGCCCGAGCGTGCGGTGGATTTCGTCGTCGCCCCCGCGATGGTGGCCATGGGCGATGCGGTCCTGCTGCGCGCGGTTTTGCAGAACCTGCTGGACAACGCCTGGAAGTTCACCGGAAAGCGACCCCGCGCGCGCATCGAGGTGGGCTGCACTTCTGAACCAGGGCGAACGGTGTATCATGTGCGCGACGATGGAGCGGGCTTCGACATGCGCTACGTGGGCAAGCTGTTCGCACCCTTCCAGCGCCTGCACAGCCTCGATGAGTTTCCCGGGACCGGCATCGGCCTGGCCACTGTCCAGCGGATCATCCATCGCCATGGCGGCAAGGTGTGGGCCACGGCCGAGGTCGACCAGGGTGCGACTTTCTACTTCACCCTGACCGCATGAAGGAGGAGACCATGCAAGAGCCAGTCACGCCCAGAGTCATCCTGCTGGTGGAGGACAACCCGAGTGACGTCGATTTGACCAAACGGGCATTCGAGAAGAAACACCTCGCCAACACCCTGGTGGTTGCCCGCGACGGGCAGGAGGCGCTCGATTACCTGTTTGGCGTCGGTGCGTACGCGGGGCGGAATGTCGCCAATGTGCCTGCCTGCATCCTGCTGGATCTCAAGCTGCCCAAGGTGGACGGGGTGACAGTCCTGCAGACCATCAAAAGCGACAAGAGGACGCGCCTGATCCCGGTGATCGTCCTGACCTCGTCGAACGAGCCCCGCGACGTTCTGAAGTGCTACGATTTCGGCACCAACAGCTACATCCGCAAGCCGGTCAACTTCGATGAGTTTGTCGAGGCGGTGAGCCACTTGGGGATGTACTGGCTCATGCTCAACCAGCCGCCGCCCGTGGGTTGAAGCGGTGGGACCGATGACGGATGCATCCCAGAAACTCCTGCGCGTCCTCCTGGTCGAGGACGTGCAAAGCGATGCCGACCTGCTGGTCCGCCATCTGACGCAGGCCGGGTTCGCGGTCGACCACCGCCGGGTGGATACCGCCGAGACCATGCGGAATGCCTTGGCGGAGGGAACGTGGGATCTGATTCTCTGCGACTACAGCATGCCGGGGTTCGGTGCGCCCGCGGCTTTGGAAATCTACCAGGCGTGCGGCCTCGACATCCCCTTCATCGTCGTTTCCGGCACCATCGGCGAGGAAACCGCGGTGGCCATGATGAGGGCGGGTGCGCACGATTACCTGCTCAAGGGCAAGCTTGGCCGGTTGGTCGCTGCCATCGAGCGCGAGTTGGGCCACTCGGTCATGCGGCGCGAGCACCGCCAGGCCGCTGAGGCGCAAGCCCGGAGCCAGCAGGAGATGGCCGCGATCCACCAGGTCGTCACCGCCACCACGTCCACTCTGGACCTCCACCAGGTCCTGGACACTCTCCTCGACAACTTGCGGAGGCTCTCGGGCGCGGATCGCGCCAGCGTCATGCTGCTGGACCCAAAGACTGACCTTCTGATAGCGGCAGCGGCCCGGGGATCGGACGGTCCCCTGCCGGCGGCGCTGCGCCTGGCCTGCGGGGAGGGTGCGGCCGGGCGGGTGATCGAGGCCGCGAAGCCGCTCATCATTCCCGACGTCCGGAGGTTCCCGCAGTTCGTCCAGTCGTACGAGGCAGAGACGGACCTGGGTTCGCACCTTCCCGAAGCCGTGGGCTACGCCGGGTTTCCGCTTGTCTCGCGCGGCCGCATGATCGGCGTCGTGTCCCTGATCACCACCACCCCACGGGACTTCTTGCCCGAGGAGATGACCTTCATCGACACCATATGCGGCGCCGCGGCGGTGAGCATCGACAATGCGCTGGCCCACCGGGAGATCCGGCGCCGCGCCGAGAAGTTGAGTAGCGAGTTCGCGGTCCACAGGGATTACGCCGAGAACGTTCTGCGCAGCATCACCGACGGGGTGGCCACCGTGGATGAGGCCAACCGGATCGAGTCCTGGAATCAGGGCGCGGAGGCCATCATGGGCGTCACCGCGCAGGAGGCGATCGGCAAGCTGTGCAGCGAGGTCTTCCACGAGCTTGGCCCGGACGGAAAACCCATCTGCAACACCAAGGATTGCCCATTCGAGGAAATCGAGCGCCTGCGGCAGCCCTCGCCCGCGCGCGAGGTGTCGAGCACTCACCGGAACGGACAGCAGGTTGCCCTCAGCGTGAGTGCCGCACCGCTGTTCGACGAACGGGGCGAGTTCCAGGGCATGGTGAGGATTTTCCGTGATGTGTCCCGCGAGCGGGCGCTGGTCGAGGGCATCCAGCGCGCCAGTCAGGCCAAGAGCGTATTTCTGGCTAACATGTCGCACGAGATTCGCACGCCCATGAACGCGATCCTGGGATTCTCGCAGATCCTGCTCAGGGATCCTGCCCTGGCCGCAAACCAGCGGCAGCACCTGAGCACCATAGCCAGAAGCGGCGAGCACCTGCTGGAGCTGATCGACGACATCCTGGAGATGTCCAAGATCGAAGCCGGCCGTACCCCGCTCGCCCCTTCCGCCTTCAACCTGCGCGGGATGCTGACCGACCTGACCAGCATGTTCCGGCTGCGCGCGGAGAGCAAAGGTCTAGGCTTCACCGTCACGGTGGCACCCGGCGTGCCGGCGGTGCTGCTGGCGGACGAGAAGAAGATTCGCCAGATCCTTATCAACCTGTTGGGCAACGCCATCAAGTTCACCGCCCGGGGCTCGGTCCGGTGTGGCGTCGCGGTTCGGCGGGAAGCGGGCGGCGCCCTGTGGCTGGCTGTGGATGTGGAAGACACCGGTCCGGGGGTGCCGGCCATCGACGCCGAGCGCATCTTCCAAGCCTTCGAGCAGACCAAGACCGGGGTCCAAGCCGGGGGCACCGGCCTGGGACTGGCCATCAGCCGCCAGTTCGCCCGCCTGATGGGGGGAGACATCACCCTGCGGAGCGAGGTGGGCCGGGGCAGCCGTTTCCAGCTTGACGTTCCCGTGGCCGTGGGCACGTCCAGCGAACTGACGCCCGTGGCGTTGCGCCGGCGCGTGGTCGGGATCAGATCGGGGCTGGGACCCTTCCATGTGCTCGTGGTTGACGATCAGCCCGCGAATCGCCTTTTGCTGGTGGAGATGCTCAGGGCGGTTGGTTTCGGGACGCGTGAAGCCACGGGCGGGGAAGAGGCCATCACCCTGGCGACCGAGTGGTCTCCTGATGCGATCCTGATGGACCTGCGCATGCCGGGCACGGATGGCCTGGAGGCCATCCGGCGGCTACGCGCCATCGATTCGCAACGGCGCGTCCCCATCATCGCGGTCTCCGCAAGCGCGTTCGAGGATGACCGCCGGCAAGCCTTGTCTGCCGGCGCCAGTGACTTTCTCGGCAAACCCTTTCGCGAGTCTCACCTGCTGGAGAAGCTGCGAGCCGGTCTGGACATCGAATACGTGTACCTGGCAGGGACGCCGCACGAGGCCCCGGAGCCTGGCGGGCCTGACGATGCGCCCGCTGGCTCCGGCCGCCTGCTCTTGCCGGCGCAGACCGTCGTGCAGTTACGCCAGGCGGCCGATGGCGCCGAATACGGACGCATCATCGAGATCCTCGATGCCATGGCCAGCACGGCGCCGGAGACGGCGATCGTTTTGCGCGAGATCGTGGAGCGGTTCGACTACCCCGGGCTGCTGGACCGTATTGAAATAGAAGACGAGAAATGAGCGACGAACCCACCCGCCAGGACGTGGTCAGCATCCTGATGGTTGACGATAACCCGGCCAACTTGCAGGTGCTGACCAGTATGCTCAAGCAGTCCGGCTGGCGGCCACGGCCGGTGACCAGCGGCCGACTCGGGCTGCAGGCGGCCAGGAAGGAACCACCCGACCTGGTTCTGCTCGACGTCAATATGCCGGAGATGAACGGGTACGAAGTCTGCAAGCAGTTGAAGGCCGATGCCCGTCTGGCCGACATTCCCGTGATCTTCGTCAGCGCGCTGGGCGAGACTATGGACAAGGTGAGAGGCTTCTCGGTGGGCGGCGTCGACTACATCACCAAACCGTTTCAGCTCGATGAGGTCAAGGCGCGGGTGACAACCCACCTGGAACTACGCCGCCAGCGGCGCGAATTGCAGGCCAGCTACGAGAAGCTGCGCGAGAGCGAGCGCCTGCGCGACAGCCTGGTGCACATGATCGTCCACGACCTGCGCTCGCCGCTGACCGCGATCTCCGCCTATCTGGAGCTGTTCGGGCAAGCGGCGAAAGAAAAGTTGGGGGCCGAGACCCAGGAGGATGTCGCGAACGCCTTCCACGCCACCCGCAGTATGATCCGCATGATCAACGGGATCCTGGATGTAAGCAAGATGGAGGCGCAGATGATGAAGCTGGACCTGCGCGAGTGCGATCTCGTGCAGGTGGTCGGGAACAGTCTGGACGATCTCGAATCGCTGGTGGGAGCCCGCCGCCTGGCCTTCGAGCGTCCGGCGGCGCCGGCCGGGGTGCTGGCGGATCACGAGATCGTCTCGCGCATCGTGCAGAACTTGCTGGCCAACGCTCTCCGCTTCACCCCTGCCGACGGCGAGGTCCGAGTCGGCGTCGTGGTCGAGGCGGAGCACGTGCGGGTCTTCGTGGCCGACACCGGCCCTGGCATTCCCCCGGACTTCCACGAAAGCATTTTCGACAAGTTCGTCCAGGTCGACGGCTCCGCGTTGCCCAGGAACCGGAGCACCGGGTTGGGCCTAGCCTTTTGCAAGATGGCGGTCGAGGCGCACGGCGGCCGCATCGGCGTGGACAGCGAGCTGGGCAAGGGAAGCAACTTCTGGTTCACCTTGCCGTACCGGCAATCGTAGTGGGGGGATGTTGATCACGAAGACAGGACGCGATCTACATGTCAGAGCAACTTGAGCTTCCCGATGCTCGTACGCGATTGTCAGCCAGTGAGGCGAGGTATTCCAGGACCTGCGGGTGCGTCATGAACACTTCATTGAAATCGCTGCGCGGAAGCTGAAGCACGAAGCTCTTCTCTAGGGTCACCACGGTGGCGGTCGCCGGGCTGCCTGCGATGAGTGAGATTTCGCCAAAGACATCGCCTGCTTGCAGGTGCGCGACCGGCGCGCCGTCGGCAACTGCGACGGCCTTCCCGGCCAAAAGGATGAAAAGCCCGGTGGCCTGCTTGCCCTGCTCGACCAAGCGCAGATTACTGTCCACCTCAAGGAAGTGAAACTTGGACGTCAGAGCCGCACGCTCCAGCTCGGAAAACGGTGCGAAGAGCGGGCTGGTGCGGGCCAGGGTGGCGATAAGCCGATCGCGCAGAAAGCGCAACAGGACCTTGAGGAACTCCGGTGAGCCGGAAATAAGGTCGCGCACCAGCGCGCGATCTAGCGCCAACACCTGGCTGGGCACCGTCGCGCGGGTGGTGGCGTTGCGTGGCTGATGGGCCAGCAGCGCGATCTCGCCGAAGATATCGCCCTCCTGCAGACGCGCCACCTCCTGCGGCACCAGCACCGCAATCTCGCCGGAGGCCACCACGTAGAGGACGTTGCCCACATCTCCCTTGGCGAACAGGATCTCGCCTGCTTCAAGCTGGACCAGTTGCACCCGCTCGATGGCGGCGCAGAGCTGCGCCTCGGTGAGCACCGAGAAGAATGGCGTCTTGGGCAGGACCACACGCGCCATGGTGCGCAGCCCGCCGGCCTCGGCTGGGCCGCTCGGCTCGCATGGGTCCGGGGACAAGAATAGAAGGTCGCCGAAATCGAGCGGAATCTCGCTCGCCGTGCCCTCACCCAGGTCAGGAACCTCGTATGGCCGCGCTCCGGGCAGCATGGCCGCCAAATTGAGCTCCTGCAGCAGGGCGGGGGCTGGCTCGTTCGCAGACGGCTCCACCACCAGCGGCGCAAGATGAGGAGGCGACGCTTCCCTCGCGCTGGTCAACCAGCTGACCGACCGGCGGACGGCGGTAGCGCCACCGCGAACCTGCGCGGCAACGGCCCAGGCCGACGCGTAGGGGTGCTCGCCTAGGGGCGACAGGGACGCCAGGCCAGCCTGAAAGCCGCTGCGCGAAGCGTGGAACGCGG
>PMBS01000308.1 GCA_003153015.1 Myxococcales bacterium
CTGTGGGGGCCGGTGACCGGCAAACCTTCGCAACTCTATCATCCCGTCCCCATGCTCTCGTTGTGGCTGCAAGGGATCTCGCACACCCATTCCCTGGTCGGCTTCCGTGTAGCGAATCTGGCCCTGCACGGGTTGTGCGCAGGACTGCTCTGGCTCTTCATCTTGAGGCGCGGGGTCGGCCGAGGAGCGGCCCTAGTCGCAGCGGCGGTCTTCCTCGTACACCCGAGTGTCACCGAGCCGGTCATGTGGATCACTGGACGACACGATACCTTGGGCATGGCGTTCATCCTTGCAGCCATGCTGCTTTGGCCGGTCGCGGGCCGCGGGATCTGGCTGAGATCCAGCCTGGCCGGCCTGGCCACAGCAATGGCCTTTCTGTGCAAGGAACAGTTTGTGGTGCTTCCGGTTCTGCTACTGGTCTACACCGTGGTGTGGGCGCGCGGCCGAACCGATCGCCTTGCCGGACTACGCGGTTGGCTCATCTTGCTGCTGCCGTGTGCTGGCCTTGCGGCGGTCCTGCTTCGGCGCGCCCACCTAGGCATTCGTCTGGGCAGTGATGAACTTGCGCGCGGATTCGTGCGGCTGCTCGTCTGCTATGCGACCATTCTTTGGCATTATGGGGCCCAGCTTCTCTCGTTTGGAGATTCTGCCACTCTCGACCCATTCATCCCCTTCGGTGCCTGGCCGGCGGTGGGCGTCCTGGTCGTTCTGGTCGCGTTGCTGGCTGTTCTCGCGTGGGCCTGGTGGCGAGAGCCCGCGCGCTTTGCCCTGCCCTTGCTCGGGGTCTCGTGGTTCTGTCTTGCGCTCGTCCCCCTTGTTGCGGCGATTCCCCAGATCGGCTTCTACGGCAACCGCTACGCCTATTCTCCCCTGGGCGGACTGACAGTGGCTGCCGTGGGATTGCTGGCACCCCTGGCCGGGCGCGCCCGCGGCCGCTTGTCGCGACTGTGGATTGCGGCCGGCGTGCTCCTGCCGGCAATGCTGGTCCTATCCACGTCGTCCGCGGCCGGCAACTGGAGCTCTGATTTGTCGCTTTACCGAGCTGATCTCTTGCGCGATCCCAACAATGGCATCGCCCACTACCACTACGGCTACGCAGTTCTGCGACGGCGCGGATGCAGCGAGGCCCTGCCGATTTTCCTTGCCGCCACACGCCTGGCTCCCGGCTACGCGCGCGGCTGGCACAACCTGGCCGGCTGTCTGGAAAACCTAGGGCGCGCGGCTGAGGCGGTAGAGCCGGCGCGGCGGGCAATAGAGCTGGAACCCGACAACCCCCGCAACCAGTACAACCTAGCGGTGGCGCTGGCGGCCCGGGGCGACAGGACCGGCGCGACGCGTGCGCTGGAACGATGCCTGGCGCTTGAGCCTTCGTTCAAACCGGCACAGGAGCTGCTCGTGGGACTTCGTCGCGTGCAGAGCCAGCCATGATCCACCTGGGATGCGGATAGAATGAGCTTGACCTTGTCCAAGCAAGCGACAGGCGAGATCGATGAGCCACAGGCGGCTCCCGCGGGGGATCTGACGGCTTCGCGGTGGCAGCCGGCCGCAGCCTTCGCGGCCCTGCTCTTGCTGGCCTTCGCCTACCATGCCAGCTACCTCACTGCGAGATGGTGGATCTCGGATGAGTCGGGCTACATGGTGGCGGTGCAGATGGTGCGCGACGGGCGGTCGCCCTACGACCACCCGCCCTACCTAGGCACCCCAGCCTTTGCCTGCGCTTGTGCCTGGGCTGCAGGCTGGATTGGTCTGCACCCGGTGGCGTTCACCATTCGCGTACTCAACGTGGTAGCAACGGCCGTAGTGGCTTGGATCGCCAGCGGTTGGGTGCGCAGCACGCCGCACATCCGCATCGCTACAGCCGTGCTCGTGCTGTTCGTGGCTTCACCTCTGCTGGATGCCCTGGGCGCCGGCAATATCTCGCCCATCGTCAATGCGCTGACACTGATCGTCTTGCTGAGCTGGCGGCGGCATCCGGTGGCAGCAGGATTGGCTCTGGGATTGGGGCTGGTGATCAAGCCCTATGCGCTGCTGCTGATGCCCGTGCTCTTTGCCGCGCGCTTGGAACGAACCACGCGTGCCCATCTCATCGCTCCGCTGACGGCCGGGGCCGTGTTCCTGGCCGCCCTGCTCGCCTATCCCTCCGAACTCTGGCGCATGCTGGCGCAGCATGAGTCCTTTGACCTTGGCTTGCGCAGCATGTCTTTGCAGCGCCCGCTCTACTGCCTGCTTGGCTGGGCCCCCACCACTACAACCATCCTGGTCGCCGTCACCCTGGTAGCCGTCATCCATGTGCGCCTACGCCCACGCAGCGATGAAGAGGTGGCCCACCTAGCCGTGCTGGCCTGCATCTTGGGGCTCACCCGGATCTGGCTTCACACCCTGACGCCTGCCCTTCCACTCATCTGCGTGCTGCTGGCCGACCGCACGCGTGGGTTGGTCGCCGCATGGCAGGGCCCGGCCGGGAATCGCAAGCGGGCACTTATGGATTTGTTCGGGTCCGTGGCCCTGGTCGTCATCCTGTTCAACTGCGACACGTGGGTGTGCATGACCATCCTCTATTCTGATCTACCTCGCTGGGCTGATGGGCTGTTTGCTCTGGTCCCGCTCGCCGCCTTGCTGACGCTGTTCCGGCTGGGCTTGACCTGCGAGAAATCCAAGCGTACCGCCGCCTGATTGGCTGCCCAACCATTGCTTCGGTGTTGGTTGGTAGTCTCACATTGACCGCCCTGACCACAGCAGCTACTCTCCCAGCATGCTTGACGACGCCGTCAAATGGATGCCCCGACCGCAGGACGTGGTGTTGATGGATACGGAGCAGTTGCGGGACACCTTTCTGATAGCGGATATCTTTGGCGCCGGCGAGCTACGTTGCGTATTTACTGCCCTCGATCGTCTCGTGGTGGGCGGGGCGATGCCGCTTGCGCCCCTGCAACTACCGAATCACGAAAAAACTGGGCGGGCTTTCTTTCTGGAACGGCGCGAACTTGGTGCGATCAACATCGGCGGGCCGGGCGCGGTCCAGGTTGACGGCAAATCGTTCCCGCTCGGGCGGCTGGATTGCGTGTACGTGCCCATGGGCACACGCTCGCTGGTCTTCGAGAGCGCGAACCCGAAGGAACCGGCGCAGTTCTATTTTCTAAGCTGCCCCGCGCACTCGGCTCATCCCGCGGCGGTGATGAAGCAGAAGGATGCAACGCGGGCTGCGCTCGGCACGCAGGCGAGCGCGAATCAGCGGACGATCAACAAATACATCCACGAGGGCGGGATCCTGAGCTGCCAGCTTGTCATGGGTTTCACCGAGCTGGCGGAAGGCAGCGTCTGGAATTCCTTCCCGCCGCACACCCACGACCGGCGCGCTGAAGTCTATTTCTACTTCGATCTGGGCGAGAACGTTCTGGTGCATCTGATGGGTGCACCCACGCAGACTCGTCACCTCGTCGTGCGCAACCAGCAGGTGGTGCTTTCGCCCCCGTGGTCCATCCACTGCGGCTGCGGAACGGGGAATTACCGCTTCATCTGGGGCATGGCGGGCGAGAATCAGAGGTTCGACGACATGGATGGCGTGGTGCCCACCGGCCTGCGCTAGAGCACCGCAGTCCAAGGCTGAGTCGAAGAGCTGATGCCGTAGTGCTACCCGGCGGGCGGACGGGAGAGCAAGAGCTGGATGCGATCCTTGATCGCCAGTTTCTCCTTCTTCAGCCGAGCGCGCTCGGCCTGCTCCCTGGCGGTGAGCGACACGTGGCGATCCAGGGCCGCCAGCTTGCATTCCAGATCCTTGTGTTGGTTCCGCAGCGCCTCCAGATCCTCGACTGAGCCCATGTCGTCCCTGAGGCTGGCGTTCTCCTGCATGCGACCCCCTTGCCGGTCACTGCCGGCGAAGATTTCTTAGTCTAAGTCCAACCGCTGCCACCGTCAAAGCCTGATGAAGTGCCAGGAACTTGGATCTGCAGGCTGCGGTGTGGGTGGCAGGGCCCGGACGCTGTCGCAGGTCGTCGAGGAGTATCAATTCGGAACTGTCCTCAGTACGAACACGACAGGCTGTGATCCGAGGGTGGCAACGACCGTCCAGTTGTTCTTCGAGGTCTGCTATGGTTACTCCCATGCAACGACGAAGACTGGGACAGCTGGAGGTATCCGCTCTCGGGCTCGGGTGTATGGGGATGTCGGAGTTCTACGGCCAGCGCGACGACCGCGAGTCCATCGCCACTATCCATCGCGCCATAGACCAAGGCGTCGATTTTGTCGACACCGCGGACATGTACGGCCCCTTCACCAA
>PMBS01000110.1 GCA_003153015.1 Myxococcales bacterium
AAGGCTTTCACCTCGGGGGTCAGCGCGCCCCTTTGCCCCGATTCGTGAAAGTGGACCAGCAGCGAGTTCTCGTAGTCTACCTGCATGACCAGGGGGTGCAGGCCGCGCTGGGCCCAATTGCGGGTTCGAAATAGTTGGTAGATGGCTTCGCAGGCGGCTTGGGCGCGCGGGTCAGCGATGCGATAGTCGTAGCCGAAGTAGTCACCGAGTAGCCGTCCCTGCCGCCGCAACTTCTGCTCCAGCGGCGTGCCGGCGTAGATCTCGGTGCGGCAGAAGTTCATCGGATTGTGCGGCCGCCGGCGCAGGAAAGCGACGTTGGCGGCCAGATCCTCGAGGGTCGAATCCGGGTTGAGCAGCAGCAGATTGAAACAGGCGTGCAGGCCGAGGCGATTGACCACATCGAGCGCCCGCTCGTTGTCGTTGATGGTCTGGCCGCGGCCGAGGCGTTGCAAGGAGTCGGCAGTGCCTGCCTCGACTCCGAGGAAGACGCGGAAAAGGCCGAGGCTGACTAGCAGCGAGAAGATCTCTTCGTCGACCTCATCCGGGCGAGCCTTGATGGCGAACGCGATTCGTCCCATGCGCCGGCGATGGAGCGCGTGCTGCAGGGCCAACACCCGGTCAAGTCGTTGCTTGTGATCGCAGGGCAGGAAGGTGTCGTCGTGGAAATTGAAGATGCGGACGCCTTCCGCGTAGAGCGCCTCCATCTCCGCGGCCACCGCCTCGATATCGCGCGCACGGTAGCGCGGCCCTCCGCGCAGGCGGTGCCAAGCGGCGATGGAGCAGAACGCACAGGAATGCTCGCAGCCGCGCGACTGGAGCATGCTGACCACCGGCAGTCCGAGGTAGTCGTCGGGCGGGAAGCGGCGAACCGGCCAGGGCAGGTGATCGAGATCGGGCGAAAGGCAGGCCTGCGGGTTTCGCGTGACTGCGCCAGTCGGGTCGCGCCAGATCAGGCCGGGCACGCCTGCCGGATTGCCCCCGTAGGAGGCGAGATCGCACATGATCGACTCGCCTTCCCCGCAAGCGACCGAGTCGATCGCCGGCACGTCGCGCAGCAACGCCAAAGCGTTGAAGGCAGCGAAGTGACCGCCGGCGACGACATGCCCAACAAGACCCAGTTCCCGCGCCCGCGCCGCGAGCGCGACGAATTGCCGTGCGCGCGCCGTGAACACCATCGACAGCCCGGCGATTTGCGCACCACTTTGCACCAGATCCTGCGCCGCCTTCTCAAGGTCAGCCGGATCGTTGAAATCGATCTGCACGACCTCGTGACCGGCGTTTTCAAGCGCGCCACGGATGTAGCGAAGCGAAAGGTTCTCCTCAAGTTCAGGGCCGACCAGGGCGATGCGCATCCCCGCATTCAAGCACAAGCGGCGATTTCTGGGGTCACGTTCTATGTGCAATCCAAAGGACGCTTCGGATCCCGGCCATGTTCGCGGGGGCTCGCGGCCGACCCGGGGCGGCTGCAAGCGGAAGCGGCATTCTCACGGTCGCCGCTTCGGCTTCGGCATCGGCGCCGCCAAGCTCCAGATTGAAGCCTCTCCTGGTCCACGCGCGCTGTGGTCTTGGTTCGGTCCGAACTCCTTCCACCTCGTCCGACCTCTGTGATTCTCGGTGCTCTCTGGGTGGAATAGGTAGCTCAACCCTCGACGGCAGCCCGGTCGAGGTACCAGACCAACTTGCTGTCTTGCACGGGCCTGATGCCCACAATGGGATGCGCGTGCAAATCGTCGGGCGCGTGGGCGGCAGCGAGCAGGGCCGCGTGCTTGCTGGCCCCAGTGACCAGGATGGCCAGAAAACGGGTGGCGCAAAGAACGGGGTAGGTCAGGGTCATGCGCGGGCGGGGCGCCAGCACGTGCTCGCCGTCGTTGAAGCACACCCAGCGCTGGCGCTCGTCGAGAGTGGGCGAATACGGAAACAGGCTGGCGGTGTGGCCGTCAGGACCCATGCCCAGAATGGCAGCATCAAGACGGCCGCTGGCAAGAGCCCGGCGCAGAGCGTCCTCATAGCGCCGATCACCGTCAGCTAGACCGACCGGCATGGAATGAACCTGCGCTGGGGGAATTGGGATCTTGTCGACCAGTGCGGATCGAATCATGGCGAAGTTCAGCCTGGGATCGTCATGAGGAACGCAGCGCTCGTCGACCAGCCAAAGGAGGGTGCGCGCCCAGTCGCCCGCGGTGTAGCGCGCATCGTTTGCCAGCAATTGGTAGAGGCCCTGCGGGCTGGTGCCGCCCGACAGAGCCAGGTGCGCGGTGTCGGCCTCACAAATCCGCTGGTGGAGAATGCGGATGAGGTCATCGGCCAGCCGTTTCGCCACCGCCGCGGGCGAGGCTTCGATCACGAGCTGGCCGCGCAGTCCGCGAAGATCGTCCAGCGCGCTCATGGCGGCAAGTCGAAATTCGGCGGGGCCCCCGGCTCGGTGCGCGACACCGTGGTCTCCGGGTTGCGCCACGGTCCGTGCGGCTTCACTAACTCGTCGGCCGCCGCCGGTCCCCAGCTTCCCGCAGGGTAGGCGACGATCCCATCGCCGGGGTGGTCGCGCCAGTAGTCGAGCACCGGCATGACGATGCGCCAGGCGGCCTCGATCTCATGGCGATCCTTGTAGAGTGACTGGCTGCCACGAATCGCGTCCAGCAACAGCGTCGCGTAGGCCTCAAACGGCTCGGCACTGAACTGTTTGCGATAGTCGAAGTCGAGCACGGCCGACTGGATGTGCAGGCCCAAGCCAGGAACCTTGCCCTCGAAGCGCAGACTGATGCCCTCGTCGGGTTGCACGTTGACGATCAGTCGGTTGGGGCTCGGCCGGATTTCGCCGCCGTCGACGTTACGGAACAGGTGGGGCGCGGGCTTGAAGTTGATGACGAACTGGGTGAGCTTGCGCCGCATGCGCTTGCCGGTGCGCAGGAAGAAGGGCACGCCCTCCCAGCGCCAGTTGTCGATGAAGATTTTGAGCGCGGCGAAGGTGTCGCACGAGCTGTCGGCCGACACGCCGGGTTCCTCGCGATAGCCAGGCACGACCGCGCCGTCAATCTGGGCGCGGGCATACTGGGCGCGCACGGCGAGACGGGGCACCTCATCCGGGGCGATGGGTCGCACCGCCTCCAACACATGGCGCTGCTCGCTGCGCAGGTCAGAGGCGCGGAACGAGTTGGGCGGCTCCATCGCGACCACGGCCATGAGCTGCAGCAGGTGGCTCTGGATCATGTCGCGCATGGCCCCGGCGGAATCATAGTAGGCGGCGCGGTTGCCCACGCCCACGGTTTCGGCTGCCGTGATCTGAACGTGATCGATGTACATCCGGTTCCACAGCGGCTCGAAGAGCAGGTTGGCGAAGCGAAAAACCAGCAGGTTCTGCACCGTCTCCTTGCCCAGGTAGTGGTCGATGCGGAATACGTCTTCGTCCTCGAAGACACGGCCCAGGACGCGGTTCAGATGCTCCGCGCTCTGCAGGTCGCGGCCAAAGGGTTTCTCGACGATGATGCGGTGTCGGGCGGTGGGGTTGGTCTCGGCAGCACACCAGCGCCGCGGGCCCTTGTTCGGCTGGATGGCGCCGATGTTCTGAATAATGCTTTCGTATAGTTCGGGACCGACAGAGAGATAGAACAGGATTTCGCCGCCGGTACCGTGGGCTACTTGCTGCTGGCACATGGCCTGCGCGATACGCGGCCAGTCTCCGGTGCGCGTGGCATCGGCTGCCAGGTAGCGCAGGCGGCCGGCAAATTCGCGCCAGCGTTCTTCGTCAAAGCCACGCCGTTCCTGGCACGCGCCCTTCACCCGTTCGCGAAACTGGTCGTCAGAAAGCGGCGTGCGGCTGATGCCGAGCACGCCCACATGCTCGGAAAGCAGCCCGGCGACGTGCAACTCGAACAAGCCCGGGATGAGCTTGCGCCGCGTGAGATCGCCAGAGGCACCGAAGATGACCAACAGACACTGTCGCTCGTCCATGTCGGGGGTAAGCATAGCGTCTCCTGCCTGGGCTGGCGACCACGATCCCTGTCAGCCGCAGGAGGTCGCGGCCACGAGGACGATCACGAGGACGACCACCCCGTGAATCGGCCCGCGGTCAACTGCGAAGTATCCGTTCCATCAAGATGTCTTCAAGACTGCGGCGGCCGTCGAGAACTGCGTGGACCTGAACGACATCGGCTCCGACCCGGTAGATGATCCTCCACGGGCTCTCTTGGATCTCGCGCCAAGTGTGGTCTCCGATCGACCGAAGCTCGGGTGGGGTGCGGCCACGGTTGGGAAACTCAGCCAGGGATTCGGCTCTTTCGACGATATGATCGACCATGGGACCAGCCGGCAGCGGAGATTCGCCGAGCAGGAACAAGGCGATTCGCTCAAGGTCGGCTGCTGCCGGCCCGGTCCACACGACACGGAATTCGCGGCTTCCCCTCATCGCCGGGCGGCTCGGCGCAGAGCGGCGTGGGCGCGCTGGCGCACGTCCTCGCTGGCGTATGTCTTCTCGCCGCGGGCAAGTGACTCTTGGCTTTGCGCGAGCAGCTTCAGCATCGCCAGAGTGGCCTGCAGGTCGTCGTGCCGTCGTGCATCCATCAACACGACGCGAGCCCGGCCGTTCTGGGTGATCAAGATGGGCTCTCCGGTTCGAACAGCCTCTCCGACCACATCTTTCGCATGAGTCTTCAGGTCCGTGATCGGTCGCGCACTGGTCGCTCGCATAGACCAGAATATAGCACTAAATTTGGTGCTACACGCGAATCTTCTCGTCCGGTCCCGGGGCCTGCACGGTGGCAAATCCGTGCTCGGTCAGCTTGGCGATCAAGGCCGCCTGCGCCGGGGGCTCGCCGTGGACCAGCAGCACCTGACGGAGCTTGCCCTGGCTGCGCACGCCCTCGGCGAATTCGACAAGATCCTTCTGGTCGGCGTGCGCGGAAAAGCCGTTGAGCACCACCACCTCGGCGGCCAAGCGTCGCATGACCCCGAAGATTTTCACCTCGCGCTGGCGCTCCACGATGCGGCGGCCGAGGGTGTGCTGCGCCTGATAGCCGACAATGAGAATCGTGTTGCGCGAATCCTCGATGCCCTCGCGCAGGTGATGCAGGATGCGGCCGGCTTCGCACATGCCGCTGGCCGAGATGATGATGTGTGGTCCAGCGCTGGCGGCGAGGGCTTTCGATTCCTCCTTGTCAGACACGTAGTGGAGGCCGTCGAAGTCGAAGGGAGAATCGCCGCTTACCAACAAAGCGTAGGTTTCCTTGTCGTAGCACTCGGGGTGCATCTTAAAGACGTCGGTGAGCTTCACGGTCAGCGGCGAGTCCACGTACACGGGCAGGGCCGGCACCTGGTTGGCTTTGCGCAGGCGTTTTATGGAATAGACGACTTCCTGCGCTCGCTCCAGGGCAAAGGACGGGATGATGATCTTGCCGCCCCGCTTGGCGGTGCGATTGATGGCAGCGGCCAGGGCGCTGTCGACTTCCTCGATGGGCGCGTGCAGGCGATCGCCGTAGGTGCTCTCCATGATCAGGCAGTTGATCCCGCTGGGGATTTCCGGCTCGCGCAAGATGGGCAGGCCCTTGCGGCCCAGGTCCACCGCAAAGGCGATGCGCGTTCCGTCCTCCTCGATGTCGAGCACCACCACCGCGCTGCCCAGCACATGGCCGGCGTCCAAGAACTTGAGCACCACCCCGGGCGCGATCTCCTGGCCGCGCCGGTAGGGCAGGGCCACCATCTGGCCCAGCAGCACGGTGACATCTTCGTGGTTGTAGAGCGGTTGCGCCGGCTCCATGTCCAGATGCTCGCGCTCGATCAGCTTCTGGATGTGCCGGGCGTCGGCTTCTTGAATCATGGCGGCGTCGAGCAGCATGGGCCCGCACAGGTCGCGCGTCGCCGGCGTGGCGTAAATGGGTCCATGGTAGCCACGCTTGGCAAGCAAGGGCAGGGCGCCCGCGTGGTCGATGTGCGCGTGGGAAAGCACCACCGCGTCCAAGTCATCGATGGGGACATGCTGGGCGATGGCGCGGTTCTGTTCGGCAGCTTCCTTGCGGCGGCCCTGGTACAGGCCACAGTCAAGCAGAATGGTCGCCCGCGAGGTCCGCACCACGTGCTTGGAGCCGGTAACCTGACGGGCTGCCCCGATACATTGGATTTCAGTCAATCGCCGCTCCTTTGATAGAGCCAAGTGTTGTGGGAGGTGCGCGAGCGTGCGAACGCGGGGGTTTGCAGTTCAGAGGCCACGCCTTCGGTGAGAAGAGCGAGGGCGGTCTGCGGATCGTCGGCGAAGCGGAAGAGATCCAAGTCGTCCTGGCCGATCATTCCGTAGCGGACCAGGGCATCGAAGTTGATGATCTCTTTCCAGTAGCTCTGGCCGTAGAGGAGCACCGTGATCCGGCGGTCCAGCTTGCGGGTTTGCGCCAGGGTCAGAATCTCGGACATTTCGTCGAGCGTGCCGAAGCCGCCGGGAAACACCACGATGGCGCGCGCCATGTGGGCGAACCACAGCTTGCGCATGAAGAAGTAGCGGAA
>PMBS01000383.1 GCA_003153015.1 Myxococcales bacterium
TAGAGCAAAACCCCCAGCGCCCAGATATCGGTGCCGGGACCGATCTCGTGCGCGCGCGCCTGCTCAGGCGCCATATACGCGGGCGAGCCCACCAAGGCGCCGGAGGCCGTCATGGTTTCCATCCCGGTGATGTGGGCCACGCCGAAGTCGGTGATCACCACGCGGCTTCTGTCGCCACCGTGCTCGATCATCACGTTGTCAGGCTTGACGTCGCGGTGGACGATGCCGCGGGCGTGAGCGGTGGCCAGCGCTTCGGCCAGCGGCAAGGCGATGAGCGCGACCACCTCGGGCAAGAGGCGCGCCTGGCGTTCGTCCATGAGGCGCCGCAAGGTGGGGCCTTCGATCAGCTCGGCCACGATGTAGCTCGGCTCCTCGGCGGTGGCGTCCACGAAGTCGTAGATCTCGACGATGCCGGGGTGTTTGAGCGCGGCCACTGCGTGGGCCTCGGACAGCTCATCGACCAGCGGCTGTCGGCGGTGCTCTACTTCGCGTCGCCGTCGATTGCGGGCGGCTGGAACCCGTTCGCAACTTCTTGATTCGGCAGGGCGGGCGGATCAAGGTGGTCGAGGTGCGCACCGAACGGGACAGGTTTGAAACACGTTCGACTGTTAACAAGTGTTGCGACGGCTGCCGGACCCGGCGCGACCGTCTATGATGGAAACATGGCAAGCGGCCCGGCGCCCGAACACGGCGAAGTTCCCCTGCGCGTGCTCATTGTCGAAGACGATGAGCGGCTCGCCAGCCTGACCAGCCGCTACTTGCAGGGACACAGTTTGGCTGTGACCTGCGCGGCCGACGGCGAGGCCGGGCTGGCGGAGATCTGCCGTCACATTTTCGACGTGGTTCTGCTCGACATCATGCTGCCCCGGATGGATGGCATCCGGTTGTGTCGCGAGATCCGGACTCGCTCGGACGTGCCCGTCATCATGCTCACCGCGCGCGGCGAGGAAGCGGATCGGGTACTGGGGCTGGAGAGCGGGGCTGACGACTACCTGCCCAAGCCGTTCTCCTCGCGCGAGCTTTTGGCCCGCATTCGCGCGCAGGCGCGGCGGGCGCGCGGCCAGGCTGGCCCGCCGGTGGTACGCCGACTGCGCGTCGGCGGTCTGGTCGTCGATCCCGCAGCACTTGCCGTCACACTCCACGACAAACCCATCCTGTTGACCGCGTATGAATTCAGCTTGCTGCGGGTGCTGGCCGAACATGCCGGCCGCGTGCTCACGCGCGAGCAGCTGCTGGATTTGGCCAAGGGCAACGCCGAGGAAGCCTTTGATCGCTCCATTGACGTGCACATCTCGCGCCTCCGACAGAAGCTGGAGGCCGATCCGCGCCACCCGCATCTGCTCAAGACTGTCCGAGGCGCAGGCTATTTGCTGGCTTGGAACGACACCCCATGAGCCGCGCCCGAGCACGCCGGGTTCCCGGCACGCGTCTGGCATTGCGTATCTACGTGGTCATCCTGCTCGCCTTTGTAAGCATCGCAGCGGTGCTCGTGGTGGTGGCCCGCGTTCGCCACGCTCGGCGTTGGCCTGGACCGGCTGCCCTCGGGCCCTACCTGGCTCAGATGGTGGCCAGTCAGCACAGCAATCCCCAGGCGATGCGCCGCGAGCTTGACCGCGCTTTGCACGACATGGGCATCGAGATCACGGTCTACACCGCCGACGGGAAACTGCTTGGCAGCGCGGCCAAGTCTCCCCCGCCTCCAGGCCCGCCTCGGCCTTTGCCGCTTCTAGGTCCACCAGGGGAGGCAATGCCCCCACCGCCACCGGAAGGGCCGCTTGGACCGCTCGGTGCGCATCGGGCCGGCCCCCCCCCAGGTTCACCTGGAGAAGGAATGCCTCCGCCACCTCCGGGTGAACCGCCATGGCCGCCCGGTTCGCATCCTCCGCCCGACGAGCCCCTGCCCCTAGCCCGCGATTTTCTCGGACGGCCACCGCCGCCGCCTGATCGCCAGGCGCCCTTGCAGATGGTTCCACTGGCTCTTGCCGACGAGCCGGGCGCCTATGCCCTGGTCCGCCTGCCGCGCATGGCGTGGGAGCCGCCCAATCCGACTTTTGAAATCGTGACTGTGCTGGTGTGTCTGGCGCTTGCCTCGGCGGCGCTCGCCTTCATGCTGGCCCGGCCAATGAAACAGATTGCGGCTATGGCGCGCGCCTTTGGTGCAGGCGATCTGTCGGCACGCGCGGGTCTGGCCCGTGCCGACGAGCTGGGCGAGGTGGCGCGCGCTTTCGACGAAATGGCCGAGCGAATTACCCAGCTACTCAGCGCCCAACGTGAGCTGCTGGCCAGTGTGTCGCACGAGATCCGCACGCCGCTGGCGCGCATCCGTGTGGCACTGGACCTGGCCAGCGAAGGCGACCCCGAAGCGGCCCGCCAGTCGTTGGGCGACATTGCCCAGGACCTGTCCGAGCTGGAGGAGCTGGTGGAGGAGGTTCTGGTCATGGCGCGGATGGAAGCACAGAACATGCACGCGATTCCGCCACTCCACCGCGCGCCCATCGACCTTTGCGAGGTGGTCCGGCGCGCCACGACCCGTTCCCAAGCGGCGCACGCCGGGCACAGTGTGCAGGCTGACCTGCCGCCAAATAACGTGACTGTCGATGGTGATGCCAACCTGCTTCGCCGTGTGATTGAGAACCTGCTCGACAACGCCTGCAAATACAGTCCCGCTCCAACACCGGTGAAACTGAACCTGCGCCAGGTCGAGGACCATGCCATACTGGTCGTGCGCGATCAGGGTCACGGCATCGGCGCCGAGGACCTTCCCCATGTGTTTCACCCGTTCTTTCGCACCGACCGCAGCCGCAGCCGTGGGACAGGCGGCGCGGGTCTGGGCCTGGCCCTGGCCAAGCGCATCGTCGAGGCCCACGCCGGCAGCATCAGCATTGAAAGCCAGCTTGATGTCGGGACAACCGTGACGGTCCGCATTCCGATTGCGGTGTAGTCGGCTACACACTTCGCAACCTTCCCGCAAACAAGGCTCCACACGCGGCGATCACAGTGGTGGCGTGCCGTTGGACATTGCAACGGCCACCAACCGCAAACGAAGGAGATCTCATGCACACAACAGTCCTTTCCTCTTTGCTGCTTGCAACTTTGCTCCCGCTCGGCCTTGCAACCGAGGCGCTTGCCGGGAACGACAACCGCCCGCCGCCGCGTGAGCCGCCCGCCGAGGCGTTTGCCGCGTGCAAGGACAAGCAGGCCGGTGATACCTGCCAGGTTGTCATACACGACGCCACCATTGCCGGTCAATGCGCGGCCATTCCCGACGGCCGGCTCGCCTGTCGGCCCGATCAACCGCCGCCCCACCGCGAGCCGCCCCCCGAGGCGTTTACTGCGTGCAAGGACAAGCAGGCCGACAGCGTGTGCTCGGTGAAGCTGCCTGACCAGACCATCACCGGACGTTGCGTTTCGGCGCACGACAGCCGTCTATTCTGCCTGCCCGAGCACATGCCGCAGCCGCCACGCGAGGACTAGCTCAGCTGATTGCGGGCTCGTGTAAGGATGGTGATTGTCTGCTAGGCAGTGACGCTGGTGGTGGTGGTGCTGCTGCTGCCTGCGCCGATGCTCGACGTATTTTGTATCGATTGCAGACATGCCATCAGCTGCTTGAATGCGTAGGCAATTCGCTCCTGTGCGCTCACCGTGCCGTCCTGGTTCACGTCCGCCGGATCAGTAGCGACCTTGCTACTTGAACTGGACGTGCTGGCGGTGCTGGTCGAGTCGGCTGACGTGTCGTTCGCGTCCGTCGTGCTTGAGCCACCAGAGGCCGAGACATCGCCGCCCGTGGGTGGCGGACCGGGTGGCGGTCCTTGGGGTCCACCCTTTTGCGAGTCCGCCTTCTCGATGAAGGCTGAGAGTTCAGACTTTGAGATGGAGCCATCCCCATTGGTGTCGAGAGCGCTGAATAGCTCGTCGATGGAACTCGTGCTGCTGTTGGATGTCGTGGAAGAGCCACTGGACGAGCTCGCGCTTGCAGCCTGGCTCGCCTTCTGAAGCTCAGCCTTGGAGATGGCACCGTCGCCATCGGAGTCTAGGTCCGACATGAGCTTCGCAGCCACTTTGTCGGCGAGTTCCTTCCGCATCTGGGTGTAGTCCACCGAACTGCTTGCCGTACTGATACTCGAAATGGACATCGTTCTCTCCTTTGTTGTGGGTCCGCCTGCCACTCCGGTCTTCGTCACATGGCAGGCAGAACTTGGGGGCGCGAAACATTTGTACACAATTGGCGCCCTGGATAGGGCGGCAGCATCGTGGATAATGACGAACATGAGGACTCATCGGCCGGGTACCAGATGTCCGCGGGCTCGCGTCGCCCTAGCGCTGGCAGCAGCCCTTGCTTGGGTGCCAGGCGCGGTTCATGCCGCCACACTCACTGCGAGCGACTTCGCCCTTTCGGCGTACGCCTCTGTCGGGAGTTCTTCTCTCACTCTCGATTCAAGCAGCCTTGGCGGTTTCTTCAATCCGCATGAATGCCTCTGTCCCGACACCATCACGGCCGTGGTGCAGATGACCTCGGCTGGGCAAACCGACGTAGGTAGTTCGACGATCGCGGTCAGTTTCTTTCTGGGCACAGACTGTTCCAACTCCGCCACGTCTACGTCCTGCAGCGCGCTCGGCAGCCAGGTAGCCCTCACTACGTCTCAGGCAGCCCAAGCGACGCTTTCCGGCAGCCAGGTCTTCCAATCGGCAGCCGGCAGCACGACCGTGGCCTGCGGGACCTTGACCGCTGGGTCAACCACTCTCTGGGCGTTTCTCACCCAGGACGGAAAGGCCCTCTCTTTCTCTCTCTCCCAGGAGCTTCCGGTAGTCACTACTGCGGTGGCGGCTCCGACCGCCGTCACCGCGCTGCCCTCGAACCACGGCCTCTTGGTTGGCTGGACCCCTCCGTCCGACACATCCCAGGTCGCCGGATACCAGGTGCTGTGCCTGCCCCGTCCGGTCCAGGCGTCGACGGCTGCCTACGAAAGCTGCGGGCTAGGCAGCAGCGGCAGCGACGGCACAGTAATGACCGCCTCTGACGAGACTGAAGTGTGCTCGGCCGAGGTTTCCGCCACGAAGACATCAGTCCGTCTGGCTGGACTGGACAATGGCACGTCCTATACCGTGGCCGTGATCTCGATTGATCTGAGTGGCGGCGTCAGCCCTTTGTCGCCGCAGGCCACGGCGATGCCCCAACCGACATTTGGGTTCTTCGACAAGTATCAACAGGAAGGCGGGACGGCCAGCGGCTGCGCATTGGTGCCGCACTCAGGTCGCGCGGGTCTGCCCTGGATTGCGCTGGCTGCCGCACTGGTCGTGGCGCTGGGCTGCGGCCCGCGAGGCAAGTCTCGTCGGGGAGCCGCCGCAGCTAGCATCAGGCGCGTGCTAATCTTGCTGCTCGCATTCAGCGAGACCGCTAGCGCGCAGATTTCGCTCGACTACCGCGATGCCGATTGGCCGCAGTCGCAAGTGCAGCCGCAGCCGCCAACCCTTGATTGGGGTGTCGAGCTCGGGGTATCGCTGTATCGCCCGGCTGTGGACAGTGAATTCAGCAACTGCGCCCATCCCTTTGCCGAGACCTTCGGGTCCAGCCGTCATCTCCTGTCCGAGGCGGAGGTCACCCGGTACGTGTACCATCGTTTCGGAACCTGGGGCGTGGGTCTGCGCGGCGGCTACTACAGAGTCACCGGGGCAGCCTTTCTGGCCGACGGGACACGCAGCGGAGACGAGACCGCCCTCAGCCTCATCCCGTTCGCGCTGTCGCTGGTGTACAAAGCCGACCAGATTCCGGGCCTCAGGCAGGTGCCGCTGATTCCGTACTTGAAGGCCGGATTGGACGGCGTGGTGTGGACGGCGAGCAGCACAGGGGGCAGTCCTTCCCACACCGGGTTCACGCCAGGATGGCACGCCGCCGCGGGCGTCGCACTAGGGCTCAACTTCCTCGGATTGGGCACCACCAATCCGGGTGCGCTGGCCGACCCCTGCGCGCTGTTCTTCGAATGGGACTACGCCGCGATCAACGGACTGGGTTTTGACAACCTGTTGCACGTTGGTGACAGCACATGGTTTGCCGGCGTAACCTTCGACCTGTAGTGCCGCTGGCCTCGCTGCGCCAAGCGTCTTGCGGTGTGCCTTGTGAAACGGCTGGAGCAGAGTCTTCATTTTCAAGGGATCTCGTAACCGATCGAAATGATCCAGCTTTTCGGAGATCGATTTGATAGGCGGTCAGGGTCGTAGCCTCTTGACTGGTCCTTTTCTTGAGTCCATACTCAATAAGTCATGCGTGGACGCCCACCCCGCATCCGGGAGGACGAGATTCTCAACGCCGCACGAGACGTGTTCCGCGAGGAGGGTCACGCGACAACCACCGCGAAGATCGCGGAGAGGGCGGGTGTTTCCGAGGGGATTCTCTTCTACCGCTACAAGAGCAAGGAGGCCCTGCTCGCGGCCGTGATTTTCCGGGAGACCCAGCCTCCAGAGTCGCTGCGCGACCTCGTGAAAACCGCCGAGGGCAAGCGAAGCGTTGCCGAGAACCTCAAGAGGATCGTCGAGACTCTGCTTGAGTCGGTCGTCCGCGCGCACCCGTTTCTGGAGCTTGCAGTGACGAGCCCCACCTCCGGCGAGATACACAAGCTGCTCTTTGCGAAGGCCAAGAAGCCGCCCCCGCAGCGCACCGTGGAGCTTCTCGCAGGCTACTTTGAGGCAGAGATTCGCATCGGTCGTGCCCGCGCCATTGATACGAGTGCTGCTGCGCGCGCGATCTTCGGTGGGTGCATCGACTACGTGCGCTCCGGACAAGCGGCACGTGACGATGAGGGAAGGCGGGCCTTCGTGCGGGGTCTGGTCGACGTCCTCGTGCACGGCACCACCAAGCCCGCTCAATCAAGACGACAAGGGTAAATGTTGTGCGGCTCACGAATGAGAATCAGTCTGCCTGTTATTTGAGCAAACGCTCAAGAACGGTCGCCTGCCAACCCCGCCGGCCTGCGTGCTCACTGGTCATGCTAGCTGGCCTCATTTTTGTCGGCTGCGCGGTCGGGCCGAACTACCGGAAGCCGGAGCTGAGCACGCCGGCCAAGTGGAGCCGGATCGAGGCGACGGAGACCCCGGTGGCCGACGCCGGCGCCCGCAGCGACCTGAGCCAGTGGTGGCGCAGTCTGAACGAACCTTTGCTGTCCGAGTTCGTGGATCAAGCGCTGCGACAGAGCCTGGACCTGCGCAGGACGCGCGCCCGACTGCGTGAAGTGCGCGCCCGCCTCGCGGTGGCAGGTGCCGGGCGCTATCCCACCGTCGAGGCAACCGGGTCCGCGGGCCGCTCCGAGTCGAGCGTGGGCCCGAGTGTTGCTGGCGGCAACACGGCTGCCAGCACGGGCAACCAATTCAATGTCGGCTTCGACGCAAGCTGGGAGCTGGACGTGTTCGGGGGCGTACGCCGCAGCATTGAGGCAGCCGAGGCCGATCAGGAATCAGCGGTGGCCAGCCTCGACGACACGCGAGTCTCCCTCGTTGCCGAAGTGGCGCGGAACTACCTCGAGGTCCGGTCTCTCCAGATCCGGATCGGCATCGCCCGCACCAACCTCGCGAGTCAGACCGAGACGCTCCAGCTCACGGAGTTTCGCGCACAGGCCGGTCTCGTCAGCACCCAGGATGTGGAGCAAGCGCGCAGCAATCGGGAACAGACCCGGGCGCAGATCCCCAGCCTTGAGACCAGCCTGGCCGAGGCGGAGCACCGTCTGGACATCCTCCTCGGCAAGACGCCGGGCACATTGCACGCGCGCCTCTCCGTGGCCGGGTCGTTGCCCGAGGTTCAAGTCCGGGTCGCCGTCGGGATCCCCGCCGACACCCTCCGCCAGCGGCCAGACGTGCGCGCGGCGGAGCGGAAGCTCGCGGCAGAGACCGCCCGGGTCGGTGTGGCCGAAGCCGCGCGGTATCCGTCCTTCAAGCTCTCCGGATCCATCGGCCTCGATGCGCTGGTTCAGGGCGCGACCGGCAACAGCGCCGGCGTCTCCTACTCGCTGCTCGGTGGTATCACCGCGCCGATCTTCAATGCCGGACGCCTCAAGGGTCAGGTGGAAGCCCAGGACGCGGTCCGGGAACAGGCGCAGGTGGCTTACGAGCAGGCGGTGCTCACTGCTCTGCAGGAGGTAGAGAACACGTTGGTGGCCCTCGCCCGCAACCGCGAACGCGGCGAGGCCCTGACGCGTGCGGCCGAGGCTGCACGCGCTGCCGCGCAACTGGCACGGCAGCGCTACGGCGCCGGAGTGATCGACTTCCAGTCGGTGATCGACACCGAGCGCACGGTGCTGGCGGTGGAAGACAGCCTCGCCATCACCCGCGCCGATGGGGTGCAAGCGCTCATCCGTCTGTACAAGGCGCTGGGAGGAGGTTGGTCCCAAGAGACCGAATCCCGCCCGGCAGGCAAGGATGCTCCATGAAGCCGTCCGACACATCGAACTCCACCGAGATCCCTCCTCTGGCAGCTCTCCTCGAGGCCGAGTCAGGTGGACCGTTTTCGCGGCGCAAGCGCTGGATCGCCGGCGCCATGGTTCTGGCCGTCGCGGCTGTCGTGGCGCTCGTGGGCCTCCGCTCCGGCGACCGATCGCCAGGACCGCGCTACAACACTGAGCCGGTCACGATGGACAAGCTGGTGGTCAAGGTGTCCGCCACCGGCAACCTGCAACCGACCAACAAGGTGGAGGTGTCGAGTGAGCTCTCCGGGATCGTCACCGAGGTGCTGGTAGACGAGAACGACCGAGTGAACAAGGGCCAGGTGCTGGCCCAGCTCGATCTCTCCAAGCTCAAGGACGCGGTGACGAAGTCGCGCGCCACCCTCGAGGCAGCCGAAGCGCAGGTGCTCCAGGCGCAGGCCACGGTGGAGGAAGCGCGTGCGCAGCTTGCGCGGTTCAAGCAGGTCGCGGAGCTGTCGGGCGGAAAGGTGCCCTCCAAGAGCGAAATGGCCACCGCCGAGGCCAATCTGAGGCGTGCCGAGGCCAACGAGGCCAGCGCACGCGCGAGCGTCACCCAGGCGCGGGCGAATCTGCGGTCGGACGAGACCAACCTCGGCAAGGCCAGCATCCGCTCGCCCATCGACGGCGTCGTGCTGACTCGCAAGATCGAGCCGGGGCAGACGGTCGCCGCCGCTCTCCAGGCGCCGGTGCTGTTCACGCTCGCTGAGGACCTGGCGAAGATGAAACTGCAGGTGGATGTCGACGAGGCCGACGTCGGCCAGGTGCGGGTGCACCAAGAGGCCACGTTCACCGTCGATGCCTGGCCAGGCCGCAAGTACACCGGCGTGATCACCCGCGTCGGCTACGGCTCCCAGACCAAGGACAACGTCGTCTCCTACCCTACGGTCCTCGCGGTCAACAACGACGACCTCAGCTTGCGCCCCGGCATGACTGGCACCGCCGACATCGTCACCGTGACTCGCGAGAACGTGCTCCTGGTGCCGAATGCCGCCTTGCGCTTCACCCCGGCGGTGGTTGGTGCCCCCGCAGGAGGATCGCCTGGGGGACCGCCCGGAGGCATCGTGGGAAAGCTGATGCCGCGCCCCCCGAGCCAGCCACCGAAGCTGCCTGCGCCTGTCACCGATGGCAGGCCGAGGGTCTGGGTGCTGCGCGGCGGTCAGGCCGCTCCAATCGAGATCCAGACCGGCGCCACCAACGGCCAGATGACCGAGGTGCTCGGGGGAACGCTGGCCGCGGGCACGCAGGTGATCACCGAGGCCAGCGGCTCGCAGCCATGAATGACGACGCCCTCATCCGGCTGTCCGCCGTCACCAAGACCTACGGGCGCGGGCAGGCGGCATTCCAGGCCCTCAAGGGCATCGATCTCTCCATCGCGGCCGGCGACTTCGTCGCGATCATGGGCCCCAGCGGTTCCGGCAAGTCGACCACCATGAACATCCTCGGCTGTCTCGACATGCCCACGGGGGGCAGCTACGAGTTCCAGGGCGTTCACGTCGAGCTGCTGTCGCAGCGCCAGCGCACGCTGCTGCGGCGGCACTATTTGGGATTCGTGTTCCAAGGCTTCAACTTGCTGGCGCGCACGACGGCGCTTGAGAACGTCGAGCTGCCGCTCATCTACCGGCACGAGGCCGCTGCCAAGCGCCATGCCGCCGCGCGTGCCGCGCTCGATCAGGTGGGCCTCAAGGGGTGGGAGCACCACAACCCTTCCGAGCTGTCCGGAGGCCAGCAACAGCGGGTCGCGATCGCCCGCGCCATCGTCACCCGACCGATCGTGCTGCTGGCCGACGAGCCAACCGGCAACCTGGATACGCGCACCAGCCGGGAGGTCATGGACTTGATCACCGGATTCAACCGCGACCTGGGCATCACCGTCCTGATGGTCACCCATGAGATCGACATCGCGGCGCATGCGAAGCGCATCATCCGCTTCGTCGACGGGCGAGTGGCGAGCGACAGCCGCAACGGGGAGGCCGCCTAGATGCTGTGGAACACGCTGCTGCTCGCCATGCGGACCATCCGGCGCAACCTGATGCGCTCCTTCCTCACCATCCTCGGCATCGTCATCGGCATCGCGGCGGTTGTCACCTTGGTGACTCTTGGCAACGGCGCCACGAGGTCCGTCTCCGACCAGATCGCGGCCATGGGCACCAACCAGCTCATGGTGGTGCCGGGCCAGCGCTTCGGTCCCGGCTCCGAGCTGGGAGCGCCCAGCTTCAAGATGGCCGATGTCGACGCCATACGCAGCCAGATCACCGCCGCGCGTGGGATCGCGCCGGTGGTGAGCAAGGCAGTGACCGCCGTGTATCAAGCCCACGCCTGGTCCACGCAGGTCACCGGCACGAACAACGACTACTTCTCGGCCGGAAACTGGGAGATGGCCGCTGGCCGGAATTTCAGCGACACCGAGGAACGCGCCGGCAAGGCGGTGTGTGTCATTGGCGAGACGGTGCGCAACAAGCTGTTCGGCCGTCAGAACCCGGTGGGCAACGAGATCCGTCTCAAGGGCTTCGCATGTGAAGTCATCGGTCTGCTCAAGAGCAAGGGCCAGGCGGCGATGGGGCAGGACCAGGACGACACGGTGGTGATGCCGCTGCGAACCACGCAACGCCGTCTCACGGGAAGCCAGGACATCGGCCGGATCATGGTCTCGGTGACGCAGAGAGCCTCGATGGATGCGGTCAAGCTGCAGCTCGCCTCGCTCCTGCGCGAACGGCGGAAGATCGGCGAGAACGAAGAGGACGACTTCCGGGTGATGGACACCCGCCAACTCGCGGAGACTCTCACCGGCACAACGAGGATCCTCACCATGTTGCTTGGCGCGGTGGCGGCGGTGAGCCTCTTGGTCGGGGGTATCGGCATCATGAACATCATGNNCGCACCCGCGAGATTGGCATCCGCCTCGCCATCGGCGCGTTCGAGCGCGAAGTGCTGCTGCAGTTCCTCATCGAGGCGGTGGTGCTGTCGGGCATCGGCGGCCTCATTGGCATCGCGCTCGCGACCGGCGCATCGATCGGGCTGGCCGGTCTGATGGATGTGCCCTACCTGTTCGACCCCGGCATCAACCTGCTGTCCTTCCTCTTCTCCACGGCAATCGGCGTCATCTTCGGCTTCTTCCCAGCCCGCCGGGCGGCCGGCCTGAATCCGATCGACGCCCTCAGGTACGAGTGACCGCGCAGCTGTGGGCGCAGCGAACAGGGTCCACCGTTGCCGTCGAATTGATGAATAGACGTCGGTCGAGCGCTGGCCGGGGCCGACCCGCCCGTGCATCTTGATCATCTCGGCACCGAGGAAGATGCGTACGGTGGTCCTGTCCAAGCGCACGCGCACGGTCTTGCCCACGTGCCGGGTCGGCACCGAGTACAGCGCAACAGCGCATGGGCGACCTGCACGTGGTGGTCAGAGTGCACCTTCGCCTTGTCCACCCAGAAAAGCACGTCGAACAGCGTCGCTGGCGCCGGCAGCATCGCTGCCCGCTCCTCGGCCTCGTACACCTCGCCGTGGTTCGGGCGTCTCTGACGCCGACATGCGGGCGCCGTAGCCCGTGATCCCCATCACTGGGGTCGCGCGAGGAGGAGCTTGCCATTTATCTGCGTCACAGTGCGTTGGACCCTGGCGCCTGCTGGCAGGTCAATCTCGCCCACCAGTTCCTTTGCCCCTCCCTTGTTGCGCGTGCAGAAAACCTTGTGTCGGCCGGGCGCCACACCTTCGTAGCGAGGCATGAAGACGGAAGGGGGCTCGGCATCCAAGCTCGGGTAGCAGATAGCGCCTGTGGCAAAGAGCTGGACCACACCCGGGTTGGGCTGTTCCGGTGTCCTGGGCGTTGCTGGCGGCGGTGCGGGCGCGGGCTCGGGCGCGTGGGAAGGTGACGGCTGCGCGGCGAGGGCGACGGTCGGCGTTGCCGTAGACTGCTGACTGGCGCTCGTCGACGAAGCGCTTGCGCGCCGAACTGGCTTTGGCTTCCCCAGGGAAGTGGGCGCGGCACGCGTTGCGGGCGCGTTGCGGGACGAGGCGCCGGCACCTGTCACCCGCGCCTCGGCGGTCGCCGAAGCGGCAGTCCCAGTCAGTCCGGCTGCGGG
>PMBS01000353.1 GCA_003153015.1 Myxococcales bacterium
GGTCTTCATGACCAAGCTGGCCGACTGCGGCGTGCCCGTGTTCAAACTGTCCGATCCGGAGATCGCCCGAGATGCAAAGAACGCCTGACACGTGCCCCGCACAACGGGAGCCTCCCGCGACCGATCCGCAAGCTGAGTCACTCTGGGCGACAGAGATTGAGCGACGGGCGCGAGAGGTGCTGGACAGCAGGGTCGAGCTGGTCGATGCGGACGAAGTCCACGCCGAGATCGCCGAGCGCTTGCGCTGGACCGGTCCGCGGAGCGGCAACCCGTAGCCCGGAGGCGAGCGGTCGGGAGCGTTGCCCCACGCGTGCGAGATGGTCGCGCCTATCCGTGGTACGCTTGGCACAAGGCCATGGTCACTGTCCACGTGCAACTTCCCGAGGAAGCCTTCTCGGCGCTTCGCCGGTCGCCCGACGAAATGGCAGGGGATCTGCGCCTTGCCGCTGCGGTTCACTGGTATTCGCGCGGCCTGATGTCCCAGGAACGCGCGGCGCAGGTGGCCGGGCTTGACCGCACCGATTTCATCCTGGCGCTCGCGCGTGAGGGCGTGGACGCGTTCGCCGTAGATATGACCTCGCTCCGGCGAGAACTGGCCGATGGTTGAGATAGCGGTCGTCAACGCGTCCCCTCTGATCTGCTTGAGTCGCGCCGGCTTGGCGGATCTACTTCGGCAAGCAGCGCAAACGATCGTCGTGCCGGAAGCCGTGGCGCGCGAAATCCTGGCCCGCGGCCCGCGTGACCTGACCGCTGTCACCTTGGCCAGCTCGACCTGGCTGAAACAGGTGGAAGACCCCGCTGTTCCGCCGGGCATCCTGGCCTGGGATCTCGGCGACGGCGAGTCGTCTGTGCTCGCGTGGGCGCTGGCCCACCCCGGGACCCGCGCCATCATCGACGATCTGGAAGGCAGGCGCTGTGCCGAGGCGCTGGGCATCCCGCTGCGTGGCACCGTGGGCCTTGTGCTGCGCGCCCGCCGCGCCGGACTCATCGACTCCGCCCGCGACGCCCTCGAACGCTTGCGCCGTGGCGGGATGTACCTGTCGGATCGGATTTGTGCCGAGGTGCTGAAAGAAGTGGGCGAATAGGCGAACGCTGAAGCGCGGGTTCGTCCAGTTGCTACCGATGTTCCGAATGAATAGCGACACATTCCCAATCGCCGTGTACCGTATTGAGCATGACTAATTTGGATGAGACGCGTGAAGAAGATGAGGCTGCTCGACTCAAGCAGGGAATCCAGATCCTCGGCGATTTGCTGGCCAAGGCAGAAGGAGGTGTTGTAAGCACCAAAATTCTCAGAAAAGAACTCGAAGCAAAGGAAATCTCTGCCCCCAAGGAGCTTATCGCGCAGCTCAAGGCGTACGAGCCTCGTGGAGACACAGCTAGCGGAGACTCGAAATTTCGCCACTTTGGTAGAAGCTTCTACACAAAGCAGAAGTACGACGAAGAACAGAAAAAGCGGGAGGAAGATGCTGCACAGGCAGCGGCTGCTGGCGGAAACGACGAAGACGATGCAGCTTCGGACGAAGCCCAAGCTGGCACGGCGCCTGAACGCGTGGAGAGGCGTCACGAGGAAGCGCGCCTCGGGACCTACGTCTTTCCGGTGCTCGAAGAAATCTACGATGATGATGCATCTCCGGACGAATACGTCTTTGACGTTCACTCGCTACGAGGTGGAAATGGCTTCGAGAACGTAGATCTATTGGCCGTCCACTGGCGCTCGCCAGCTCTAATCGAAATTGTGACGGTGGAAGTGAAGCTCAAGTTCACATCGGCTCTGGTACAGCAGGCGCGAAACTACACTCGCTTCTCGGAGCGGGTCTGGATCGCCCTACGAGTGGCGGCCGCCAGCACTCTCGATGCGGCTCTCGAACTGCAGGCGCATGACCCGCTTCTTTTTGAACACGTTGTCGACATCGGTCTGGGCATTCTGGGTTGCCATCGTGGGCCAGGCCGAGGCGGCTCGTACGACGTGTTCCCTATACATTGGCCTCGCAAGAACTCCATCGATCCTCTTGCCAGAGCCGAGTTTGTCAGGCGGTATCGAACGCAGCTGGAAAGGGGACGTGCAGCAGCCCCGCCCGCGCGTTCTTATCCCATCCGGTAGCGTCGTCTAACTCACTCCCTGATGAGGCAGACCGCAAGCAAGAAATCACGCTGACTGAGCGGCGTGGGCGATGATGGGTGGAGCCGATCGCCCCGAACTGCGGCGCGACGATCAACGTGAGAGCGGCACCGAAAGGGCTCAAATAGCTGAGACTGGAGACGATCACGGCGGGGCGCTGAAAAGCGATCGCGCTGACCGCGATCGCCGGACCAGACAACGTCTCGGGTTCCAAGCAGTTGGAACATCTCGGGGCTGCGCCTTTCACGATCGTCGTCTCGCGCTTCCACGTGATCGTTTCCACACTTCGGGGATACCGACACCTTCGTGGAACTCCCGGAACTTCTTGCGGCTGAGCCCAGATGGCGCGACTATGATCAGCATGGTCGTCAGGTCAGGCATAGCGCTTTCCTATCTTGTGTCGGTATTTCTTGGCGGTTGCAGCGGCGGGAGTCAAGCCGCCAAATGCGTCCCTGGCGCCAGCGTTGGTTGTGCCTGCCCTGGCAGCCAGCAGGGCGCTCAGACATGTACGTCGGCAGGCACGTTTACTGCGTGTGTATGCTCGACGCCCACGGTGGACGCTCGGAGCGCGGGCGGTGGTGATGCCGGACAACCAGACGCTCCTGGGGCTCCGCCGGATGTCCCGATCGGTGGCATCCGCGGCGGTGTCGGCGGAATCGGCGGCGTCGGTGGTACCACCATTACCGGCGGGACCAGCGGGCTGGTTGGCGGTAGTGTCGGTGGAATCGGCGGCGGTTCAGGTGGCTCCGGCACTGGCAGAACTGGTGGCGCAACAGGCGGCACCAGTGATACCGGAGGGCAATGCCCCGGTACGATGTGCGGAAGCGCATGCTCGGACTTGAGCACGGACGTGAGTAACTGCGGTGCGTGCGGTCGGAGCTGCAAAAACACGAATGTGCAGGGAGTGAGTTGCAACGCTGGGCTGTGCGATACCACCGACTGCGCCACGGGCTGGGGTAACTGCACGCAGCCAGTAGCGCCTATGGCGGACAATGGGTGCGAGACGGACCTGAGCACCAGCGTCACCAACTGTGGCGCCTGCGGCAAGACGTGCACTTCGGGACAGCGCTGTTCCGGGGGTGCATGCGTCTGCGACGGAAACTCGTGCCCCAGTGGCTGTTGCAACGGCCAGGTGTGTGAGGATTACGCCAGCCAGACGGCGTCGATGTGCGGCACCGCGGGGGCCACGTGCGGTGCCTGCACCGGCAGTCCGTGCCAGAGCGGCCAATGCGCCTGCTACTCGGGACTGTCTTTATGTGGCGGCACATGCGTCAACGAGCAGACCGACAACAGCCACTGTGGCGGATGCGGGACCGTATGCTCGGCCGTCGCGCCTGCCTCGGCCGCCCCGTGCACTGCGGGGCGCTGCCTCGTCACCCTCGCCTCTGGCCAGTATGACAATGCGGCCATCGCCGTGGACGCCACGAGCGTCTACTGGATCAGCGCGGGCACGGTGATGAAGGTGCCCATCGGCGGCGGCACCCCCACTACCCTCGCCTCAGGGCAGAACACCCCATCTCGCATCGCCATTGACGCCACGAGCGTCTACTGGACGAATGCAGTGCCGTCCTCGAATTACCACCTGGACGGCACGGTGATGAAAGTGCCCATCGGCGGTGGGGCCCCCACTACCCTCGCCACAGGGCAGAACACCCCCAATGCGATCGCCATTGACGCCACGAGTGTCTACTGGACGGACTACATAGGCCATGTGATGAAGGTGTCCATCAGCGGTGGCGCCCTCACTACAATGGCCTCAGGGCCCCAAGCTAACGGCATTACCGTGGACGCCATGAGCGTCTATTGGACGAACAGCGGCTCCCAAAGTACGGTGATGAAGGAACCTGTCGGCGGCGGCACCCTCACTGCTCTCGCCTCGGGTCAGAACAACCCCCAGGCCATCGCGGTTGACGGCACGAGCGTCTACTGGACAAATGGCATCGGCATCGCCGTCGGCGACGGCACGGTGATGAAGGTGCCCATCGGCGGCGGCACCCCCACTACCCTCGCCTCAGGGCAGAGCACCCCCGTTGGCATCGCCGTTGACGCCACGAGCGTCTACTGGACGGACAGCAGCGCGGGCACGGTGATGAAGGTGCCCATCGGCGGCGGCACCCCCACTACTCTCGCTTCAGGCCAGAACCAACCCTACGGCATTGCCGTTGACGCCACGAGTGTCTACTGGGCGAACGACGGGACGTCCGCCGCCGTGGGCATGGTCATGAAACTGACCCCAAAATAGCGCACAAAGCGCAACACCGCACATGGTGCAAGAGTGCATCTGCCGGTAAGTGTCCGGCTGATGCCGTCGATAGAGCGGCCGGCCGGTTCAAGATGAGTTCTTTTCGAGGAGTTCCTTTATCAGCCTCAGAGTCCAGGGCAGCCAAGACGGGTTAGCGCGGTTTGTCTCGGATGGGAAGACGAGGTCACCTCGTGGCCATTGAATCGATGTCGGCCAAGCGATCATCAAGCTCCATGAGAACCACTCGCGCCGCGTCCCTCACCTGCGGCTCCTGATGCGTATCGGCAAGCGCCTGGTAGGCGGACCTAAGCCTCTGGACACGATCCCGTGCTTCGGTCCTAAACGTCGGTTCCTTGAATCTTTGTCTAGCAATGTCAATTGCCTGATCGATTCCGGCGAGTTCCTTCAAAACCTCTGTATCAGTGATTGCTTTCCGTCTCTCACTCATCGAGTTCCTCCCGTATGGGTCGCGGTCTCCTGGGATTTTCGAGCGTCAACTGACGCGGGTACCACGGTGGGTTCCCACTCTCTACTCCATGTTGGTTCAGCCAGAAACCTGGGTCACGCGCAGCGAGGTAGTGGGTGGGGGCTTGTTGCGGAACCGGGGCGCCCGTCGGAAGTTGTCAACGTGAATGAGACAGTGGGTTTCATAAATTAGTGAGAAAGCTCAATGAGTGAGCCCCAGGCGGGAGCGGCGAGGACGGTCAGCTTGC
>PMBS01000141.1 GCA_003153015.1 Myxococcales bacterium
ATGGCGACGTGTGTGTGCCAGCGACGCTCAGCCCACGCCTGCACTGCGCATCGAAAACACGGAAAAGCTCCCCCTTGATGAACTCGCAGGTCTCCTCATAGGCCCGGTACTCAGCCATCGGATCGGCCGCGAGCTTCTCCGGGCCGAAGACGCGGCCGACCACCTTCTTGGCGGCTTGCTCGACGTCGGCGGTGGTCATCGCCCCGCCCGCAGACCCGGTTTCCGCCTGCTTCTTTCGAACAGCCTCGCCGAGCACCAGAAATCCGAAGGGTGAGTCTGCCAGCTCCTTCTGCGCCTTTTCATCGAGTGCGCGGGCCGGTGGCGGCGGTTCGGCTTGTGCTCGCTTGGCTTCGCGGATGTGCGCAATACGCTTCTCGACTCGCTCGCGCAGCGTCGCGAGCGCTGCGACGTCTCCTGGCGCGACGTCGACCAAGCAGTCATTCGGGTTGAGCCACGCCGCCTCGATGCTGAGAAAGCGGCACACTCGCGGGTTGTCGGCGCGCACCGCAGCCACGTTGGCGAACTCGTGGCGCCGGCCATGGTCGTTGCGGGCGACGTCCAGCAAATAGCGAGGAGCCAGGAAGAAGTTGCTCGACGCGATGCCGACAAACCCTGCGCTGGCCAAAAGCGCGAGAACCAAGGAAAGGATCGCCGGGGCCACGGGACGCAGCTGCAACAGCCCTGCGGCCACCTCGCGCGCAATCGCGCGCTCGCCTGGCACTGCCAGCACGAAAAACGAGCTCTCCTCCGGAATGGCCATGGCGTCGATGCTCGAGCCTGGGGCGCGCTCGGGGAACGGGTACACCTCGACCGTGAGCGTGCTGTTATCCGGGTACTTCTTCGCCCAATGGCGCGGAAAGCGAACCGGATGCGGGCCGATGGACACGCGCCAAACCACCGTCCGCCCCCGGCGACCCTCCACCACTTCGCTGCGCGAGCGGCGCCGTAGCTTGCCCGAGATGGTGACAACCTCGGCATCCTCCAGCCGCCGTGCGCGACGCTTGCGAGCATAGAGTGGCATGAGCGAGAACGCCCCGCCAACCACCAACGCCATAACCACCATCGCCCAGCTATCATGAGCGCCATCAGCGATGGTCAGGGCGCATACCAGAACCGTCTCCAGAATGAGCAGCAAGAAGAAGCGCCCCAGGGCCGTCACGCTCGCGTTTTCGGCGCGCAACACGCTCTCCAGGTAGCGGCGCTCCTCGGGTGCCAGCGGCCGGCTGGCAGAGTGGTACGAAATCCGCATGCCTCACTGTCGCAGGCATCAAGCCGAGACGCAAACGAGCGTCCGGGTTGACGGCGGCGGCGAGGGCGCGCGCGAAGCGCGCGGGGTGGGCAGGGTGGGTGGCAGGTCCCGAAGTC
Organism: Myxococcales bacterium; assembly: GCA_003153015.1. GTDB lineage: Bacteria > Myxococcota_A > Polyangia > Fen-1088 > Fen-1088 > Fen-1137. The sequence goes on from PMBS01000141.1 coordinate 1,366, forward strand.
CCCGCAGGGGGAGCCGGAGGCCGGAGCCGGTGGCCGAAACCGGAGCCGACAGCCGGTCCCCGGATTCGGAACCGGATCCGGCTACCGGCCCCGGAACCGCTAGTCCACGCCCACCAATGCCTTGATGTACTGGCCGCGCGCGAAGGACCAAGCGTCGGTGCCCTGCTTCTGCCCAAGCTTGCCGCGGAATGCGTCCAGGTTGGCGAAGTTGTGGCCATCCATCCAGCTGCTCAGCTCCTTCAGCATCTTCTGGATGTGGCCGGCTTGCTCGCGATAGAGCACGCTGACCACTTGGACAGCCTTGGCACCCACCAACACCATCTTGGCCACATCCCGCCCGGTCCAGATTCCGGTGCTGGCAATCAGGTCAGCCATGGTTCGGTCGCGCAATATGGCCACCCAGCGCAAGGGAAGCAGCGACTCACCCGGCACGCTCAGACCGATGGCGGAATGCCGGGTCAGGCCATCAACGTCGATGTCGGGCTGGAGCAGCCGGTTGAAGAGCACGAAGGCGTCGGCCCCGGCCGCCTCCATGCGCGACACCACGTTCATCAGGCTGGTGTAGTGGGGATGCAGCTTGACCGCGATGGGGATCTTGACCGCCGCGCGCACGCTCTCCAGAATTGAAATCTCGCGCTGCTCAATGTTTGTCGCAGTGATTTCCGGGTCAAGCGCGGGCGAGTAGAAATTGAGCTCGATCCCGCTCACGCCCGTGCCCTCAAGTTGCTTGGCGTAGTCACCCCAAGTCACCCGACTAACGCAGTTGAGGCTGGCAAAGATGGGCATCTTGACCGCCTTGCGGGCCTCGGCGACCCAATACAGGTGCTGCTTGGGCCCACCGTGTTCCATCTTGGGAAACATGCTGACCGCTTCGGCGAAGCCGGGCTCAAGTTCCCCCAAGCGGGTGCGGAATTCCTCCTCCTCCAACTGGATCTGCTCTTCGAAGAGCGACTTCACCACCAGGCCGCCAGCCCCCGCCTGCTCAAGTCGCTTGATGCTGTCGATCGACTTCGACAAAGAACAGGATCCCACCACAATCGGATTGGCGAGGGGGACACCCATGTACGTGGTTCGTAGATCTGCCATTTTGCTCTCCTATGCGTGAACGTTGTTCGCTTCCAGTGGCCCAAGGATCCGCCAGCCCGCCTGTCCCTCGACACCAAAGGCCTGGGCCTGGGAAAGCGAAGCACTTGCGGGTTCGGCCCTCATTCATATGCTTTGATGCTGGCAGCCGCAAGAAGATGCCGCGTCGCTGCCGCCGTCTTCCCACATGCCTGCCACCTTTCATGCTTCAACGCGCCAATCGACCTCACTGCGACCGACCGATCTGCCTGCGCAGCCTCAGAATTCTGAGGAATCGAACCTATCGTCTGGCTTGCCGGCAGGTTCAGGGGGCCAGCTCGGTCTTGGCCCCGAAATTGCTGACAGCCTTCACGGCTATCCCGGAGGCACCCATGACTCGCTCTATTCCAGCTACCTTCGTTCTCTCCGCTCTTTTCTCCGCTGCGCTTGCTGGCTGTGGCGACGGCGCGTCTGCCCCGAAGTTCGACACTGCCAGGTCCCCTGTCCAGCGCATCGCCGATCCGCAGGTGCCCGCGGCTGACAGCACCACCCTGGCTGCTGACAACGCCGCCTTTGCCTCTGCCGCCTACAAGCAACTCATCGCCACGAACACCAATCTGATCTTTTCACCGGCCAGCATTTCCATCGCCCTTGCCATGACCTACGCCGGCGCGGCGGGCACCACCGCGACGGAGATGGCCCAGGCGCTTCACTTCACCCTGCCCCCCGACAGGCTGCACCCGGCGTTCAATGCCCTGGACCAGGCCCTGGCCTCGCGCGGTCAGGACAAGCTGGGTGCGGATGGCGGGCCCATGCGCCTCCATATCGTCAACGCGGCGTGGGCCGAGAGAACCTACACCTTCAAGGCCGACTTCCTCGACACCCTGGCCGCGAACTATGGCGCGGGCGTGAACCTGCTCGACTTCATCAATGCGCCGGAGCCATCGCGTGTGACCATCAATACCTGGGTAGCCGACCAGACCGAGAACAAGATCCAGGATCTGCTGCCACCGGATTCCATCGACAGCTCGACCGCTCTGGTCTTGACCAATGCGGTCTACTTCAATGCTGCATGGAACACACCCTTTGACCCGAACGACACCTACGACGGTTCGTTCACACCCCTCGACGGCAGCAACGCGAACGTGAAATTCATGAACGGAGATCTCTTCAACCTCCCGGCCATGCAAGGTACGAACTTCGTTGCCGCATCCTTGCCCTACGCCGACAAGAACCTTTCGCTCCTGGTGGTGGTGCCGGATGCGGGCAAGTTCAGCCAGGTCGAATCGTCGCTGGATGCGACGGCACTGGGTGCGCTCGTGGCCGGGCTGACCAGCCAACACGTTTCCGTTGCCCTTCCACGCTTCAGGGTCGAGACCGGCACGAACCTGAACGAACTCCTCAAGACGCTGGGCATGCTGTCGGCCTTCATCGATGGCACCGCCGACTTTTCGGGCATGGATGGCACCCAGAACCTGTACATCGGAGACGTCGTCCACAAGGCCTTCATCGACGTCGCGGAAAAGGGCACCGAGGCCGCGGCCGCCACGGCCGTCGGCATTGAAACGACAAGCTTACCTCCCCCGCCCGACCTAGTCGTCAGGGCAGACCGTCCCTTCCTCTACTTCCTGCGTGACCAGCCCACCGGCGCCATCCTCTTCATGGGCCGTGTCCTGGATCCCAGCAAGAACTAGTGGCCACAGAGCCAGCATCGCGCCGCGTCCGGAAGGGCTCGCGCCTGGTGCAAATGACCGCCTCGACTTCCTTGGTCAGGTGATTTATAAGCGCCAGACTTTGGTGAAGACGGCGGGGCTATCCCGGTTCATCTGAAGGGACAATGCATGAAGAGCTACGCGGCGAACGAGATTCGAAACGTTGCACTGGTCGGCCACGGTGGCGCAGGCAAGACCACCCTGGGCGAAGCCATTCTCTTCTCGACCAAGTCGACCCAGCGGCTGGGCCGTGTCGACGACGACACGTCGAACTTCGACTTCGAGCCCGAGGAGCAGAAGCGCAAGACCAGCATCTATGCTGCCACGGGCCACGTCGAGTGGAAAAAGAACAAGATCAATATTCTTGACACGTCAGGCAACGGCAACTTCTTGGTCGACACGCGTATTGCGCTCGATGCCGCCGATGCCGCTGTGGTGGTGGTGTCTGCCAACGACGGCGTGCAGGTCTACACCGAGCGGACATGGGCCATGTGCGATGAGCTGGGACTGCCCCGCTGCGTGCTCATCTCCAAGCTGGACCGCGAGCGCGCCGAATTCCAACGGGCGCTCGATGACGTGCGCGAGACCCTGTCCACCAAGGCGGTGGCGCTGCAACTCCCCATCGGCCAGGAAGCCGACTTCGCGGGCGTGGTGGATCTGCTCTCCATGAAGGCGCTCCGCTTTTCGGGGGAAGGCCGCGAAGTGAAAGAGGGCGAGATCCCGGCCGACATGGTCGATGCGGCGAAGAAGGCGCGCGAGGCCCTGCTGGAAGCCATCGCCTCGGCCGACGATGCCCTGGTAGAGAAGTATCTGGAGGCTGGCACCCTGACCGACGAAGAAGCGCGCCAGGGTCTGGTCACGGGCGTGCGCCGCCAGGCGGTGGTTCCGGTGCTGGCCGCTGCGCCCGGCGTGTGCGTAGGCATCCAGCCGCTTCTCGATTTCATCGTTGACTGCTTCCCCGCGCCGACTGACCGGCCGGCCTGGAAAGGCACGGCCGGCGACCAGCCGGCCGAGCGCAGCGCCGATCCCGCAGCACCGGTGGCCGCCTACGTGTGGAAGACCTGCAGCTCTGACATCGGCCGCCTGTCCCTCATGCGGGTGCTGTCGGGAAAGCTGACCGGCGATGCCACCCTGATTTCGGTCAACCACGATTCCAAAGAACGCCTGGGTCAGCTCTACGTCTTGCAGGGCAAGGCGCGCGATCAGGTCGCCGAGGCCTTTGCCGGCGACATCGTCGCGGTGGCCAAACTGAAGACCACCAAGACCGGCGATACCCTGGCCGACGAGCGGGCGCTCTTCGCCCTGCCCAAGCCGGCAATTCCCGCGCCGCTCATCACCTATGCCCTGCAGCCCAAGTCCAAGGGCGACGAGGACAAGCTTGCAGTCAAGCTGAACGAGATCATCGACTCGGACGTGGCCATCAAGGTCAGCCACGACGCGCAGTCCAAGGCGATCCTGATCGGTGGTACCGGCCAGCTGCACATCGAGGCCACCGTCGATCGCTTGCACCGCATGGGCGTCGAGGTGGACCTCCTGCCGCCCAAGATTCCCTACCTCGAAACCATCAAGGGCACGGCCAAGAATGTCGAGGGCAAGCACAAGAAGCAGACCGGCGGCCGCGGCCAGTTCGGGGTCTGCTACATCGACATCTCGCCCCTGCCTCGCGGCAGTGGCTTCGAGTTCGAGGATGCCATCGTGGGCGGCTCCGTGCCCCGCCAGTTCATCCCGGCCATCGAGAAGGGGATGCGCACCCGCATGGCCAAGGGGGTTGTCGCCGGCTATCGCGTCACCGACGTGAAGGTGCGCCTGTTCGACGGCAAGTACCACGACGTGGACTCGGACTCGCGTTCCTTTGAAATCGCGGGCTCCAAGGGCTTCCAGGCCGCCTTCAAGCTGGCCAAACCCTGCCTGCTCGAGCCCATCATGAAGATCCAGGTGACCTGCCCGGACGACTGCATGGGCGACGTGATCGGCGATCTCAACCAGCGCCGCGGTCGGGTCGAGGGCATGGAATCCACCGGCAAGGATCAAGTCATCCGCGCGCATGTGCCCATGTCCGAGACCCTCAAGTACTCGTCTGACCTGCGCTCGATGACCGGCGGTCGCGGCTCGTTCACCCTCGAATTCTCGCACTACGACGAACTGCCCAGCAATTTGATGGACAGAGTCGTGGCCGAGGCCAAGGTCGCGGCCGAAGAAGAGGAGTAGGGGCGACCTGCGGTCGCCTTGGCTACCGCTCCCGCACCTCCGGGTGCTCGTCGAAAAACGTCTGGCGACTGGCGCGGCTGATGCTGACAACGGTGCGGCCCTCGCTCTGCAAGCAGGCCTGGCAGGCAAGGCGTGAGTTGCGACGCACGTCAAACGCCTTATCCAAGTTGTCTTCTTCGCACTCGTCGATTTCTGACAAGCCGTCCATTCCCTCGCTGACGTAGACGTGGCAGGTTGCGCAGGCGCACACCCCGCCGCAAGCTGACCCGAGTTGCGCCCCTGCCTGCTCCGCGGCCTGCAGGATCGTCGTGCCCAGCTTGACCTCGATCTCGATTCCGTCAGGCTCGAAGCGAACCCTGGGCATGGGCTACTTTCCCACCTTGCTTTCCACCGCGCCGATGTCCTGACCGCGCAGCCCCTGCTGCAGCGCCTGGTTCATGCGGCGGGTGGCGAAATCCTTGGATGCCGCGTCCAGCGCAGCAATGGCCGCGCGGATGGCCAGGTGGTCGCGACCGGCCTTGCTCGTCTCAAGTGCAGCCATCGCCGCTTCGATTGCTGCCCGCTCACCGTCGACCAGAAGATCGGCAGACGCGGCCAAGGCCACGCGTGTCGCCTGCAGGATGCGATCGGCCTCCACGCGCTCCACCACCAGCAGGCGCTCGCTCACGTCCCGCTCGGCATGGGCGAAGGAATCGCGAATCATGCGCTCAACCTCGTCGTCAGTCAGACCGTAGCTCGGCTTCACCCGGATGGACGATTCCTTGCCGGTGGTTTCTTCGCGCGCGGAGACGCCGAGAAGGCCGTCGGCGTCGACCAAGAAGGTGACTTGCAGGCGCGCCATGCCCGCCGGCATGGGCGGGATGCCGGTCAGCTTGAAACGCGCCAGCGAGCGGCAGTCCGCCACCAGCTCGCGTTCTCCCTGCACCACGTGCAAGTCAAACCCGGTCTGGTTGTCGGCATAGGTGGTGAAGGTCTGCACAGCGCCGCAGGGCACGGTGGTGTTGCGATGGATCAGCTTCTCCGCCACCCCGCCCATCATCTCCAGACCGAGCGAGAGCGGCACCACGTCCATCAGCACCACATCCTTGCGCGCGTTGCCCGCCAACAAGTCGGCCTGCACCGCCGCGCCCAGGGCCACCACCTCGTCGGGATCGATGTCAGCCAGGGGCTCGCGCCCGAAGAGGCTGGCGACCAATCGCCGCACGATAGGCATGCGGGTGGCGCCGCCCACCAGGATCACGCCGGAAAGCTGCTTCGCCTCCAGGCCCGCGTCGCGCAGCGCCCGACGCGCGGGCGGCTCGCAGCGATCGAGGACCGGCCTCACCACGTCGTCCAGCTCGTCGCGCGTGAGCGTCCCACGCCAGACGTCACCTGGCCGCCGTTCGATGACAACTTCCGTCGCGCTGAGCTTGGTCAGCGCCTCTTTCGCGTCCCGCGCCGCATCTAGCACACGACGGGTGAGCGAGCGATCGCCAGCCGCATCCTCGGGCAGGCCCATCTGCCGCAGCAGACGCGCAGCCAGGGCGCGATCGAAATCGTCGCCGCCCAAGGCCGAGTCGCCGCCGGTGGACTTCACCTCGAACACGCCGCCTTCCAACTTCAGGATTGATATGTCGAACGTGCCGCCGCCCAGGTCGAACACGGCGAAGGTTCCCTCGGCCTGCTTATCCAGGCCATAGGCCAGGGCAGCGGCGGTGGGCTCGTTGAGCAGCCGCATGACATCGAGCCCGGCCAGGCGGCCCGCGTCGCGCGTGGCCTGGCGCTGACCGTCGTCGAAGTAGGCGGGCACGGTAATCACGGCACCGTCCAGCTCACCACCCAGCGCTGCCTCGGCGCGCGCCTTGAGCACGCGCAGGATCTCGGCCGAAACTTCCACCGGCGTGACCGCGCGGCGGCCACCCAGCAGCGAAAAGCGAACCACGGCGTCGGCACCGGGGGCGAACTCGTAGGGCGTCAGCCGGCGCGTGACCTCGGCATCACGAGGGCCACGCCCCATGAATCGCTTGACCGACGCGATGGTGTCCTGTGGCGCCTGGGCCGCCAACCCGCGCGCCGCCTGGCCCACCACCACACTGCCGTCAGCCGCATAGTGCACCACTGACGGCAGAAGCGAGCCGAGCTGGTCGCGCAGGCAAATGGGCTGGCCGGCCTGCACCACCGCCACCAGCGAGTTGGTGGTACCGAGGTCGATGCCCACCGCGCGCCCCCTGCGAACCTCCTTGGTCTGCGCCTCGCCCGGCTCGGAAATCTCGAAGAGCGTTTCTACCGCCATTCCAGATCCCGTTTTCTACTTGGCCGGACCCTCTTCGCCTTCATGGGGCTCCGCCTCCTCGAGAAACCGCCGATAGTAGCGCCCAGCCACCAGGCGCGCGGCAATCGCTGCAAGGTTGGGCTGCCCGGCGGCGAAACCCGCGGCCACTTCGGCCATTTCCTTGTCGTGAAGGACCTGCACCCCGGCGACCAAGGTGGCGACCTTCGCGCTGTCGCCACGAGCGCGCGCCTCGGCCAGGGCCTCGCGCAGTTCCATCACCTCCACCAACAACGCCGTGTCCACCGGCTGGGTCGCCCGGTTGTCCGGCCTCTCGGAGCGCATGCTGCCCGTGGGCTCGCCCACCGCGACACCTTGCAACGACAGCAGATACTCTGCGCGGGCCACTGGCTGGGACAGGGTTCGCCATGCGAGATTGAGCTGCACCGACCGCTCCAGCGACGCGCGCCGCGCCCGACCGTCCGCGCGGGCGAAGCGATCCGGGTGCAAGACCTTGGTCATCTCCTTGTAGCGCCGTTCGAGATCCGCGACATCCAGATCGAACTTGCGAGGCAAGCCGAACACGCGAAAGTGATCGGCCGTGCGATCAGGCGGCTGCACAGCACCGCACCCGGCGCACAGCATGCCGTCACCAGCGTTCTTCTCACAGGACCAGCAAATCATGGCTGGGGACTAGACCCCTTCATAGGGACACATGAAAGGGGTTGACACAGGTTTGAGATGCCCAACGCTCAGGCAGAGATCGGGATGATGCTTAGAATCCGGCCGACAAGCCGGGNNAGGACCGGAAGCGCAGGCCCGACGCAGCCAGCGAGCCGGATCGCGTGGGCGCAGGGGAGCTCTGCTCGCCGAAGCCCGTCGCGGGAGGCGCGGAACCCTTCGAGGGTTCCGCAGTACATCGTCGGCCGCCGTCGCCTCCGTGGTTTGAGGTAGCGCTTCACTAGAATCGCACACTCTCACCACAGCCGCAGGTCTCCTTCACGTTGGGGTTGGTCCACTTGAACCCGCGGGCCATCATGCCGCTGGCGTAGTCGAGCGTCGAGCCATCAAGAAACAGAAAACTCTTTGGGTCGATGAACACCCTGACCTGGCCGCCCCCGAGCTCCAGCACCTTGTCCTCGGCAAGCGCCTCCGCGTCCGACCACTCGAACAGGTACGAGAATCCGGTGCACCCTCCTGTGCGGATGCCCACCCGCAGGCCCTTGGGCAGCGAGGGACGCTTGCCCGCGGCCTTGCGAATCTCCTCGACTGCTCGCTCTGTGACTTCGATGGACAAGATCAGCTTCCTCCCAGGCTCGACTGTACCTGCGCGCCGCGCTGCTTTCTGCGATAGTCAGCGATCGCACTCTTGATGGCGTCCTCGGCCAGCACCGAACAGTGAATCTTCACTGGCGGCAGGTTCAACTCCTGCACGATCTGCGTGTTCCTGACCGACATGGCCTGCTCAAGGGTCATTCCCTTGATCCATTCTGTCGCCAGCGACGAAGACGCTATTGCCGAGCCACAGCCAAAGGTCTTGAACTTGGCGTCCTCGATGACGCCGGTTTCGCTCACCTGGATCTGCAGCTTCATCACGTCGCCACAGGCCGGCGCGCCCACCAGGCCGGTTCCCACGTTGAGCGATTCCTTGTTCAGGCTGCCCACATTGCGCGGGTTTTCGTAGTGGTCGATAACTTTGCCGCTATACGCCATAACAAATTTCCTCTTGTACTTCTCGTTCTATCTCTGGCCTGCCCATTGGATGCTCTTGATATCGACTCCGGATTGCGCCATCTCCCACAATGGAGACATTTCCCGGAGCTTCTTGACCTTCTGCGCCACCAGATCGATCACGTAGTCGACTTCCTCTTCGGTATTGAATCGGCCGAGACCGAAACGAATCGATGTGTGCGCCATTTCTACTGGAACGCCCATGGCGCGCAGCACGTAGGACGGTTCCAGCGAAGCCGACGTGCAAGCCGAGCCCGATGACACCGCGACGTCCTTGAGCGCCATCATCAGGGCCTCGCCCTCCACGTAGGCGAAGCTCATGTTCAGGCTACCCGGCAGCCGGTACTCGAGCGAGCCGTTGAGCACCGTATCGGTGACCCGCGCCTCGATGCCAAGCCGCAGCCGCTCGCGCAGTGCCAGCAGCCGCTTGCTCTCTTCTGCCATCTCCGCCGCGCTGATCTCGGCAGCCTTGCCGAACCCCACGATGCCCGGCACGTTCAACGTGCCCGAGCGCATACCGCGCTCGTGGCCTCCCCCGTCGATGATGGGGGTGATGCGCACACGAGGCTTGCGCCGCACGTAGAGCGCGCCCACGCCCTTGGGGCCGTACATCTTGTGCGCCGACAGGGAAACCAGATCGGCGTGCGCGCTTGCCACGTCGAAAGGAATCTTGCCCACGCCCTGGACCGCATCGACATGAAACACCGCTCCGCGCGCCTTGACCGCCTGGCCGATCTCGGCCACGGGATTGATGGTGCCCACCTCGTTGTTGGCCAGCATGATGGAAACCACGATGGTCCTGTCAGTCAGCGCATCGGCCACGGCCTGCGGGTTCACCCGGCCGTCGCGCTCGACCGGCAGGTAGGTCACTTCGAAGCCCGACTTCTCCAGCCGCTTGCAGGTGTCGAGCACCGCCTTGTGCTCAGTAACTGCGGTGATGATGTGGTTGCCCCGGTCGCGATAGAACTCGGCCGCACCCTTGATGGCCAGGTTGTCCGACTCCGTGGCGCCCGATGTCCAGACGATCTCTCGTCCCGAGGCGCCGATTGCCGCGGCCACCTGCTCGCGCGCCTGCTCCACCGCCCGCTCTGCGTTCCAACCGAAGACATGCGACCGGCTGGCGGCGTTGCCGAATTCCTCGCCGAAGTAGGGCAGCATCGCTTCGAGCACCCGCGGATCCACCCGGGTGGTCGCGTGATTGTCCATGTAGATAGGAAGTTTGGGGGCCATGACTTAGCGTTTGGCGATTCCGTCCACCAGTAGGGGAACCTCGTGGTCCGATCGGCCGCAGCCGCCGCACTCGCGCTGGTGCTGGCCCTGATCGCAAGAACGGCAGCCTTCGAGGAAGGCGAGGCTTTCGGAAAGCTCGTCGGCCAGGCGGGTGAGCCGGGCGATGGTCTCGCGCGTTTCCCGCAGCTTGTCGGTGAAGATCTCGCGCACAGTGGCCATGGCCTTAGGCGCCGTGGCGCTCTCCTCCCACACGCGCAGGAAGACCTTGATCTCGGTCAGGGAGAAGCCCATGTCCTGCAGCTTCTGGATCCACTCGATGCGCTTGACCCCATCCCCCCGGTACATGCGGAAGCCGCCCTTGGACCGCACCGCTGGGTTGAGCAGGCCCAGCTCCTCATAGAGGTGTATGGCCCGAACGGTCTTTCCCGTTCGACGCGCTATATCACCAACTTTGAGTAGGGATAGCGATTCTGCGCCGATTTCCAAAGGCATAATCAAACCCTTACGTTTACGTAAGAGTGATATGCTGCTGCCGCATCCGTGTCAAGCGCAGAAAGCGCGAAATCAGAAATCTATGCGCAGAATCTGCCCATCCCCTGTAGGGGTGAGACTGACGGTGCTGACCGAACGAGCGCCGGTCACGGTCGTCGCCATCTTGGCCGGCGACGCTGTGGACTGTCCTGCGAGCCCGACGTTTGGCCTGGCCGCCGAATTACAAAGCATCTTGAGGTCAACGCCCTTGCCGGTCTGACTCCCAACCGTATCAACGCGGCAGGTCTGCACCACCTGAACCGACACGAAGACCAGCGAGCTGCGCGAGCCCGCAACGGCCTGCCGGGGAATCGCCGCGCTGACAAGGATCAAAGACGCGAGGCGAACCCACCACTTCCAGGACTTCGTGGGGTGCTTGGCAGCTCGCAAAAAACGTGTAACCACGCCCACAGTAAGAGCAGAATCCGTGCCCGCGACCCGCGACTCTCAACTAGTTGGATTCTTGGGGCTTTTTACTTTGGTGGTGAGCGTTGTCGTCGGCCAGCCGGCGAGAGCGGAGCCGGCAGGTAGTCGCCCAGCCGACACCGGTCGGCGGACAGCGCCCGTCGTCTCGCTTCTTCGCCTGTGCTACTGCCCGTTGCGTCAGTAGTCTATTTCGACAAGAAGGGTGTCCGTATAAGTGCCGGTTGGAACGTCTTGGCCTGCCGGAATCCTGCCGTAGATAGGAAGGGTGACGTTGGTTCTAAGGATCGGAGTGACAGGACCGTAGTCGGTTGGGTATGCCATGTCTCCCCAGAGCGTGTTGCAGGCGGCATCCTGACAAAGGTAGTAGTTCAACCGATTGGTTCCACCCACCATTTGCCGTGGGTTGTTGGTGGTTCCGGACCCCTTGCTCATCCAGATCGTGATGGTCCGTACGTTTCCAGTGCAGAGGTAGGTCACGCTCCCCGTGGTGCTGAGAGGGGTGGAGGAGAAGACGTCATAGACCCCGAAGGACACCGGCGTGACTGTGATGGCGCAGGTTTGCGCCGACGCTGAGCGGCCACCGAAGACCAGTGCCGCGGCCAGCACAGAGAGCGATACCATCCAGCGTACGCCTCTCATTTCGTCTCCTTGTTGGGAAGGATACACCGGATCGTTCCCACGTTGACTAGCGCCGTAGCACCATCTGGAACCGCGAGTGGGAGTTTGCACACCCCGGCGGCATATTGCACCTCGGCCGAATACGATCCTGGCGGCACGTTCTCTAGATAGAAGTTGCCAGCCTCGTCAAGCGGGGAAACCATCTGCTGCTGGCCGACCAGGACGATGATCTGCCCGTAGGTTGGCAGCGTGGTCGTGCCCTGGTCGTCGATCACTACCGTCCCGGAAACGCTCTGAACCCGCCGGACTGGGAAGGTCACCACCGCCCCGCCGCGATAGGGAGGCGCGATAACCCTTTCGGTGGCCCCGATGTCGTGATCAAGCGGGATGTCCTTGTCGTCGATCCCGATGCGATTGCCGTAGTAGTGCAGCAGGCTGGGGATCAGAAGATTCCCCTTGCTGTCGGTGGTTCCCATCACCTGGTTGCTCACGGTGCCGTGGACACCGGCCACGCCCGGCACCCGGATGAGGGCGTAGCTGTCCTGCACGGGCCGGGTGAGATAGGCGCTGCCGCCGATGAGGATCAGGCCTCCGGTTGCGGTCAGCGAGGCGTGGCCTCGGTCAGCCGTGCCGTATCCCAGGTGCTGATAGTCAGCTTCGATTCGGCCGTATGCGCCCTGATACTGGGCCGTGCCTTCGTTCAGGGCGTTCTCGCCCTGGGACATCACCACTCGATATCCGAAACCTGGGCCGAGCGGCAGCGATTGCTGAACCGTGGCCTGTGTTGTTCCACCGTAGCCTGATTGCCCGCCCCAGTGGTCGCTGCGGGTGGCGCCCGCCGTGACCCTTTCCGCCGGCGCAAAGCTCAGCCCCGCGAAGGTCTCGTACTTGACTGGCCAAGGGCTCTGGTAGGTGTTGCTCACCGTCGCAAACGCGTACATCCAGCGCGTGATCGATCGGTTGGCTGCCAAGGTGATTCGATTGGTCCAGCCCTGGCCCAGCCACTCGGTCGCCTCGTACTGCAGCGACAGGGTTGCCACCTTGCCGATGTTCTTGGCGATCGACGCCAGCAGATCCTTGCGCTGCCTGGCGATCGGCGAGGGAACGCCTTGTGGCAAGGCGTTCGGGGGCGGAAGGCTGGCAGGCGTCAGTATCAGGTTGGCGTACTCCCGGCTCTGATAGCGAGCGCCGACCTGAAAGTTGAGCAGGCGCCCGACGTAGGAATAGGACAAGAGCGCCGCACCACCGACGAAGCGGCCCTGGCCGCTCAGCGCCGCCGATGCCCCCACCTCTCCTACCGGCAGGCGGACCGCCAGACTGGGGCCGCCGCTCAGCATATGCGGGATCCTCTCAGTGCAAGGCCCGACCGTAGTCCGGTCGAAGTGCAGGGCCCCCTCAACCCGAGCCCCAACGGTCAGCCAGTTGGTCAGGCCAAGACGGTGACGAAACAGCAGTGCCGGCTGGCCATAGTTCCAGCTATCCTGGCCATAGTTCTTGCGCGTGATGCCAACGTTGTAGCTGAAATCGTGCAACCCCTTGGCTAGCGTGCCAAGCGCCAGGTAGTACGGGCTCACCATGGCCTGGGTATTGCCGAACGCGTCCCGGACTACGACCTGGGTCTGGCCACTGCCGCTGGTCACCGGCAGGTTCTGCACGCTGAACTGCCCTGGCGGAAGTACCTCGCGGCGCACGAGCTGACCGTTCACATAGATCTCGACGGTGGACGGGGTCAGGGCCGTGCCTGCGAGTTGCTGGGTCGGCAGAAACACATAGTAGGGGTCAAGGCCGAAATTGCGTGCGACGCTCGCCCCGCCCATCATGCCGCCCCCGCCCAGAACATCGCTGGTGGCATTCACGTCGCCGAGAACGATGCTGGTCAGCCGGTCGCGCAAGTCGAAGGTGAGGTTGGTGAGCAAGCGCTCCCATGAGCCGTCGATCTCGCTGCGCTGGCCACTGGCATAGAGCAGGTGGCCACGCACGCTGAGCCCAGACTCGGCGAACCCGTTCCAACCAGCTTGATCACGGCTCTGCAGGTCGGTCAGCCCGACCCGGTAGTTGACGAACATGCTGGGGGCGCTGTCGTAGATGATGCCCTCGGGCCGCTTGGCCCGAAGGTCAAGCACGGCACCCCCGAACAGCTTCGAATCTGCAGTCATGGTGAGGCTGAGGCTTCGTTCATCAAACACGAAGGTTAGCTTTGGGGCCAACGACTGCAGCGACACCAGCAGGTCCTCGCCTACTTTTTCCCGCTTCCCCCCCTCGACGCGCATCCCGGAGTTTTCCAGGTCGGTCACCTTCACGACCACATCATTCCCGCGCAAAATGACATACACGTCGCCGATGTCGACCTGATTGACCGTGGCGTGCAGGAAGGCGGGAGTCTCCTCGCTCGGCGCCCCGGCTGGCTGAGGGCGAGCCGGACTCGCGTCGTGCGGCACTGCCGCTCCCTGTGAGCCTGCCTCAACGCTAGCCGAGCCGTCGGGCCGATCAAGCGCAACGTCCGGCGCCGGGCCCGCGCTCTCATGTGACTGGGCGCGCGCAGAGCTAGCCAACCCCGCGACGACCACGGCAGCCAACCACGCGGGCCGCCGGAATCGTGTCGGGGGCCAGCACACTAGTCGCTCACGGACCGCAGCCCGCTGCGGGAACTTCCATGCGGCCGCTGAACTTGGCCTCGGCTGACTCGGCTGCCACGGTAATCGCCTTGGCCTTGGCGCAGGCGTCCTTCGGGATCTCGATCTCCCAAACCCTGGTACCACCGGTCAACACGTACCAGCCCTCGACATCCTTTTCGAACACGGCTGCGCCCTTGCCATCCAAAGCCTTCACCCGCACCGACTGCAGCAGGAAGTGCACGTTGCCGGTGTTCTTGACCGTGAAAGCGAGTTTCCTCTTTGCCAGGCCCATGCCCTCCACCATCCCCGCAGCCATGGGTTTTGCCGGCTGCACGAAGATGGGAACCCCCATCTTGGTCAACACTTTGACCTCGGACTTGTTGGCGGTCTGGGGCGCGCGCAAAGGGGGCAACTCCTCGACGAAGACGCGGTAGCTCCGCTCGGCAGCGCCCGCCGGCACAGTCGATCCGATACGCAGCTTGCGTTCCTCATTGGGTGCCAGGGTGAGAAGCCCAGGAAAGACGACGATATCCTTGGTGTCCTTGAGCTGCATCTCGCCTTGCGGACTCTGCTGCCATGCCTGCATGAGGATCTTGAAGCGAATCTCTTCGCTGGTCTGGTTCTGCAGGGTGAGCAGAGCGCTCTTGTCCTTGCCCGATAGCGTGACCGTGATCGGATTGACGGTGAACGAACTTGCGTCAGCTCTGCTGCCCAGGCCAAGAATGGAGCCGAGCAGAAGAAGCGCTGAAAGTGTGGCTTTGCCCATAGCCCGAGAGGATACGCCGAAATCGCCGCTTTGGAAATTTCGCGCTAGAAGTTGATGGTCGAGACCAGGGTGTCGCTGTAGGCGCCCGCGATCGCCGCAAGCTGGGCCGGCGGGATGCGTCCGTACATGGTCACAGCCATGACATTGCCTGTGCCATTCAGGTCCGCGCCCGAGCGAACTGATCCGCCGTCACCAGCACCCCAGACGCTGGTTCGGCCTGTCTCTTTGTAGACTTCATAATTGATGAAGGTGCCGGAGGCCGTCAGGTTGACCATCCGTCGCTGCTGGCCCGTGTTGTGCGCGCCGTTCCCCAGGTCAATCGTGATGCCGCTGGTGCCCTTGGTGCATCGGATGACGATGTCACCGCTCTGATCGTCGGCCACCGTGGCGTTTGTGTTCACTGGATCGTAGGGAGAAAACGCGATGGCCGCGGTGCCGATGGTGCAACTCGGGGAGACAGAGGTGGAAACCGCGACCGTACTCGTCTGGCGGCCCGCGCTGGCAATCCCTGGCCTGCCGACAAGGAAGCCGAGAAACACCGAAGCTCCTACCCAGACCAGCCTATGCGTTCTATGCACCATGAGAAGCTGTCCTTCCTTCAGGTCCTTGCAATTCTAGCACTCACGTCAAAGAAGACACCCGACGGAACCGGCGTCTCAATCAACCCGATCGGCGCCTGCGTCTCCTGCCTGGCAACGCCCGGCCTGGCTAAGCCAGGCCGGGCTGCCTCGGACCAGGGCGATCGGTGGACCTCACCTGGAAGAATGCGGACCTGTTGACGAAGCCTAGAAGTTGACCGTCGCGAGCACGAGGTCGTTGTAAGCGTAGTCTGGCACATTCTGCAGCGCCGGAATCCTGCCGTATACGCTGTATGCGTACTCCGCGTTGTCGCCCTTGACGGGTGGAGTGAACACGAGGCTGCTCAGCGTACCGTCACCCCAGGCAGTTGTCCTGCCGGAGTCCGAAAACAGACCGTATTGGAGAAGGTTCCCCACCCCGGAGGTCGTTTCCTTCATGGAGCGCTGGGTGCCGCTCGCATTCTGGCCGAAGCCGAGGCCGATGGTGGTCGCGGTGTTCGGTGTGCAGCGAATGATCACCGCACCCACTCCTGCGTCGTTCGCAGCCGATGCACTCGGATCGTAATTTCCAAAGGCCACGGCAGTAGTGCGAATCGAGCACGCCTTGACGACCGTGGCACTCACCGGAAGGTTCGCGGTCGACGAGCCAGCAGCCAACGCTGAGCCATCGGAGCTGATCACCAGAGCACTGATCGACGCCAGAAACAGGAACAGTTTCGTGAGCTTCATCTTGGGTCCTCTCTTTCTTGGTCCACCGGTTGTTGTCTTGCAGGGTTTGCCTGGAAGGATTCAGTTTCAGAAGTTGACGGTGGCGACCACCGTGTCGGTATACGCGCCGGCAGGGATGTCCTGCCCGGAAGGAATTCGGCCGTAGACGGTGAACGCGCGCGGATTCTTGTCAGGAGCCGCGACCGGGGTCAGAAGGTTGGGGCTGGCGGTGCCCCAGACCGTGGTTCTGGCCGCGTCCAAGTACAGGGCGTAGTTGAGGTAGTCCGTGGTGGCGTCCTTCATCCGGCGCTGGCTGACCAATGCATTCGCACCGAGGCCGAGGCCGATCGTGGCCAGGGTGCCCTTGGTGCAGGCTATCGTCACGGTACCGGTGCCGTCGTCGTTCGCGCCTGCGTTCGCGACAATCGGGTCGTATGCGGGAAAGGCAACGGTTGCCGTTGTGATCGTGCAGTTCGCGCTGACCGCAGCAGTGACCTGAAGATTCGCCGTCGCGCTGCCTGCCACGACCGCGCTGTCGGAACTCACCACAAGAGTACAGATTGTCGTCAGAATGAAAAGCAGCTTGCCGATTCTCATCTATCTTTTCCCTTCTGCTTGCCGTCTGCCTGACTGCAGTGGGGTCACCTGAGAGGAATCAGAAGTTGACCGTCGCAACTACCGTGTCGCTGTACGAGCCAGCAGGGACGTCCTGCGCGGACGGAATCCGGCCGTAGACCGTGAAAGTGCGCGGGTTCTTGTCAGGAGCCGCGGCCGGCGAAAGAAGGCCCGCCCCGGTGGTGCCCCACACCGTCGCTCTACCCGCGTCCTGATAGAGTTCGTAGTTGAGGTAGTCCGTGGTGGCGTCTTTCATACGGCGCTGGCTGCCCGAAGCGTTCGCGCCTAGGCCGAGGCCGATGGTGGCCGCAGTGCCCCTGGTGCAGGTGATGATCACGGAACCCGTGCCGTCGTCGTTCGTGCTTGCGTTCGCCACGACCGGATCGTATGCGGGAAAGGCGACGGTTGCAGTCGAGATCGTGCAGTTCGCGCCGACCGAGGCGGTCACGTTCAGATTCGAAGTCGCGCTGGCTGCCTCGACTCGGCTGTCGGAACTCACTGCCAGCACACCGACGGTCACCAGGACAAAAAGCAGCTTGCTGATTCTCATGTCTTCCTCTCTTCCTTTCCTGTTCGCTCTCTCGTGAAGCAGTGCCTGCGTGGGAAAACTGACGATATGGCCATGATAAACAATGAAACGGTTTTGTCACGCAGTTTTTGTGATCACTATGACTAAATAGCAGTGGTTAGATGTGAGCACAGGTCATCACATGTGCGTCCAGAATCATGGCTAACATGCTGCAATCACTACGTTGACATGTGTGAATATGGCCCTTCTTGCCTCCGAAAGAAAATCGCACAAATCGACTCTTCCCGAGTTATCGGCCCCGAAAATCGCAAACTTCAACTCCACATCTTTCGTGAGCTTGCTTACACTGTCGGAAAAGTGACATCTACGGCCCGCAAGAGTTGTGACCCCCAGCAACCGCGCACAAACGGGCTTGGCCCTGTAGGAAACCATGGGCAATCGGCTGGCTCATGCGACGCTGGATTCCGCGCAGGCGCGTTCTCCAAACGCCTTGCTGTGACTTGCCGCCATTGTAGGTCAACCTGCGGACGCGCGCAAAACAATCGAAGCCTATTCATATGGGAGCGCCGCCGGCGAGGGCGCGCGCGAAGCGCGCGGGGTGGGTAGGGTGGCGGGCCGTCCCGAAGTCCCGGCAGGGGGCAAAGCCGGCGGGCTCCCCACGCGACTACACCGAACGCAGCCGCCCGCGATCTTTCGATCGCGCTGCCTCGCGGGCTGCGGCTACCACGTCGGACACGGCTCCCAAGAAGGCGTCGATGGTGGCGTCGGGCAGCTCGCCCATGTTCGAGATCTGGACGTAGTGCGCGCCGAGAGCACCCTTGCAGCGATAGATGATGAAGCCGCGTTCTTTCAAACGGGCATAAAGTTCGTCGACAGCAATAACCGCAGGCACCCGCATGGTCGAGATGGTGTGCGACTCACGGCCGGTGTTGGTCAGCGACTGGAAGCCTAGATCAGTCAGCACCCGCCTGATGAGCAGGCTACGCCGGCGGTAGGTTTCGCGCCGGGCCGCCACCCCACCCTGCTCGAACAGCTCGTCCAGCGCGGCCTCCAGCGCGAAGAAGGACGACACCGCCGGGGTGAACGGGGTCTGCGCCACCTCGGTCAGGTAGCGGCGGTAGCGCCGCAGATCCAGGTAGTACACGCGCGGCGGGATGGCCTCGATGCGTGGCCACACCGTGGGCGCCACGCACAGAAAAGACACGCCCGAACAGGAGTGCAGGCACTTGTTGGCCGAGGAGTAGCAGATGTCCACGCTGTCGCGTACCACGTCCAGATCCTCGACGCCCAATGAGGAAACCGCGTCCACCACCAGGGTCACCCCGCGCACCCGGCACACCCGGCCGATGGCACCCACCGGATTCACCACGCCCACCGAGGTTTCGTGGTGGATCATGGCCACCACCACGATGTCGGGATCGCTGGCCAGCGCCGCCTCGACCGCCGCAAGGTCAGGCAGGGTGCCCCACGGGAAAGCCAGCCGCACATGGTCGAGGTGGTGAAGCTGTGCGATCTCGGCTAGGCGCTCGCCAAAGGCGCCATTCTCGATGATCAGGATCTTCTTACCGGGCGGCACCACCGACGAGATCGCCATTTCCATGGCTGCCGTGCCCGAGCCGGTCACCAGCAGCATCTCATGTTCAGGCGACGCGCCGAACACCGGGCGCAGCTTCTGCTGCAGCCGGCGCACTACGCCCGAGTAGTCCTCGTCGCGGTGGCAGATGTCGTGGTGGACCAAGGCCGCCTTGACCCGCGCGGAAGTCATCACCGGCCCGGGATTGAAAAGCGTGTAACGAGGAGCGTCCTTCTCGGCCAGCAGGCGTTCGATGAGGGCCAAGGTATCGGTGCCAGTTGCGCGCGCGGTGCCGCGCACGTCCGGGTGACGCAGGTCATCGCCGTAGACCCGCAGCAGCCATTCAGCATGCTGGCGCATGTCCGCCGAATCCACGTCCTGCCACACCGCCCCGGCCACGTCGTACGCCTCGACCAGCCCCCGCCGCGCAGCCTCGGCCACACCCTCGGTCAGCGAGGGCTGACCCGCAGCGGCCAAGGTGTCCAGACAGGCGATGAGCGAGGGCGACATGACAAAGAGGCCAGCGCTCACGGCATCGTGGAGCGGCAGATCCTTGCCAATCGAGGTGACATGGCAGAGGGTCTCGCTACCCTGGGCGGCCGCCAGACGAACCTTGGTGGCGTCGTCGAA
>PMBS01000369.1 GCA_003153015.1 Myxococcales bacterium
TGGCTGGGCAGTACCTGGAGCAGGCTGGTGAGCGCCAGGGCATCGTGCTGGCTGACCACTTCGAACGCGCAGGCGAGAATCCGCGCGCCATCCACTGGCTAGGTGTGGCAGCCCAGCAGGCGTTCGACGTAGACGACCTAGCGGAGACCTTCGCACGCGTCGAGCGAGCTGTGAACCTGGGAGCAGCGGGCGAGGAATTGTGTGCCATGCGGGTGATCGAGTCGCAAGCGCGCACCTGGCATGGCGAATACGTAGAGGCGGAAAGAGCGGCACGAGAGGCACTCTCCTCCAGCGACGCTCGGACCAGATTGGGTGCGATGAGCGCTCTCATCGACGGGCTTGGTCCACAAGCCAAGTACGGCGAGATTGCCACACTATTCCGCGATATCGAACGACCAGCACCGTCTGAACTACTGAATCCCTGGCTTGACTGCATGGTGAATACGACCGGCTATCTGGCCGCAGGTGGCGACAGCGAGATCCGCGAGCACACCCTCGCGCTTCTGGAGGAGTGCAAAGAGCGGCTAGACCCGGTTCTCATCGGACGAGCTGAGACCATGACGGCGCACATGGCGGGGAACAAAGGCAAGACTCGCGAGGCAGTCGCAGGCTTCAGGCGCGCGGTGGACTACTACGAGAGCATCGGCCACCGAAGGGCGGCTTGCAAGGCTCTCGGAAACCTCGGCGTGAGCCTGCTTGAGGTCGGCCAACTCGAGGAGGCCGAAGTGTGCATGCGGAAGATTCTGGCCACAGCACAGGAACTCGACCTCAAGTTCCTGGTCGGGGGTGGCTTGGTCTGCCTGACCAACCTCCTTGCATACCAGGGATCTCTTGACGAGGCACGAGCTACCGGCGAGCGTGCCGTGGCCGCGACGAGCGCTCAGAACGATCGACGCTACCAAGGATATGCGGAGGCATACCTCTCGGTCACTGAGTACCTGGCAGGCGACTACGCGCGCGCCGAGCACTACGCGCGCGCCGCAGTGACGACGTCGGAGACTGCGTCTTCGGTACGACCCTTCGCGCTCGCACTGCTGGCTCGTGCCCTCCTGGCGCAAGGTCGCCCCGTCGAGGCGCTGGTCAGTGCCCGCGATGCCTACGCCCAACTTGAGAGCCTTGGCACCGTGGATGACGGTGAGGCGACGATACGTTTGGCGCTGGCCGAGTGCCTGGTCGCGACCGGCGACAGGCTCGCCGCCAAAGAGGTCCTGGACAAGGCTGCGAGCCGCATTCTCGCGTCGGCAGAGGCCATCGAGGATCCCGTAATTCGCGAGTCGTTCCTGACCCGCATCCCCGAGCACCGCCGCATCCTGGAACTCGCACGCGAGCTGGCTGCCTCCAAGAGTTGACCCCCACAACGCGAAACGCCGCCCGCAGGCGGCGTTTTCGGCTGTGTCACGACAGCGACTACTTCGGCCAGTGGCATGCGCCGCTGCGTACTCGGGACTTCACTTTGATGCCGGATGTCTTCTTCATGGTGTGCTCCTTGCCGGCAAGAAATCCGCCGGTCGAGCTAAGAGTCTCATGCGAAAGACGCACTCTGCAAGTCAAATTCATGACGAATCGTCAGGTTCATGACGCTTTCTGCGCTGGGTTACTCTAATCATGCGTCCTTTCGGCATCTTATGAAACTCCACCATCATTCCATCAATAGCTTATCAATAATCGTCACCAATTTGACGAGTCGTCATTCTATTGACACTCCGATTGCGTCAAGTAGCCGCTAGGCAGTCCACAAACCAGTATTATTTCGAATAGATATGACACGAATCAGACGCTCGGCGGGGCTGGAGCGTTCCCTCTCCCATCGCCCCGAGCGAGCGGGGGCCACCGAGGCGACGACGATCGCATGCCAGGCCCAGCAGGAGACGCCGTTACCGCTCGCTAGCGGAACAGCGAGCGGGCCTCGGCGCGGGCGGTGCGGAGATCATCCCAGAGGTCGCGCAGCGTATCTTCGCCAAAGCCGGCGTACACGCCGTCAGGGGAAAGCGCGAGCTTCTTCAGCACAATCGGATCCGGATCCTGCGGCTGCGCGAGCAGCCAATCGATGGTGTCGGCCAGGCGCAGGGTCGAAATCGCCATGGGAACGACGCCGGCTTTGCCCTGGAGGAGTTGGGGCTGATGGTGACAGGCAACGATCTGCGGCAGCGGCTCGGGCAGATTCCATCTCGCCAAAACGTGGCCGCCCAGCATCGCGTGATCGAAGCCCAGCCTCTGCATTTCCCGCTTGTGCGCGGTATTGGGGGACAGGTCCTGGTTGATCGATGTGGCGTAATCGTGGTCGCCGGTCTGGATCATCAGCAGCTTGCCAATGTCGTGCAGCAGGCCGGCGAGCAGCACCTTGGACGAAACCACGCTGAGGCCCATGCGGAAGGCCAACTCCCGCGCCACCGCCGCGGTCCCGGCAGAATGGTCGCGGATCCTCATACCAACCCCGCCCAAATCCTTGAAGAAAGTCATCGCGGCCATCGCCATGGAAAGATGAGCCAGGTTGGTCGCACCGATGCGCACGATCGCATTGGCAACCGAGGTGCAAGGCTCATACGCGCGGAAGGCGACGGAATTCGCCACGCGCATAATCCGCGATGCCAGCGCAGGGTCAGATTCGATCATCTGGCGGACCCTATCCACCTTGAAATCAGGCCGACCGATGTACTCGACCAATTCCTGCACCACCGCCGGGAACGGGCGCAGACCTTCGAATTCGCCCAGGCGCGCCGCCAGACTGCGCGCCGCGGCCCGATCGCCCTCGCTGGGCATGGCGCCGTCGAGCCAAAGTTCCTCAAGCGGCGTGTCCTGGGATCTCTCGCCCGTGAGCATGGGCGGTGCATCGACAGATCCTGACGGAAGATTGAGTCACGGTAGACCGCAGGTCGCCCCTACGGCGGCAGCGGCTTGCCAGCGCGCTGGTATCTGACCACGGCGGCCTGGTGCTCGGCCAAACCGGCCGAGAACTGGTGCGTGCCATCGTTCTTCGACACGAAGTACAGGTAGGGGCTGCCATCGGGGCGCATGACCGCGGCCAGCGCAGCTCGACCCGGGTTGGCAATGGGGCCGGGGGGCAAGCCTTCGTGCGTGTACGTGTTGTACGGGTTGGCCTGGTCGTCGAGCTGGATGCGCCGGATGCGGCCGTCCCATTGTGCGCAGGCGGGCGACGCCTTGCCCAGCAGAGCCGGCACGACCGTGCAGCCGTAGATGATGGTGGGGTCGGTTTGCAGCAGCTTGGGCCGGTAGCTCGGCTTGGACAGGCGGTTGATGAACACCTGGGCGATGCGCGGCCGCTCTTCGGGCTGCCCGGTTTCCTTCTCCACGATCGAGGCCAGGGTCACCACGCGCGCGTCGTCGAAACCCAGCTTGTTTCTCAGCATGGCCATCCCGGTCGGGTTGGCCGCGCGCAGCTCCTCGAAGACCTGGCGGTGACGCCGAACCAGCGCCACCAGGGCGCGCGGCGCAGGCATGTGCGGCCGCAGGTGGTAGGTGTCGGGGAAGAGGTAACCTTCCAGGGTGGGGCTGGGCACATCCAGGCTGCGCGCGAAAGCCGAATCCATGGCCTGGGCCAGCAGCTCAGCCTTGGGCGCGACGCCAGCGGCGTCCAAGATATCGATAACCTCGAGCACGTTCTTGCCCTCGGGCACGGTGACCGCCACCAACTCGTCAGCCGCGCCGCGAATCATCAGCTCGACCAGCCTGCGCGGCGTGACCGGAGCCTCGATGCGATAGTGGCCGGCCTTGAAGCGCGCGGCTACCCCGCGCTGGCCCGCGTACAGCCGGAAGTAGCTCGGGCTCTCCAGCAGGCCCGCGGCGGCCAGCAGCTCGGATACTTGGCGCGCGCCCGCGCCTTTAGGGATCTCTACTTCGACGGTCCCATGCGCCGAACCAGTGACGGTGTCCGGGTAGCGCAGAACCTTGCCGACCACCCCGAGCATGACCCCGCCGCCGAGCGCGGTGGTCAAGAGGAAGACCAAGAGAGCCCGCCGCATCGGCCGTTTCATCGCGCCATCTCCCGACGATGTGAATCCAGCCAGCGCTGCAAGATCACCGCGGCGGCCAGCTTGTCCACCACCTGTTTGCGCCGCGCACGCGAGACATCCGCGGCCAGAAGCGGCACTTCGGCCTCCACCGTGCTGAAGCTCTCGTCGACCAGGTCCACCGGCACGGCCAGGGCCACGTGCAACTTTTCGGCAAA
>PMBS01000303.1 GCA_003153015.1 Myxococcales bacterium
GGCCCGGGCGTGGCCATCGAATGCCCGTGCCACGACGGCCTGCACATCTTCGAGGATCACTTCTACCCCGAGGTCATCGACCCCGACAGCGGGCGCGTGCTGCCCGACGGCCAGGAGGGCGAGCTGGTGCTGACCACCCTGTCCAAGTGGGCCATGCCCATGATTCGCTACCGCACGCGCGACATAACCGCGCTTGTCCCCGGGGTTTGCGGCTGCGGCCGCACCTTGCGGCGCATGCGACGTATCGGCCGGCGCAGCGACGACATGCTTATCATCCGCGGCGTCAATGTGTACCCGTCGCAGATTGAGGCGGTGCTACTGGAAGTGGAAGGCACCCTGCCCCACTACCAGATCATTCTTACGCGCGAACATGGCCTGGACCAGATCGAGGTGCAGGTCGAGGTCACCGCCCAGGTGTTCAGCGATCGGGTGGGCGCGCTGGAGGCGCTGGCGGAGAAGCTGGCGGATACCCTGGAGCGGGTGCTCGGCATCCGTATCAAGATCACGCTGGTGGAACCGCAAACCATCCAGCGCAGCGAAGGCAAAGCGAAGAGGGTCATCGACAAGCGAGGACAGACATGAAGATTCAACAGCTCTCGATCTTTGCGGAAAACAAGCCAGGCCACATCGCTGCCCCCTGCCGCCTGCTGGCCGAGAACGGGGTTGACATTCGGGCCCTCTCGGTCGCGGACACGCAGCACTTCGGGATTCTGCGCATCATCGTGTCCGACCCAAACCGGGCCACCCAGGTACTCGAGGCGGCCGGCTACGTGGTCAAGCCCACCGAGGTACTGGCGGTAGAGGTGGAAGACCGTCCCGGCGGGCTGGCCAGGATTCTGTCCGCCTTCGAGCGAACCACAATCAACATCGAGTACATGTACGCCTTTCCCTTTGGTCATGGCGAGCGGGCCGTGCTCATCTTCCGCTTCGATGATCCCGACGGCGCCGCCCACGCTTTGCAAGCTGCGGGCGTCAACTTGGTGGCCAAGAACGATCTACTCGCTCGCTGATGGCTGTCGCCAAGGTTATCGCCGAGCAGCTCGAACGCGCTTCGTGGATTCGGCGCATGTTCGAGGAGGGCGCGCGCCTGAAGCAGGAGCGTGGCGAGGCCAACATCTTTGATTTCACCCTGGGCAACCCCGAGGTCGAGCCGCCCGCACTGACCCTGGCGACCTTGCGCCGGGTGGTGGACAGGGGCCGGCCGCACAGCCACGGCTACATGCCCAACCCCGGGTTTCCCGAGGTGCGCGCGGCCATCGCGGACAAGCTGCGCCGGGAAGTCGGACTGCCTTTTTGCGCTGAGCAGGTGTGCATGACCTCGGGCGCGGCCGCCGCCTGCAACGTCATTCTGAAATCGATTCTCGACCCTGGCGACGAGGTCATCCTGCTGGCGCCCTTTTTCGCCGAGTATCCCTTCTACGTGGGCAATCACGGCGGCCGGGTGGTGGTGGTCGAAACCGACGCAGATTGCCTGCCCGAGGTTGAGCGCATCGCCGCGGCCATCACCCCGCGCACTCGCGGCATCATCCTGAACACGCCCAACAACCCCTCCGGCCGCGTCTATCCCGCGGCGCTGCTGTGCGATCTCGAAGCCATGCTCGCGCGCCTGCCCAACCCGCCGCTGGTCATCAGCGACGAGCCCTACAAGAGCCTGGTCTATGATGGCCGCAAGGTTGCCGAGGTAGCATCGCTCATCTCGCAAACTGCGATCTGCTTTTCCTGGTCGAAGTCGCAGGCCCTGGCGGGCGAGCGCATCGGGTTTCTCGCGCTGTCGCCTCGCCTGCCTGACTGGCCCCAGATGGCGGCGGCCTGTACCTTCGCCAATCGCACCCTGGGTTTCGTGAACGCGCCGGCGCTCTGGCAATTGGTCATGGCTGAGGCAGCCGACGCCTGCGTGGACGCATCCGTCTACCAGCACAAGCGCGATGTGTTTTGCGCGGGCTTGAGTGCGGCTGGCTATGAAGTGCGCAAGCCCGAGGGCGGCTACTACGTTTTTCTCAAGACTCCCATCCCCGACGACGTGTCGTTCGTGAAGCTCTTGGTCAAGCAGGGCGTGCTGGCGGTTCCCGGCGCGGGGTTCGGCCGCGGCGGCTACGTCAGACTGTCGATGACTGTGCCGCTTGACACCATCGAACGCGCCCTGCCCGCTTTCCAGCGCGCGCTGCAAGAGGCGCGCACCTGAGCGCCTACTTCTGCGTGCAGGACACCCTCATCCGGTAGTCGTCCATGACAAAGCCGCCACCGATGTCGCTGGTCACGGCCTCGGCAATGGTGAACCCAGCGCGCTCGTAGACGCGAATGGCCTTCTGATTGTTTTTGTTCACGTAGAGCGACACCTCCCGCGCGCCCAGAGCGGCGGCGACCTCCATCACGTGGCCCAAGCTGGCCCGGCCCAATCCTTGCCCGTGCCGTTCCACCTGGACATAGAGCTTGTGCAACTTGAGCAGCGCGGCTGCCGGCAGGTGCGAATAGGACAGAAAACCCACCGCTTCTTCGCCATTGCGGATCAACTCCCAGCAGGTTCCCGCGCGCATCTCCTTGTCGATCACCTCGGTCGCGTACATCCGGTCGAGCATGTACTCAATCTGGGCAAACGAAATGATCCCGGGAAAGTGGGCACGCCAGATCTCGTGCGCCAGGGTTTGCAGGAGCGGAATGTCGGTGGCCGCGGCTCGGGCAAAGGTGACGTTCAACATGGCCAGCTAGCTACCGGCGCCTTATATCATCCGCCACCTACGGTATGGCAGTCTTTCTGCCGTTTCCTCTCGGCCGCCATTTCTGAAATCGCCGCCTTGCCGAATAAACAAGAAGCTGTAGAATCTGCCGCATAATCATGATCGCGTTGTCGTATCATCCCCGTTGTCTAGAGAGCGCGCTGCGCAGCCGAACCTCTCGGGGAAAGGTGCGGCTGCTCTTTGGCGCACGGCAAACCGGAAAGTCATTCCTGCTGCGGGCCATCGCACCGGCAAGAGCTCTGGTAATCAACCTGCAGGATCCGCGTGAACGCCTCCGCTACGAGCGGGCCCCAGGGACCCTGGCAGCCGAGTTGGAAGCACGCAGGGACAAGCGCCTTGTGGTCTGCATCGACGAGATCCAGAAAGTTCCCAGCCTCCTTGACGACATCCAGTATCTCTTCGATCGCTTTCCAGCAAAGTTCGACTTCTTCGTCACCGGTAGCTCGGCGCGGCGCCTTCGGGCAGGTGCGGCCAATCTCTTGCCAGGACGGGCACATTCCTTTCGCCTGTTCCCGGTGATCGCCCCTGAACGAACGGACACCGGCATGTCCGCAATTCTACCTCCGCTTCCGGGCGTCCCGAGGAACCGCGGCTTCCCCGCGGCCCCGATCGAAGATCTTCTGGTATGGGGTAGCCTGCCTGGCGTAGCAGCCGAACCGTTGGCACGCCGCGCTTCGACGCTCTCCACCTACGCCGAGGTCTACCTGGAGGAGGAGATCCGCCGCGAGGCCGTGGTGCGGGATGTGGGGGCCTTCTCTCGCTTCGTGGCCGTGGCAGCCTCCGAATCCGGCTGCATCATGAACCTCGCCCGGCTCTCGCAAGAATCCGGCGTTCCGGTGGCCACAATTCGCACCTACTACCAGGTGCTGGTGGACACCTTCGTCGGAACATGGATTGGCCCGTACGGGCGCTCTGGCCGCAAGGAAATCTTGTCGACGCCTCGGTTCCTGTTTTTCGATTTGGGCGTTCGCAATGCCGCGGCCGGGGTTCCCTTGTCGCGCGACCTCCTAAGAACCGCGGCAGGACCGCTCTTCGAGCAGTGGGTTCTGCTGGAGTTGGTCGCACGAACCGCGTATCTCGGGCGAGGGCACCGGGTAGCGTTTTGGCGCACTCGGCACGGCGCAGAGGTGGATGCAGTCGTCGAAACTCCGAACCGCGACATTCCAATCGAGGTCAAATGGACGGAGAATCCTCGTCCGACTGACGCTCGCCACCTCGAGCTGTTTCTCGATTCCTACCCGCAACGGGCCAAGCAGGGCTTCGTAGTCTGCCGAGTACCGCGCGCCCGGAAGCTGACCGCTCGCGTGACTGCCCTGCCCTGGCGTGAATTGTGATCCGTTCGGCGCTCTACGGCGCTGGTGCGAAATAGCGATTGATCGGATCCATCGATCGATAGGCCGTGACCTCGCGGTAGCCGTGCAGAGTGAAGTACTCGCTGATGGCGCGGCCGTGCCCGGCTGAGTGAATCTCGACGCAAGCCAGGCTTGGCTGGTAGCGGCCAATGGTGAAACCGGCCAAGGCAGCCGGCTCGGCGCCCTCAATGTCCAGGGAGAGAAAGTCGACATGTGCGACCCCTTCGCGCGCCAGCAAATCATCGAGCGTGATAGTGGACACTTGCCGCTTCTGGTAGGCCCCGCCGCGTGGATCATCGCCAGTGCCCGAGGAAAAGTCTCGCTCCGGACTGGCATAAAAGTCGCGCTCGCCGCCGCTCTTGTCACCGACGAAATAGGAAAAGAAGCGCGTGGCCGGCCGCAAGTGCGCATAGTCGGCGGCGTATTCGGCCAGTGCATCCACCGCGAGCCCATGCCAACCTAGATGTTTTTCCAAGTAGTAGGTGGTGCTGTTCTTCACTGGATCGCCCGCGCCCACGTCGAGAAACACTCCATTGCGGCGGTCGTCGAAAAACGCGCGAATCAGTGTCTCCTCGTCATCCTGCGAATAGAGCGCGCCGCCATAGCGCGCGTGCAAAGCGGCTGGATCGACTTTGGTAGGGAAGCCGCGCGCGCCGGAGTTCCTCGGACGACAGGCGCTGGCGACCACGAGGAGCCCCGCGAGGCACAGGCAAGACACGCGACCACCGCAGTTAGCCAGCATCTCGTGGACCGTGGATCGAAGTTAGCTGTTTCACCACAGAGGGCACAAAGGTCACAGAGTTTGACCGGAGAGGAAAGGGTTGGGCTCCTGTCCGGTCCGAACCCTTCCTTGCTTCCGACCTCTGTGTTCTCTGTGCTCTCTGTGGTGAAAAAGCTAACCACTTCTGGCTGAACCCCGATCGCTGAGCAGGCCTCGTCCCGCGCCGGGCCAAGCCTTCAACTCCAGATGCCGGGAATCGACTGGCCACAGAATGCGCAATGCCCATTCTTCAGATCGACCGATTCCACGTGAAAGCCGTGGCGAGCCACCACCACCTTGTGGCAGCGCGGGCAATAGGTGTGCTCGCCCTCGATCCCTGGCACGTTGCCGGTGTACACGTAGTGCAATCCCTCGCCGAGCGCAATCTCGCGACAGCGAATCAGCGTCTCAAATGGCGTGGGCGGCACGTTCTTCATCTGGTACTGCGGCGAAAAGCGCGTGAAGTGCAGGGGCACCTCCGCGCCCAGATGGCTCTTCACCCAGCGGCACATGTCGCGAACCTCGGGCTCGCTGTCGTTGGCGCCGGGAATACACAGGTGCACCAACTCCAGCCAAACCCCGCTTTCGTGCACGGTCTCGATGGTCTTCAACACCGGCGCCAATTTCCCCTTACAGAGCTTGCGGTAATAGTCCTCGGTGAAGCCCTTGAGATCGATCTTGACCGCGTCGAGGACCTTGCACGCCTCCTTCATCGGTTCCGCTTCGCCCGAGCCGCCCGTGACCATGGTGGTGCGCACGCCCAGTTTGTGGGCGGCCACGGCGGTGTCGATGCAGTATTCGAGAAAAACGATGGGTTCGGAATAGGTGAAGGTAACACAGGCGCCTTCCGCTCGCGCCCGGCGCGCGACTTCCTCGGGCGGCATCCACTGCCAGTCCACCTCCTCGGGTCGCGATTGCGAGATGTCCCAGTTCTGGCAACACTTGCATTCCAGGTTGCAGCCTGCGGTGGCAAGCGAATAGGCGCGACTGCCAGGCAGGAAATGAAAGAGTGGCTTCTTCTCGATTGGATCCACGTGCACGGCGCAGGGCTGGCCCCAGACCAGGGTGAAATACTCGCCGCCGCGGTTTTCGCGCACACCGCAGAAACCGCGCTCCCGGTCTTCAACCAGGCACTGTTTGGGGCAGAGCTGGCATTGCACGCGCTTGTTGGGGAGCTTCTTCCAGAAGCGCGCCGGGTGCGGCCGCGGCGTCTCACCCGCACGCGCGAGGCGGGACGGGAAAAGGGCCAGGCCGCCCAGCGACCCCCCGATCGCGAAAGCACAGCCGGCTCCGGCACAGCCTCCAAAAAAGTCCCGACGGGTGAAGCCTCTCATGATCACACCTCGATCGAAATGACGTCGATGGCCCCGCGATCGCCAACCCCCAGACCCATCCGGGCGCTGGTCTGGATATGCGTGGGCGTCAGATCGACCTTGGCGAGCGACGGCAGGCTGTGTTTGCGGCGGAGTTCTTCCAACAGTTCCAATCCCACGACATCCACTGCCACGGGATCCACGGCAAAAAGCAAGGCGTTGGCCACCTCGGCCATATTCGGCTGGTAACTGGGACCGTTGTCAACCACCGGACGAAGCGCGTCCATCACAATCAGACGCTGCTTCTGTCGGATCGCGGGCAAG
The DNA here is from genome assembly GCA_003153015.1 of Myxococcales bacterium. GTDB lineage: Bacteria > Myxococcota_A > Polyangia > Fen-1088 > Fen-1088 > Fen-1137. Next base: position 6,485 of record PMBS01000303.1, read on the forward strand.
GCGTTGACTTCGGCAATATAGGGGTCGCACTTGTCCAAATGCATCTTGTTGGGATTGTGAATGCAGCCGAACTGGTTCTTCAGCGCGCCCGACATGCCTGACAACATATGTTGTTTGAGCACAGGCAGATTCAAGACCGCATCCGCGCGTTCGGTCAGCACGCGCGCCAGCCGGGAAGCTGTCGACGGCATGACGGTCGGCTCCTCTTCGTAGCCAAGCGCATCGTTTCCTGTGCATCGGTAGGCGTCGCCGCGCTCGTTCAAAGCAAAACCCGACGCAGTCAGGTCAGACGCAAAACGATCAAAAACGACTTGCTGGTGGCCGCCAATGTCCATTTGCCGCAGTAGCGCCGACAATTCATCCACCAATTCCACATGGGTGGCCGCATTGCGACCGGCCAGCCCGTTGACTTTCAACCCCACGGTCTGGCCCGACCGGAAGTACCGGCGCAAGCCAGCCACCCCGTCCCCTGTGCCCGCCAGCGCCGCAAGACCTGCGCCCAACATGGCGCGCAGAGCGCCGCGGTCGGCGTCATAGCCGTGGGTCAGCGCCTGCTTGGCTCGCACCACCACCACGCGTGGCTTTGAAGGTTGCGCTGGTCCATTCGGGGCGATCGCGCTGGCCGGCGTGCCGCTGGCGGAGTTCCCGGCCAACCGGGTGCTACCGCAGGATGAGCTACACCCGGTAGCCACCGCTGCCAGAGAGCCCATAGTGAGCAGGAATTGTCGACGGTCAGCGTCGATTCGTTCGCCGGACACGACGAAATTATAGCCCGCGGAACTGGGGAACGCCGGGGGAGAAATCGCTCCGGTCTATTTGAATTCTCCTTCCGAAAAGACGATCGCCTCGTAAACTTGATACTCGGCCTTCTTCCAAGCGTCGGCGGGCAGCCCGGCCTTCTGCGCCAGATGGCGCAGGGTGGTTTCGCGATCCCAACCCTGTTCAGGCGCCACCTGGGGCAGGAACGTGGCGCGGTTCCATCCCACCGACAGGATGATGCCGTGGCGCCCGATCACGATCTCGTCGGCACTCTTCACCGGCCGTGGCGGCGTGAGTACTGAAACTTCGACCGTGATGAAAGGCAATTCCTCGACGGTGACCGTGTGAGGAAAGCGCGTGTCCTCCAGGGCGGCGCTGGCCGCGCGCCGGGACACCACCTCGTACACCGACGATGACGGCTCCAAGGTACCGATGCATCCGCGCAGCTCATCGCCCTTTCCCGTGCATGTGCCGTCCGAGCCGCTCTTGCACTTCAAGGTGACAAAGGCGCCAGCCTTGCGCTCCAGCGACGGCGTCGTGGGAATCGACAAAATGCCGTCGGGATCGAAGCGCCCCTTGCGCACCGACGCTTCAAGCGACAGACGCGCCAGGCGCAGCAGGGTTCGCTTCTCGTCGTCGCTGAGCGGGAACGTGCTCTCGCCCGCGGCACGCGCCTCGTCCAGCTTCGACTCCTCGCGCCACTTGCCCGTAAATGCCATACCTATATATGTCACGCTACTCGACCAGTCGGAAGTAACGTCGCCAGAGGTGTAGTGGCTGACGAGGTGAGGCTTGCTGCCCGGAAAACGGCCCAGCAGTTCCAGCAACAGGGCGATGGGGTGCAGCCCGCAGATCGTGGTGCCGGTCTGCTCCGCGTAGGCCAGCAGCCCGGGCCGACTCATCTTGGTGATCTGATCGATGGACCCTTGATCGAGCCGCGCCAGGCGGGCCTGCAGATCGCCGGGGCCGTCGGGGACCTCGTAGCCGTAGTTCGCCCCCCGATGAGTGAAGTCGCTGGAAGCCACCACCACGGTGTGGCTGTCAACCACTTCGGCCAAGGCCGCGGCCAGATCCACGTACTCCTGCTCGGTCATGCGGCCCACCAGGATGGGAACCAAACTGAACTTGGGCAGGACGCGCTGGAGCAGGGGAAGCTGGATTTCCAGCGAATGCTCATCGTTTTCGGCGCGCATCACGCTGCTGACCACCGGGCTGCGCCGCAGCCGCGCCACTGCCTTGCTATCCACCGGGACCAGTCCAAGCGGCGTCTCGAAGTCGGTCACGTCAGGAATCGAGGCACCGCGCAGGGGATAGTGGTGCGAGATGGCCAGCAGCACCACGCGGCGGACGTCCTGCCCGCGCAGGAGCTGGTAGTTCGCCGCAGCGGCCTTGCCCGAGAAGCGATAGCCGGCATGCGGCGAGATGAGCGCGATGACCTTGCCGTCGATCTTGGGTGGCTTGGCCTCGCGAAAGAGCCCGTCGACCTCGGCTGCCAACTGATCCTTGTTCTCCGAGTACCAGGAGCCGGCCATCTGAGCCCGCCGGATGCGGCGGGTCCCCTCCGCGGGCGGAGCAGGCGAGGCCACGGCCTTCTGCGACGCAGGCGACTCAGGCTCGCGTGCAGCCGGCTGCGGCGCCGATTTCTTCAAGCAGCCGGCGCAACCGCCGACGAGAAAGGCCATCACTAGAGCCACGCACTTCATCGCAAGGTCCTCACAAGCAGCAATCCTTGCCCTGCCCTGCCCCTCTGTCAATGTGTCGGCGCGCAGAGGCGTTGAAACCTGACGCAAGAAACGCTAATCCTTGGCGGCCATGACTGACCTGCGCAAGTACGTATGCAACGCCTGCGGCTACGAGTACGATCCGGCGGTTGGCGATCCGGACAGCGGCATCAAGCCGGGCACGCCGTTCGCGGACTTGCCCGAGGATTGGGTGTGTCCTATCTGTGGCTTGGGCAAAGACGAGTTCTCTCCCGCCTAACGCGAACAGGAGCAACTACCATGGCAGCGCGAACCCTGAAGCCCGGTGTTGATGCGGTGGGCGTCCTTGATTGGGACAAGCCACTCTTCGATGATCTCATTCCCCTGCCTGACGGCACCAGCTACAACGCCTACCTGATCAAGGGTCAAGACAAGGTGGCCCTGCTCGACACGGTGGATCGCGCATTCTGTGATGAGCTGCTCGCCAACCTGGCCGCCGCGGGCGTGAGTAGGCTCGACTACGTGGTCGCGCAGCACGCTGAGCAGGACCATTCAGGCAGCCTGCCGGCGGTGTTGGCGCGTTTCCCCGAGGCCAAGGTGGTCACCAACCAGAAGTGCGCCGAGCTGCTCAAGCTGCATGTGCACCTGCCGGCCGAGGCCGTCACCCTGATCAAAGACGGCGACATCTTGGATTTGGGCGGCCGCACCCTGCAGTTCATCTTCGCGCCCTGGGTGCACTGGCCCGAGACCATGTTCACCCATCTGCTGCAGGACAAGATCCTGTTCACTTGCGATTTTCTCGGCGCCCACCGTGCCACCAGCGATCTCTTCGCCGACGACGAGCCGCAGGCGTACCCGGCCGCCAAGCGTTACTACGCCGAGATCATGATGCCGTTTCGCGCACGCATGAGCGGCTACATCCAGAAGGTCGAATCTCTGGGCGTGGACATGATCGCGCCCAGCCACGGCCCGGTGTATCGCCGACCGCAATTCATCCTGGACGCGCACAAGGACTGGATCGCGGACAAACCCAAGAATCACGCCCTGGTGGCCTATGTGTCTATGCACGGCAGCACCAAGATCATGGTCGACCGGCTGGTCGATCGATTGATCGACCTAGGCGTGGCCGTCACGCGCATCAACCTACCCACCATGGATCTTGGCCACATGGCAATGGCCCTGGTCGACGCGGCCACTGTCGTGATCGGCACATCCACAGTGCTGGCCGGGCCGCACCCGGCCGCCGCGTCCGCCGCCTATGTGGCCAACATGCTGCGGCCCAAGGCGCGCTTCGCCACCGTCATCGGCTCGTGGGCTTGGGGCGGCAAGACGGTGGAGACGATCAAGGGCATGCTCGGCAACCTAAAGGTCGAGTTCCTGGACCCCGTGGAGATCAAGGGCCTGCCCACCGAGGCGGACCTGGAAGCCATCGACAAACTGGCTGCGACGATTCAGGCGAAACACGCGGGGCTGTAGGGGCGACCTGCGGTCGGATCATCCGTGCGGGCAGAGTGACTCGCAGGCCGCGAGCACGCTGCGGGCCGCGGCGATGGCGGCCTGGGCCTCAACGTCCGTGTACACCTCGAAGGGCGACAGGTCGGGCAGTCCGTTCGGGTAGCGGGTCGGGATGTACAGTTTGTCGAGAGCCTTTGCCGCCGAACGCAGCGCCACCAAGGAGCCGAGGCGCACGGATTCGTCAGGGTAGTCGTCGATGAGCCGCAGCACGGAGTGGCCCCATGGCTCGAAGCCGTTGCCAAGCCACAGCGCCTTGAGCGCCTTCTCGGCGGCCTGCTGCGCCTGAAAACAAGCCCACTCGTGGCTGGCCGCGCGCATGGAACCCTCGGCCGCGCGTAGATCGGCGCGCGCCTGGGCAAGCCAGCGGAGCCCTTCATCCGCATGCTTTTCTCTACTCAAAGATCACCTTTCCCTCGGCGAGCACGCGGCGGATAAAGGGCCGGTCGCGCAGGGCTTCGATCTCAGCCTCACGGTAGACAAAAAGATCCACCGGCCTGTGCAGCAGGTCCACCAACTCGTCGTAGTATTTGTCGAGCCGGGCGAAGTACCGGAGGTCGTCATTGTCCACGACGAGCAGATCAATGTCGGAGCGGCCGTCGTCCGTGCCGCGCGCCACTGAGCCGAAAAGCACAGCGCGCGTTGCCCCCTTGGCCACAAACAGCGGCGCCACGCAGGCTCGGATCTCGTCGATGCCCATCATTGTTCCCAGGATAGATCGAACCGCCTCCTACCGCCATCACGCGTTTGGCCGGGGCAATTGTCCACACGATGACACCAGGGAAGGAGGAAATTCGTCGCCGCTTGGCAAAGATCATCGCTGCGTGTCTAATGCTGATTGCTGACGGCCCCCACGAATAGCATGACATCCACGACGAGCAGTCCCGGCCGCTTCGACACCGCGTCCTCGCTTCCGGGCGAGCATCGCACCTGCAGAGTGGACATCTCCCGCATCGCTCGCTACGCCCCATCTCGTCTCATCGGTCGCGAGGCCGAGCTCGGGTTGCTCGCGGACGTATGGGCGAAGATGGGACGGGACGAGTTGCCGCGGCCACGTGTCATCTCCCTGGTTGCCCCGGATGGGGAGGGCAAGACCTCGCTGGTGGCCAAGTGGGCGGCTGGCCTTGCGGCTGCGAACTGGCCAGGCTGCGAGGCGGCCTTTGCCTGGTCTTTCCACCGCCAGGGCACAAGCGATCAGATAGAGGCATCGTCCGACTGGTTTGTCAAGGAGGCCCTGACCTTCTTCGGCGATCCGGAAATGGCGGGCAGCGCCCAGACCCCTTTCGCCAAGTGCAAGCGCCTAGCCCAGTTGGTCGGCGAGCGAAGGGCGCTACTGATCCTCGATAGACTGGAGCCTCTGCAATTCGCCCCGACATCTTCCCAACCGGTCGAACCTGGGCTCCGAGACCAGGGTATCGCGGCCTTGCTCAAAGCTCTGGCTGCCAATAGCCGCGGGCTGTGCGTGGTCACCACCAGGTATTCTATCAGCGACTTGCGGGCCTACTGGCAAAGCACCGCCCCGGAAATCCAACTGCCGCGCCTTTCCCAGCAAGCCGGAGTGGCGCTGCTCAGATCGCTCGGCCTGCATGGCCGCCAGAAGGATGTCGAGACCCTGGTGGAAGACGTGAAGGGTCATGCGCTGACCCTGAACCTGCTCGGCACCTACCTGCGCGATGCCCATGAGGGGGACGTCCACAAGCGTGAGCTGGTGAAATTGGAACACCCCGCGGAACAGGGTGGCCAGACATTCCCCGTCATGGACGCCTTGGTGGCGTGGTTCCAGGGCCAGGCGGGAACCGGCCAACAGGCTCTCGCTCTGCTACAGCTACTGGGTTTGTTCGACCGTCCCATGAGCAACGACTGCCTGGCTGCTTTGAAGCAGGCCCCCGCGATCCCGGGCCTGACCGACGGCTTTTTCTCGGTTCAGAAAAGGTGGCTAGGTTTGGGGCGCGCCTACATTCCGATTGATGAGGCTCAGTGGACCGCGGCCTACAGCAGGCTGGAAGCTGCGAAGCTGATCACAATGAATCGAGATGCGTCCGGCACTCTGCTGTCTGTGGAAACCCACCCGCTGCTGCGCGAATACTTTGCCCGACGGCTCCGCGAAGAGCACCCCGAAGCGTGGCGCGGCGGCCACCGGCGGCTCTATGAGAACCTCTGCACTACCACGAAGGACAAGCCCGAACCCACCCTCGAAGACATGCAACCGCTCTACCAAGCTGTGGCCCACGGCTGCCAGGCGGGGATGCAACAGGAGGCGTGTCAAGACCTCTACTGCGCCCGCATCTTTCGAGTAGACGATCCCGCCTGCGCGATCGATCGACTCGGAGCATTCGGTGCCGGCATGGAAGCCGTCATCTGCTTCTTCGAGCAACCGTGGAGCCGTGCCTCGCCCTCGATCTCAAGGGACAACCGATTCGTCGTGCTGAACGCAACCGCCTTCCTGCTGCGCGCCCTCGGCCGACTGCGCGAAGCCATCGAGGCGCGGCGGGCGGCGATGGAAATCGCTGCCGAGCTTGACGCTGAACTTTCTAGAAGTGCGTCGGGCTACCCTGCCGCGAGAGGCGCGGCGATGTGCGCGGCGGGGTGTGCCTACCATCTGTGCGACTTGGAGCTAATGTCGGGTGACGTAGCCGGAGCGGTGAGAGACTCCGAGCAGGCCGTTGCCTACTCCTTTCGCAGCGGCGATTCCATCACTCAGATAATGAGCTGCGCGGCCCTGGCCAACGCCCTTCACCACTCGGGTCGGCGAGATGAGGCGAAGGTGCGCTTTCGTGAGGCCGAGATCATACAGGACGGGCTCCCGCCCTCAAACCCGCTGGTATTTTCAACGTTTCCCTTCCAGCATTGCGACCTGCTCCTCGTCGGCGCGGAGCGCACCACGTGGGCGCTGAGCGGAGCGTTCACGCAGATTGAATCCCCGAGCGACAAGCCGGCCGCGAATGATCAGCAGCGCGCAAGCAGTGTAGAGGCTCCACTGCAATCTTGCGCCGCCGTCTCACAGCGAGCGGCAAAGATCGTCGAGTGGCTAGTTCCCGGCGACTCCCTCCTTGACATCCCCCTTGACCTCCTCACCCTAGGCCGAGCCGCTCTCTACGCCTCGATCCTGGACCCGCACAACTCCCAAATCCCAGCGGCAACCTCGCATATCAACTCTGCGGTGGACGGCCTCCGCAGCGCCGGCAAGAGCGACGACCTCCCCCGCGGCCTCCTCACCCGCGCCTGGCTGCGCTTTCTCACTGGCGCGCGTACCGGCCCCGAGAGCGCGCAGGCTGATCTGGACGAGGCATGGGAGATCGCCGAGCGCGGACCCATGCCGCTCTTCCAGGCTGACATCCATCTGCACCGAACCAGGCTCTTTCACGCTGTCACGCCCTATCCCTGGCCCACCGACATCGACGGCCGAACCCGCGGCCCGAAAGACGACATCGCCGCCGCCCGCCAGCTCATCGAAAAGCACGGCTACTGGCGCCGGAAAGAAGAACTCGAAGACGCGGAAGAAGCTGCAAAGCGGTGGTGACGAACAAGCGCCGTGCTCGCGGCGCCGTGCGGAGGCGCCGTTCCGTGCGCTACCCGATGGTCTTGAGGTGGCTGATTCCCTCCCGAAAAACGCCGATTAGGTCGACAAATGGCGTTGGCGGGCAGCGGCCGCATTTTTCGAGCAACCCAACCCGGACCCGGCGCACGCTCTCCGGGTAGAAGTGCGTGGTCTTGTACAGTGACATCGCGACCGCGGCCTGACTGCCCTCGCGGATTGTCAGGTGAGTGCCAGGCCGCTCGCTGGCCCGGCCGTAGATGACCATCGCGTACTCGGCACCTATCGCCATCACCACGCCAGTTCGCCGCTTGCCGTCTGAGCCGTCCGCGTTCTCGAAACGGACGGCGTCGCGTACCGCGAGGCTAGCCATCGAGCTTCGCGGCTGCGATGGTCTGTCTCGTGTGCCTCAGCTCGCCCTCGATGGCCAGCGGGTCGATCCGCTGTTGCCACCGGCCTGACAGGGTC
>PMBS01000273.1:0-1221 GCA_003153015.1 Myxococcales bacterium
AAGGCAACCTTGGTGGGGCGCTATCGCGCGCAACGGCGCAACGGCGCGCCAAAGTTGCCTGTGTCCAGCCTACATTCACCTCATCGTCACGCCCGTTTGCCGCACTTCTGAATACGTCACAGGCACCACCCCCGCGAGCCATCCGGCGAGTATCATGGGCTCATAGAAAGCTTCTGGAGGCTCTCGTGAACATCACATATTCGGCCGCCGTTTTGGCTATGATTTGCCCGACATTGCTTACCTCGTGCGTGATCTTGGCAAGCTCGGCTATTCGTTCGGCCAGCAGTGAAATCGACGAAGCGGCGAGCGCGGAACCTGCTGCCGATACGGCAAGTCCGGACACAGTTGACCGGCCTGCGTACCGATTCCAGTTCCCGGGCAACTGGAATGTCCCGGAAGACTTTGACCCTGACCACCATATCTTCATTTCCACTGCCAAACGGCACGGTTCCATTTCATTCAGCGTTACCGACGAAGAAATGGAGGTGGCAAAAGGCGAGCTTGAGCGACGCGTGGCCAAGATGACTGCGGCGGGATACGTGCAGCAGAAGGCGTTTTCGACTTGGGGCAAATACCAAGGGTATGGAGCGGTCATTTCCGGCAAGGCCTTCCCCTCTATGTTCCATGGTTTTGAGTCGGTTACCAGACGAGTCTTCGCCTTTTCTGCAGGTCGTCGGACGTACTCGTTCGATGAGGTGATTCCGGACCGCGACCGTGAGTTGGCTGGGCCGGGGTTTCGTCTTGTCGAGGAGACGTTTAGCATCGAAACCTGCGCCTCGGGAAGCCGGCGCAACTGTTTGCGGGGCCCACAAATCGCTCTAGCTTCCATCAGCGCGGGTGAGTACCACGCGTGCCGGTTGGAGAGCAATGGCACAATCGTCTGCTGGGGAGTGAACAACCACGGTCAAGCCAAGGCGCGTTTCGGCACCTTTGTCTCTATCAGCGCGGGCTTTTGGCACTCTTGCGGTTTGAGGAACGATAGCACCATTGCGTGCTGGGGCGACAACAGCTCCGCCCAGGCTACCCCGCCCGCCGCGGAATTCGTCTCTGTCAGCACCGGTCAGCATCACACATGCGGGCTGAAGAGCGACGGCACCATCGCCTGCTGGGGGTATGACCACGAGGGCCAGGCCACACCCTTGGTTGGGAAATTCGCCGCCGTCAGCGCCGGGGGCGCACACACCTGCGGCCTCAGGAGCGACGGCAGCGTCGCCTGCTGGG
>PMBS01000273.1:1261-2919 GCA_003153015.1 Myxococcales bacterium
GCCAAAGCGCCGGCTGGAACCTTCGTAGCCGTCAGCGCGGGTGGCTCCTTCACCTGCGGCGTGAAGGTCGACGGTAACGTAGTATGCTGGGGCAATAGCGAGTACGGCCAAACCACGCCGCCCGCGATGTGAAGGCCCCACTGTCGTTTCTCACGGAGTTCCACCGGCGGTTTTTCACGGATGTTCGCGATGGGCTGGACGCGGTTTCTCAATATGGAAGGCGCGTTGATTGGCGAGAGGGCCCCCCGATAGATGCCCCCGATAGATGCCCCCCCCCCGATAGATGCCCCCCCGATAGATGCCAGAGTTTTCCTGGAACGGACGCGGACGAATCGATAGATGCCAGAGTTTTCCTGGAACGGACGCGGACGGGTCCCGTGATCGCCGTTGATCGAGGTGGCGGCTGGCAGAGCTGACGGCCGGGACGGCGGTGGTGGGGGAAGAACGGTGGTCGTTGGGCTGCGCAGGACGGACATCGGGGCAGGGGAAATGTGGATTTCACGTCGGTCGGTAGGGCTTTCCCGCAACCGCCTCGTCTGTCAGATCGTCAGTGCGGTGCTGGCTGGTCCCGGTCAGGCCGGGGCGTTGAATGGCAGGGCTGGCGGGAAGGCCCACAGGGGAAACATNNGGAAACATCTCCGCCAACTCTCGTGCGCGGTCCCGCAGGCGCTGGGCGCCGGCGCGGAAAGCGTCGACGAAGGCGCGGTACTGGGCGCGGAATTCGAGTTCAGTCTTCTCGTCTGATGCGTGGACGAAAGGCGCGGGGCTGCGGTCTGTGGTGGCGGGACGGCTGTGCGGATTCTGGGCCGGGATGGCAGTGACGCCCATGGGCTCTCGGCCTTTGGCTTTGTTTTCGGCCTCGGCCGCAGCCTGGATCTCTTTGACGATGCGGCGGCATTCGGCCTGGCGCTGGTCTTCCGTGAGGTGCAGCAGGCACGGCAAAGGGGTGAGTTTCACGTCGAAGGTGGTAGCGAACTGCGAGGGCAAGACGGACTCGCCGCGCTGACGAGCGATGTACTCGGCGCTGCGGTCGAACCAGGTTCCGCGCAGCAACTCACCGGTGGTCAGCGCGGCGATGCAGTTGGGACCTGGCCACTCGCCCGATTTTCCGACAAGCCCTTCCTTCGCGCCGGTGCATAGCCCATTCGAAGGGGGGTAACTCCTGTCTGAGAACCCCTTCCTCCGCGCGCCGCCTTCTTGGCGACGTCCTCGGACTTGATGAGAGCGATCAGACGGAGCGGGGCCTTGCACAGGTTTTACATAAGAGGTGGGCGAAGCCTCGTCCCAAAATTCCGCACGACATATAGGCGTGCAGCTCGTCGGTCACGAACTTGGGTAACGTGCGTCCGCTGGCGGCGTCGGTCCATTGCTGCTCGAAGGTCAACAGGTGCTGCTGCAACACCTGATAAAGGGCAGTCTTGTCCGGTTGCCGGCGCGTGTAGACCGGGCCGGCAGACGCAGGTTGTACGCATACCGTTGCCTCCACCGAGGAGGCTTATCGGCAAGCGGGTCACGCAGGTGCGTGCCGCGCGTGACTTGCAGCCCGATCGCTAGCTGACCAGTTTCGCGATCAGGTCGCCCACCTCGCGCGTGCCCATGCCCATCCTGCCGGCGGCCAAGCTCTTGATCTGTTTGGACGCCAGGGCGTCGTGCACGGC
>PMBS01000157.1 GCA_003153015.1 Myxococcales bacterium
GCCTCGCGGATCTTGCGCTTGCGCTTGACCGAGGGCTTCTCGTGGTAGCGGCGGCGCTTGATCTCCTGGAGGATGCCTTCTTTCGACATCTTCTGTTTCAGGATCTTCATCGCTTTTTCGATGGAATCCCGAACTTCAACTTCCAAGGGGCGTCCGAGCAGTGTCTCCAAGCAGTTTCTCCAGGGTCCGATTTCAGAGGGGAATGGAGCTTAAGCACCGTGTGAGCCTGCGGTCAAGGACACGTGTGAGGTCAACACATTGCATCTGCATATTTGTATTGGGCATGACGAAAAAAAATCTTTACACTGCGCGAAGTGAGTTGTATCAAAAGCAATGCGCGGAGGTTGCGAGAGAGCTTCGTGCCACACGGACCGGGCGATCTGAAAAGCCAGAAGGAGACACGCAATGATGGGGGCTAAGGTATTCACGGCAACGAAGGCCAAGGACCGAGACGAGCTGGGAGAAGTGCTCACTCGGTGGATTCACGACAATCCCAAGGCGCGCATCATCGATAAGGTTGTGACGCAAAGCTCAGACCGCGAATTCCACTGCCTGAGCATCACCATCTTCTACGAGATGCAGCAGTAGGGCGTACCGTTTTCGCCAGGCCAGCCTCCTGGCCCGAAATATCCGTTGCGTGTCGAGGCCAGCAACGGGTGCTCGTGTTCGTGCAATAATCCGCGCAATGCGTATTGGTTTTCTCGTTAGGCGCGGCAATCCCGACGGCTTGAGTCTGGCCACCACACTGGCGGATGGGCTGCGCCGCAGCGGAATCGGAGCCATCTTCGTCGACGACTACGGCGAAGACCCTCCGTCGGGCTTCCCCAGCGGACCTGGCGCCGAGGTGGCCAGGGACGCGGACATCCTGGTTGCGTTGGGTGGCGATGGAACATTCCTGCACGGCGCAGACCTGGTCGGGGAGCACGACGTCCCTCTGCTTGGCCTGAATCTCGGCAGCCTAGGGTTTCTCACGCCCTACGCCACGTCCGAGGCCGGTGCAGCACTGGTTGACGCCGTGGAGGGCCGCTTGGGCGTCGAGGAGCGGATGCGGCTGCACGTGACCCTGCGCAGCGGTGGCGGAAAGTCCGAGAGCCACAGCGCGCTCAACGAAGCGGTCATCACACAACGAAACATCGCTCGTTTGATGGATCTGGCCGCGTCTCTCGACGGGGACACCATTGCGACCTACAAGGCCGACGGGCTCATCCTTTCTACGCCCACGGGGTCCACGGCCTACAACTTGTCGGCCGGAGGGCCTATCCTGACGCCCGATCTCGAGGCCATTGTCTTGGCTCCCATCTGTCCCCACACGCTGACCAACCGTCCCCTGGTGGTCCGCGCCGACAGGACGCTATCGGTCACCAACGTGTCTTCCGACCACGGCATCCTAACCGTGGACGGCTTGTGGAGCCGAGAGGTGGCGCCCAATGACGTAGTCGAGGTGTGCAAGGCGGCGCGGCCCTTGCGCATGTTCCGGCCGCGCAGTTCGTTCTTCGGTATATTGCGCCAGAAGCTCTCTTGGGGAGAACGCAAGGTCTGAGGCGCGCAACCGCCAGGCCCAGTTGCCGAAACTCTAGTGCCGCTAGCCTGAAGGTACGAAAGGGTTTCAACCAATGCCCGCAAGAACTAGGGACACCAGAACACGAAGTGAGGCGGCACTAGCCTCGATTTACGGAGGGGTGTGCCCCTCCCCCCGTCGGGCGAAGCCCGACGGGTCCCCCCTTCCCCCCCTCGGCCTTGCGGCCTCGCGGCTTGCGCTTTGCGCTCGCGTGCTGCCCGCGGTGAGACTGGCCATCCCTTCCTCGGCTTCTGGCGGGCAGTACTACTCATGCTGAATCTTCTGCGGGTATCTGGCTTCGCCCTCATCGACGAGGTCGAGGTTCCTTTGGGACCGGGCTTGACCGTCATCACCGGCGAAACCGGGGCTGGGAAGAGTATCTTGGTCGAGGCGCTCGGCCTGCTGCGCGGGGGCCGAGCCAGCGCCGAGATGATTCGTGCAGGCTGCGAGGAGGCGCGGGTTGAGGCCGTGTTCGAGCTGCCGGCCGGATGGGAGGTACGCGAGCGCTTGCTGGCCGAAGGCCGGGCCGTGGAGGAAGGGCTGGTGGTCCGGCGCGCGGTCGCACGCTCCGGCCGGGGCCGCATTCACCTGGGTGGCAGCCTGGCCAGCGCGGCCGATCTGGCATCCAGCGTAGGCAAGCTCGTCGACATCACCTCGCAGCACGACCAGCACCTGCTCACCGACGCCGACAGCCAGCTCGCGATCCTAGACGCCTTCGCGGGAAACGGCGCAGCGCTGGCCGAGGCGCGCGAGGCGTACCAGGCGCTCCAGCAAGCGCGCGCCGAGCTGGCCAGGTTCGATGCGGATGCGCGTGCGCGCGCCGAGCGCGAGGATCTTCTGCGTTTCCAACTCTCCGAGCTCGAGCAGGCGGCAATGCAGCCTGGGGAGGATGATGCCTTGCGGGCCGAGCGCGAGCGCACCAAGGGCGCGGAGAAGTTTCTCGCTGCTTGCACGCGCGGCGAGGAAGTCCTGTACTCCTCAGACGACGCTGTCTCGGGCCGCATCGCGGGCGTGGCGCGCGAGATTGCGGCCCTGGCGCAGCTCGATCCGGCACTGCAGCCCGTGGTGGAAACCCTTCGTTCGGCCCAGGCGCAGGTGGAGGATTCCGCCGGCGAGTTGGGGCGCTATGCCAGCGGCATCCGCTTCGACCCGGAACGGTTGACCGAGATTGAGGAGCGCCTCTTTCTCATCGGCCGCCTGATCCGCAAGCACGGCGGCTCAGTCGCGGCGGCCATCGAGCGGCACGAGACGATCACCCGGGAGCTCGCCGCACTTGGTTCTTTCGAGGAAGGGCTGGCGGAGCGCAAGGCGGCGGGTGAGGCGGCGATGCAACGTATGACCGCCTTGTGCGGACAGATCTCGGAGCAGCGGCGCAAAGCCGCGCGTGTCCTGGGCCGGCGCATGGACGAGACGCTGCGCGACCTGGGCTTGGCCGGGGCGCGGATGCCCATCGCGGTCGAGGATCGCGAGGAGCCTGGTCCGCGCGGCAAAGACCGGGTGCGTTTTCTTTTTGCGCCCAACCGGGGCGAGGAACCCCGGCCGCTCGATCTCATTGCCTCAGGTGGGGAGCTGTCGCGCGTGATGCTGGCAGTCAAGCAAGCCCTGGCCAAGCAAGACGAAGCGCTGACCTACGTGTTTGATGAGGTCGATGCAGGCGTGGGCGGTGGCACGGCGGAGGTGATTGGCCGCAAGCTCAAGTCGACCGCGGCCCATCGCCAAGTCTTGGTCGTGACCCATTTGCCGCAGATCGCTGCTTTTGCCGATCACCACATCAAGGTGACCAAGGAAGCTAGCAAAGGGCGCACCACGATCCGCGTGGCTGTCTTGACCGGCGGCGAGCGCGCCCTCGAGATCGCCCGCATGTTGGGCGGCGCCATCCCTTCGCCCGAGGCTGCGGCCCATGCCGATGAGATGCTGAGGCGCGCTAGAAGTTAGCTGGGAGGGGTACCAGGGCACAAGTGGGGGTCGGGGCGAGCTGGAGCCGAAGCGGAACGAACCCTTCCCGGGCACGCCGTTGCAAAGTTGACGATCGCGTGGGGAGCGGCGCGCTTCGCTCGCCGCGTACCATCGCGGGAGGGGTTGGCGAGGCCGAGCGAAGCGAGCGGGGAGGAGGTGGCGGGTGGGGGGCCGAAGGGCGGAGCGAACCCTCTCAGGGTTCCCATTACGAAGTTGACGTCGTGCTGACGGTGTGGTGGTTTCATAGGGTGGCACGTTCGTTAGTTCCCAAACGAAGAAAGCGGCGGTCGTCGCATGTGCGCAGTTCCCTGGGCCTAGGAACGCTGCTGGTCGCCCTCACCGGGGTGAACGTGTACTTCTTCTTTTTCCGCGCCGACACGGCGGTGCGCAAGCTGATGCAACCCGTGTCCACGGAACAGACACTTGGTGAAGGCCGGAAAGAACTGGCCACGGAGTCGATTCCGCGGTCACTTCTCGGCGCCTCGTGGAAGGGGAAAGACCAGGTCGGCGCCGGGGCACAGCCCGCGGCTGCCGGGTCGGCGGGTCCGGCGTCCGCGCTGCGTGCCAGCAATGGAGACAGCGACGGGCACATGGTGGAAGGCGAGTTCGGGCCATCGGACACCCTGAGCACCGTCCTAGCCAAGGAGAGTTTCGGATCAGCGGCGGGCATGGTGACGCGGGCTCTCTCCAAGCTGGTCGACCCCAAGTTGATTCGACCCGGCGAGCACTACGCTGTGATTCGCGATGACGAAGGAACTGCCATGTCCTTCGAATACGCGCCCACCCCCGTTCTCCGCTACGTCGTCGCCCAAAAGCCCGACGGTACCTGGCAGGCGCGCAAGGAGGAGAAGCCGCTGGTGGTGAAGACCGCAGATGTTTCGGGGACGATTGAGTCGTCGCTGTACGAATCGGTGTCCAAGGCGGGTGAATCAGCCGCCCTGGTGAGCTTGCTGGTCGACTTGTTTGCCTGGGATATCAACTTCTACATCGACACGCACCCTGGCGATCACTGGAAGGTCGTGGTGGAAAAGCAGTATCTGGGCGGTCAGTTCTACAAGTACGGCAGCCTGCTGGCCGCGGAGTACGGCGGCAAGGCGGGCACCTTCCGAGGGTTCTATTGGAATCCCTCGGGCCAGCGTGGACGAGGGCACTACTACGATGAAAAGGGCCAGGCCCTGGCCAAGAGCATGCTCAAGACTCCTCTGCGCTTCGTGCGCATCAGTTCGAAGTTCGACCGGCACCGTTTTCACCCCATCCTGCACCGGATGAAAGCCCACCTGGGGATCGACTACGCAGCGCCCGTGGGAACGCCGGTATGGGCGACGGCAGGCGGCAAGGTGGTTGAAGTCGGCATGAAGCCGGGCTCCGGCAACACGGTGGTGATCAACCACGGCAGCGGGCTGCAGACGCGCTACTACCACCTATCCCGCTTCGCCAAGGGACTGAAGCTGGGCAAGCAAGTTCAGCAGAAAGAGGTCATCGGCTACGTTGGAACCACCGGGCTGTCCACTGGCCCACACTTGCACTTCAGCGTCACCAAGGCTGGGGTGTTCATTGATCCCAGCAAGCTCACCATCTCACGCGAGCCACCAGTGGCCAACCGGACGGCCTTTCTGGAAGCCATCCGGACCCGGCTTGCGGCCTTGCGCGTTCTGCCGCCCGCCGTCGCCAAGAACTGAGTATACTGGGGCAATGGTTCGTGTTCTGCTTGGCCTCATAAAGGGCGGCATCGTAGGGGCCGTCGTTGGGTTTGCAGCCTCACACGTCGGCTTCGGCGCGGGCGCCACGGCGTGGCTGGTGTACGGTGCCGTGGGGTTCCTGGTGGGCCTGGTGTGCGGCAAGCCCCCGTGGCGGCAGGAAACCGTTTGGACATCCATCGTCAAGGGCGTGGTCGGGCTGGCGGTGTGCATGGGCCTTTTCTGGGTCGCTCGCAAGGTGCTCGGGGGGATGCAGGCGCCAGCGCAGCTTCTGGCACCACTAGGCATCACGGGCGGGCAGGCCATCGTCACGGTGCCGGCCTTGCTGGGCCCCCTCATTGGAATCTTGTACGGTGTGTTCGTCGAGGTGGACGACGGTGGCAAGTCGGCACCAGCGGGCAGGGGTCAGGCCAAGCCTGAGAAGCAAGGTTGATCTCGGAATAGAAACTCAGGCGTGGTGAGGGCCGGCCAGCGGGTCCTTGACTGGCTCTGACTCCTCGTCCACTCCGTCGAAAGCGCCCAGCTCACGCAGGACTTCCTCTTCCTGCGTCGGCGCTGGCTCGGGTGCCGGGGTATGGAGTTCGCTGCGTTCCTGGGCACGCCGCCGGCGAAAGAAGATCACCTCTTCTGCCAAGCCCAGCACAACGTAGGCGAGCACGAGAAACAGGAAAATAAGCGCCTTCTCCAAGCCAGCCATGACGATGGCAGCGCATACGCCCACTACCAGCAGGATAACCCCAACCGTCTTGAGGTTGAGGCGCAGCTCCTTGAACGAGCGAAAACGCACACGCGACACCATGAGCGCCGAGAGAACCAGCACGATGAGCGCGGTCGAGCCCTCGCTGACGAGCTGGTACGAGCCGGCGTTGTGGCTGACGATGACCATGAAGACCAGCACGCTGGCTGCGGCGGGAATGGGGAGGCCGAGCATGAACTTGCCAGGCTTGACCTTGCCGGAGGCTTGGTCTCGCCGAGAAAGGACATTGAAGCGGGCCAGCCGCATGGCCCCGGCGCACACGTAGAGCCCGGCCATGAAGATGCCCAGCAGGCCGAAGTGGTTGAGACCCCACTTGTACATCAGAAGAGCCGGTGCGGCGCCAAAGGCGATGACGTCAGCCAACGAGTCGAGGTCGCGGCCAAGGTCGGTTTGTGTCTTGGTCAGGCGCGCCACCCGGCCGTCGAAGGTGTCGAAAAGCAACCCGAAACAGATAGCCAGGGCTGCGAGATAGAGGTTGGCTTCGTTGTCTCCCGAGGCGGAGAGGGCCAGCGACGCAAACCCGCTCAGAATGCAGGACAGCGTAAAAAGATTCGGAAGGACATAGTAGGTCTTCCGGAAGTCCACGCAGGAAGGATACCATGCGGTCGTGCGTTTCTTGCGATCCTTACTGACAATTCCCCACGTGGCGATCGTGACGGCATTCGGCAGCATGATGGGACTGTTCATGCGGATGCGCGACCCCACCGGTGATTGGGTGCTCGATCTGGCGCGCTGGTGGTCAGGGTGGATAACCCGTTTCGCCGGCGTGCGCATCATCGTAAACAACCGAGCCAACCTGGACCCGCAGCAGCCCTACGTGTTCATGGCCAACCATGCCTCGACGATTGACATATGGGCTCTCTTCCTGGCGATTCCGCGCCGGGTTCGCATGATCGCCAAGAAGCAGCTTGCGCGCATCCCGCTGTTTGGCTGGGTGATGTGGGCGGGCCGCTTCATCTTCATCGACCGGCAGAATGCGGCGGCCGCGCGGCGAAGCATCGAAGAAGCCGGCCGGCGCATCCGGGGCGGGGTCTCGGTCCTGATCTTTCCCGAGGGCACGCGTACGCGCGACGGGCAGATGGGCCCCTTCAAGAAGGGCGGCTTCCACCTGGCCATGGACGCGGGCGTGCCCATCGTGCCGGTCGCCCTGCGTGGTACGCGCGCGCTCATGCCCCGCGGGAGCCTGCGGGTGAAGAGCGGCAAGGTGTTCGTCACTATCGGCGCCCCGATTCCCACCAGTGGGCTCACCATCGATGACCGGCCCGCGCTCATCGAGCGCGTGCGCGACGCCATTGCGACCATGGCCGCAGAGCCCGGCGGACAATCGGGCCGGTAGGGACGACTTGCGGTCGCCCCGTTCGTCAGTTGTGGGGCTGACCCTCACGACCATAGCATTCTTCGCTGCCTACCATATCAATTGGGCAGTCTTGGACTATCATGTCGCCTTCCGCTTGCGTTGAACTCTGCTCATGCGCCTCTGGATAGATCTAACCGACTTGGCAGCCTGGAGGGGTCCCTTCACCGGCATCCAGCAGACGGTGTTCAACCTGGCCAGCCGCTACGCGGGTCGGGCCGACGTCGGCTTTCTTGTCTACGACGAAGTCCACCGGCGTTTCTCGACCATCGACTTTGAGCAGGTGCGCCGGCGCCTGGAAAGTCCGGACGCCGGAATCCGCGCCGGTGTCTTGGCGGCCGCACAGCGGACCTTCGACCGCCTGCCCCAGGCCGTCGGCAGCCTGGTGCCGGCCCACACCTCGCGGCGCGTGCGCGGGCTGATGGAGCGGGCCCTGCGCCTGCAACCAGCGACTGGTGCGCAGGCTGCGTTGGGCTCGGACTGCGTGGTACTGCTCCCGGGCGCGGCCTGGCACCACATGGGCATGCTCCCCGATCTGTGCAAGTTGAAGCGCGCAGCGGGGTTTCGCCTGGCGGCCGTGATCCACGACCTCGTGCCCGTGTTCTATCCCCAACTCTACCCGGGGGATTTCCCCCGCCAGTTCCGCGAGCACATGGTCACCCTGATGTCGGAGTCGAGCGCGCTGTTTGCGATCTCGCGCGCAACCCAGGCCGACGTACGGCGTCTTTGCGCACAGGAGGGCCTGCCCGTGCCGGACATCCGCGTGTTCCGGCTGGGCGACTCGCTGGCGCCGGTGACGCCGGTGGCGCCCGAGACGCTGCCCGCGTCAGGTGCGTTCATTCTTAGCGTGGGACTGGAGTGGCGCAAGAACGCCCTCTTACTTTACCAGATGCTCAAGCTGGCGGCGGAGGAAGGGATGCAACTGCCCTTGCTGGTGATTGCGGGCCGGCCTTCCTGGGTCAAGCGCGACCACGAGTTCCTCATGCGCCTGCTAACCCGCGATCCCGAAGTGCGAGATCGGGTCAAGATTCTGACCGGCCTGGACGACGCGCGCCTGACTTGGCTATACCAGAACTGCCTGTTCACCGTGTTCCCGTCGCTGTGCGAGGGATGGGGGCTTCCGGTGGCGGAATCTTTGCGCCAGGGCAAGCTTTGCTTGGCATCCTCGGCGTGCTCGGTCCCCGAGGTCGGCGGAGAGTTGGTCGAGTACGCCTCACCCTACGATCCACGTGGCTTCTTGGATCTGGTGCGGCGCTACCTCGACCCGCAGCGCTTGGCCGAGCGGGAGGCGGCGATCCGGGCTCGCTATCGCCCGCACGACTGGGACGCGGCGTTCGTCGAATTCGACCATGCCCTTCGACAGGCCCTCGGTGACGCCGCCGGTACCGGCCGTTCCTGACATATCTCCCTTTACTCCTCGCCTTGCTCGACGACCTGCGCGGCGGCCGGCGTTGCCAGCGGTAGAGTGAGCCCCAGGGCGTCGCACTCTGCGGTCACCATCTCCCGCACCAGTTGCGCGAAGCCCACCTGGTGATGCCAGCCCAACCGCTCGCGCGCCTTGCGTGGATCCCCCACCAGCGGCTGGTCCTCGGCGCGGCGGCACAGCTCGGGATCGACGAAGACGTGCTCACGGTGGTCGAGACCGGCCACCGCGAAGGCGAGCTGGGCGAACTCGCGCACCGTGTGGCTTTCCCCAGTGGCGACCACGTAGTCGTCCGGCGTCTCCTGCTGCAGCATTAGCCACATGGCTCGCACGTAGTCGCGGGCGTGCCCCCAGTCGCGCCGCGCATCCAGATTGCCGAGAGCCAGTCGCTCTTGCCGCCCCGCCAGGATCTGTGCCACCCCCGCCGCGATCCTGCGCGTGACGAACTCGTGCCCGCGGCGAGGCGATTCGTGGTTGTATAGGACGCCGCTGCTGGCGTGCATCCCGAAGCGCTCGCGGTAGTTGCGGGTCAGGTGGTAGCCGGCCAGCTTGTTGATCCCGTAGGTCGAGCGAGGCAAGAAGCGGCTGGTCTCCCGCTGGGGCGATTCGTCGGCATGGCCGAACATCTCACTGGTACCGGCGAAGTAGAACCGGCAGGCGGGCGCTCTCTCATTCAATGCGGCCAGCAGGTAGTGCGTTCCGTTGATGTCGGCCCCTAGGGTGGGCAGATCGTCCTCGAACGACGTGTTGACGAAGCTGTGGGCCGCCAGGTGATAGCACTCGTCGGGACGCACCAGGTCCACTACCTGGTGCAGGCTGGCCGAACTTTCCAGCGACCCGGCGTGCAGCACCAGACGGTCGCGGATGTGCACCAAGCGCGAAAGGTGGCGTTCGGGGTCATGCAGAGCGATTCGCCTGACCAGACCGTGAACTTCGTAGTCGCGAGCCAGCAGGAATTCCGCCAGGTACGATCCGTCCTGGCCTGTGATCCCTGTGATAAGTGCCCGCTTCGACATGTTGCCGCAGGACTATCACCTCGGCCGCGGATTGTCGACTCCGATCCTTGCACCCCGCGACCACCGACGATAGCCTACCGCGACCAACACCTCACGAGAAGAAGACAATGACCAACCCCGACCTCGATAGCAGCAAAACGTCGAAGTCGCTGGCCTTGCTGGCACTGCTCATCATCGGGCTTGGCGCCATAGTCTTGTTGACTTTGTTGCATCTAGCCCTGCCATTTCCCTTTGTCTTTGACGATGAATACCGGTACAGCCAATTGGCACGCTACGGCCTATTGCCCGGAAGCAGGGTCGCGATGTTCCCCATCTTCCTCTATTTGTCCACATTTAGCTGGGTTTCAAGCTGCGGTGAGGGGTTCTTGCAGTGCGCCCGGTTCATGAACGTTCTCTTTCTCGTCGCCAGCCTGTTGCCACTATACCGAACCGCAAGACTCTTCATGCATCGCACGTTGGCCGTGGTGATTGCCGCCTTCGCCATCGCCGCTCCCGTACACACCTACACGGCGTACTTCATGGCCGAAACGATGTACTTCTTTCTATTCTGGATCTTCGTGTGGTTTGTACTGAGCCACCTTCGTGGCAATCCATTGCAGTTGGGCAGCGGCATAGGAGCAATCGGCGCATTGTTGACCCTTGTCAAGCCTCACGGTCTGGTGCTGCTGGGAGCTGCAACGGTCTTTGTTCTTGTACTAGCTATCGTTTGTCGTCGGACATACCCGTTGCGATGGTTGTCGAAGGTGCTCATCGCTGTGGCATTGTCCTTTCCGGTGCTTCGCTTTGGGCTCGGATACATCCTGGCCGGACGAGCAGGTTTTGACCTCTTGGGTGCCTACCGGGGTCAAGTAGCGCCCATGGCCAACCTGGCAGCCCTGCCGTCGCAGTTGGCCAAAGTTCTCCACGTCGCGTGGGGCCACATGGCGGGGCTCATCTTTCTCTTCTCTGTACCGATTGCGATCTGTGTGTCCCATCTGCCTCGTCTCGCCAGGCCAGAGCCGGAACGCTCGTCGGGTGCAGATTTGGCCGAGTTGTCTCTTTTCACTATTGTGCTCTTTGGTGTGTTTGTGGCTTTCTTTTCCAAGTTCACCGTTGATATCGCTGGGAAAGGACCGTATGAGACGCTGACGAGACTACATGCTCGATACTACGATTTTGCCCTTCCGCTTTTCTTGATCATCACGGCCGCTTTCATGGAAAGTGTCCAACCGGCCTTCGTTCCTAGGTTGAGGTCCCGGGTCATCGTGGTAGTAGTCCTGGTTGCGGGAATCGTCGGTTCAGTTTTCTCCCTGAGGGCATTCACGCCAGTCTTTATTGATGATCCTGAATTGGCTTGGGTGGCAGTCTCGCCGCGGCTGTTGGTGCTTCTTGGAGCCGCGGCTGTTGTTTTGGTGTAACCGCCCGACGGAGCGGTGGCAG
>PMBS01000337.1 GCA_003153015.1 Myxococcales bacterium
ACATCGGACACCGTGCTGCTGCTTTCGTCGGGCGCCCTGCCCTGCCCTGACCCGGCTGCTTTCGAAAGGGCACTGGCCCAAGTCTGCCAGGATCTTGCGGAGGACATGCCCCGCAATGGCGAGGGCGTCCACCACGTGCTGCGCGTGCGGGTGAGTGGCGCGCCCAACCAGGCCCTGGCCCGTGGCGTGGGCAAGTCGGCGGTCAACTCGCCCCTTTTCAAGTGCGCGGTGTGCGGCAATGATCCGAACGTGGGCCGCCTGGCGTGCGCCATTGGCAGTTACCTCGGCCCGGCGGCGCCCAACCTGGATCTACGCAACCTGCGCATTCGCATGGGCGGGCTACCGATTTTCGAGGCAGGCAGCTTTCATCTCGACGCCAAGCTCGAAGCGGCTTTGTTCGCGCACCTCAAGCAGGCCGAACTTTACGCCAGCGCCGCGCCCGTCGACGGCGTGTTCCGCCCGCCCATCGACTACCCCCCGCACGAGCGCTGCGTGGAGATCGAGATTGATCTTGGTGTGGGCCAGGCGTGTGCAACCGTGATCGGGGCGGATCTCAGCCACGAGTATGTGAGCGAGAACGCGGACTACCGAAGTTAGATCTCGAAGCCCGCGGGATTCGCGAGGACTCCGAGGCGCGCTGCCACGCTGGCCAACCGCTTGTCCCCGGTCCAAATCAGATGCTGGCCGGCCATCGCGCTGGCCAGCAGGTGGGCGTCGATCCACCCGATGCCAGACGCATCCAGATTCCTCGTCTCGATCATCGCAAACACCTCGTCATCTCCGATGACCGGCGCGCCGGGGAGCTGCGAGAGCAGCCCGAGAACCTCGTCTCGCCTCGCGATACTGCCAAGCGCGATCTCACCCCGCACCGCCGGGTGGCAAGCCACCCGGTTCGCCGCAAGCAGTGACCGGAGGGCCATGACGGAGGCCCGACCGGCAAGAAAATCGATCCAGACCGACGTGTCGGCGAGAATCACGACCGTCGGTCCAGGCGACGTCGGGTCGGCGCCTTGGCGGCACGGTCGGAACCGTAGAGCTCGGCCAGACGCTCGCGCGCAGCCTTGGCCAAGAGTTCGCGCAGGCCCATCTCGATGGCGGCCGTCTTCGTGGATGCGTGTGTCGCACGCATGGCACTGGCGACTAGATCGCCATCAATGTTCAGCGTCGTCCGCATGCAGATGATCTTACCCATGCCGTATGCATATGCAAAGCACAACTTGCCGTCCACGCAGCCGTCATCGTCATGGGCGCCGATCTTTGCTACGAGAGATAAGCGGAGCTGGATCGGAGAAAATCAAGTGCCTGCGTCCGTGCCATCCGAACCCCTTCCCTTCCGACCTCTGCGTCCTCTGTGGCCTCTGTGTGAAATGGCTAGCTTTCCTAGCTACAACCCAGGCTCCTCGTGGGAGGCTCCTTTCACCGTTTTGGCATCGGCAAGCGCCTGAGCGAGAGCGTTCTGGATTTCGGTGTTGTCCGGACGCAGCCAGAGTGCGGCTTGATAGCTGGCGATCGCCTGGTCGAGCCTTCCTAGCCGGTGCAACGCCGTGCCGAGGTTGTAGTGGATGCTGGCAACGGTGTTGGGTAGGCCGCCCACGTCGGGCTCGGTGCGCACGGCTGCGGCGCGCAGGGCTGCCTGGTAGTGGACGATCGCTTCGTCCAAGCGCCGCTGCTGCTCAAGTTGGGTGGCCAAGTTGTACTCCTCGACGATGGACGGGGTCTCCTCGACCGGATCGAGCGGGAAGTTGGAGATCGCGAGCAGCACCACGAGGATCGCTACAGCGCGCAGGCCGGCCCGCCGGTCTTTGATGAGATCGCTCACACGTTCGATGGCGTAGGCGGCGTAGATGGCAACCAGCGGGAGGATGGGAGCGCGGTAGCGGGAGGTGACGAAGAACCCAAGTAGATAGATCACCTGAGCAACGAGAGCGCCGGCGAGCATCCCGTGCCGTCGCCACGAGGCGCGGGCGAGCCACAGTCCGAGCAGGCCGAGCGGGATGAGGAGTCCGGAAGGAAAGGCGATCCCCCGGCGCCAGAGCAGGACCTGCATCACCGAGGAGTGGAGGCGTTCCGCGTACAGTCTCCTGCCGCGCGGCACCTCGGTCCCGTTGACGACCTCGAAAGCCTTTCGGACCAGCAGTCGTAGCGATGCGATGGGGTGGGCACGAACATGCGCGGCGGTCTTGCGCAAGAAGTAGCGGCTGTGCCCGCACGCGCTGCGCACTCCGGCCCGCCAGGGTTCGGCAAGAATCTGGGCGAACCAGGCGAAGTGCTGGACGTGGTCGTCGCGGTTGATCTCCTGCAGTTCGGGGATATTGCCGACGTAGACGTTGATACCGTCGGCCCATCCCAGGGGACTGAAGCGACCGGTGACGATGCGCCGGACGGTGCTGGGCACCGAAGTCGAGCCTCCTGCCGGCGGGGGCAAGACCGCGTGGGTGAATCTGCTCTCCGGAAGCTCGTCGTAGCGGGCGTTGTGCCAGGCGAGTGGCGCGATCACCGCGCCCAGTGCGAACAAAAGCATCGCTGCGCTTTTCAAGAGACCATTCCCGCCGGCCGAATCCTGGCCCGGCCGACGCTGGCGCAGCCACAGCCAGCCGAGGGCGAACGGCAACAAGAGCAGCGTGCTGCCGCGATTGAGCGCCGCCAGGCCGAAGGCCGCGCCGGCAAGCGCCCAACCCCACAAACTCGGCCCTCGCGCTACCCGCAACATAGTCAGCACCGACAGCAGCAGCAAGAACACCTCCAGGTTGGCCGAGAGTGGCTCGAGGTCGTAGTAGATGAGGGTCCCGCAAAAGGCGCAGAGGAACGCCGCCACCGTCGCGACAAAGCGTCGCTCGAATGCCAGCCGGCCGATGAAATAGACCAGCAGACAACTAAGCGCGCCCAGCGCCGCCTGGATCGACTTCAGGGTGACGATGTCGTCACCGAAAAAGCGGTAGATTGTGCCGAGAAAGAGCGGGTACAGGGGCGGGCGGAAGAGCGCCTCCCGGCCGGGCCATTCGTGGTTCACGAAGCGAAGCGCAAGCAGGTGGTAGTGGCTGGCGTCAATCAGGCGGTGCCAAAAGAACGGACTGGAGGCGTCCTGTGCGAGATAGGCGAAACGCACCGCCAGGGCGCAGAGAAAGACCGCGATGGGAGGAACAAGCCTTCGGCAGCGGACCTCGGGTAAGACGGCCATCGGCGCCTAGTTGAGCATCGCCTTGAGCGCGCGGTAGTCGGCCTTGCCGGTGCCGAGCAGGGGCAGCGCCTCCAGCCGCACCACGCGCCGGACATTGTGCAGGGGTGAAAGCCCGGCTTCGCGCAGGCAGCGGTTGGCGATATCGCGATCGATGTCCAAACTGGTGAATAGAACCAACTCGGGGTGTTCCTCGTCGGGCGTGCATTCCACCGCCAGGCACGGACCCTGGTTGCGATCAGGGGCCATCCACTTGGCCTCCAGCGCAGCCTCGACCGCGGCCAACGGGATCATCTCGCCGCCAATCTTCACAAAGCGCTTGAGTCGACCGCAGAAGGTGAGAACGCCGTCGGTGTCTTCGCAAACCAGATCGCCAGTGCGGTACCATTGCTTGCCGGCAAACGAGACAAAGGGCGACGGGCCGTCGTACTTGAGGTAGCCGTGGAAAATGCTGGGCCCACGCACGAGCAGCATGCCGCGCTGACCGCAGGGTGTGGGCTTGCCACACTCGGCGTCGACGATGGCGTGCTCCACCGACGGCAGGGGCAGGCCGATGGTCTCGCGCCGCGGCCGCTCGGGACGGTTGACCGATACCACGGGCGAGCACTCGGTGATGCCATAGCCTTCGACGACCACCATCTCGGGACACGCACGCGCCAGGGCATCGTACACATGAGGCGGGCATTTCTCGGCGCCAGCGATTGCCAAGCGCAGGCAAGCAAGCTGTCCGGGCTGGGCGGCCCGCACAATGCCGGCCAGGAAAGTGGGTGTACCGACCAACAGCGTGGTCCGATAGACCTCGATGAGTGAGGCCAGGGTGGCTCCGTCATTGGGGTTGACGTGGTAGACGGTGCGCAAACCGCAAAGCAGCGGCAACAGCATGTCGACGGTCAGCCCGAACGAATGGAAGGGCGGCAAGATACCCAAGAGAGCCTCATCGGGGCGAAGCCGAATGACTGCGAGCGCATCGCGGACGTTGGCCAACAGATTGGTCTGGGTCAGGGGAACCGCTTTGGGCACGCTCTCCGATCCGCTGGTGAAAAGCACGGCGGCCACTTCCGGCGCCCGCGCCTCGGCCAGCGGGCCGATAAGGCCTAATCGCGCGCGCACCGCTGCGACGAGTTTGGCGGGAAGCGAGAACTGCCTGGCAACGTCATCGAGGAAGACCAAACGCTGCAAGAATCCCGGGGTGCTGCCAAACCCTTCCGACTCGAGGCGGTTGAGCAGCCGGCGAGCCGTCACCACGCAGCGGATGTCGAGCGAGTCTAGTCCGTGCAGCACACCGCGCGGCCCGGTGGTCCAGTTGATCATGACCGGCGTCTTTCCGGCAAAAAGCGCGGCCAAGGTGGCCACGCTGGCAGCGACCGAGGCAGGCAGCATGATCCCGACGTATGGCCCAGGCATGCGCGCGAAGACCGGCCGCAACAGCAAAAGAGCGGTGATGAGGTCCCGGTAGTTGCGCACCCCGCTCTGCTGGTCAGCGATGACCACCTGGCGGGGATGCCGGCGGGCCATTTCCAGAAATACTCCGGTCAGACTGTCGCCGGCCGGCATGGCCGGCGGCGTGGTGGCCTCCTCGGCCGCGGCGGACCAGGAGTGCGCCACGGGCTGGGGCTCGGCCACAGCCTTGCCCACGGTTTCGCCCACGGCGGCCCGCATGACGTCTCCCACGGTTTCGATGGCGTCCACCTCGGGCTGAGGAAACCCGAACTCGCTCTCTATCCATGCCTGGATCTCCACCCGCACCAGGCTGTCCAGCCCCAGATCGTGGGCCAGGCGCTGGCTCTCGTGGATCTCGCGCACGCCGGTGATCCGGCGCAAATGCTCCAGCACGGTGTCGCGCGTGGCCGGCGGGATCCGGCGGGCCACGCCTGGCTCGGCTCCGCCGACCGGCTCGGGCAACCAGCGCACACCGCCGCCCTCCCACAAAGAATAGGGCACGTAGGTGCTTCCGCCCGCGTTGCGATTGTAGAAGTCCTCCAGATAGCGATTGAGCACCCCCCGGTCCGCGGTGCGCGGCAGGTCGTCGGGCTCGACCACGTCGATAGCCACGTGACGGCGAGGCGCGAGCAAGAGGCCGCTGCCGAGCAAGCCCCACAGGCCCTTGCGCAGAGCCGGCAGGACCTCGGGAGGCTTGCCCGAGGCGCGACTGAAGCCGGAGCCCCACAGCCCGGCGGTACGCACCAACACCACGCGCACGTCAGGCACTGCGCGCAGCAACTGCTCCACTGCGCTGTTCCCGCCCAGATCTTCGCGGCGCTGGCGATAAATGCGGCCCGCAGGATAGAGCAACAGGGTTTCCCCCTGGCGCAAAGCCGCGGCACTGGCCTTGATCATCGATTCCACCTGCTCGCGCGCGCCCCGGCCATCGCGGGCAATGTCCGCGATCTCGAGTGCCCGCGCCCGCCGCGCCAGAAAATGGATTCCAAAGCGCCGGGCCTGAGCGCGGTCAGCCAGCACGCGCGGCCGAAAGCGTGGCCAGAGCACGGTCATCACCATGATGGGATCGATGAGCGCCGGGTGGTTGGCGAGAAAGAGAACGCCGCGACCATCAGGAGAGGCAATGCGGTCCAGACCTCGCACGCGGATGCGGTAGCGCAACCAGAGGAGGCAGCGAATGAACAGGCGAAGAAACCGGTTGAGCATGGCGGCTGGGCCGACGCAGTATATCGCTTCCCGCCTTTCTTCGGGCTTTCGTAGCATCTGATTCACCATGCGCATGACCACGACCATCGCTTGTTCCGCCACCTTCAGGCGGTGTCCCTAATACACGGCAGCCACCAGCTCAGGGGGCCGCTCGGCGCTGGCGGTCGGCCAGGAGTGCTCCTCGGGGGACGTCCATCAACGGCCGCNNACGCCCCCTCGGAGTCACTCCTGCCGCCCGCTGAGCGCGCCTCGCTCACTCCTGGCTCCCGGGACATCTCCTCGTAACGACACGGGGCCGAACGACGTGTAGAATACTGGAAGTCAGCGAAGCGAGAGCAAGATGACGAAGCAAGATCGTTTCCCTCAGACAGCGCGGTGGTCCAGCGCAGCCATGCTGAGCCTGTGGGCCTTCATTGTCCCATCTTGCTTGCGTTCCACCGACTACTGCAAAGATGTGGATGCAGGGCCGTTGCGGGAAATGTACTTTGGCTTTGACGATAGCAACATATTCCCAGGAACAGCTGAGTGTTTTGGCCCTTCCGCCGACTGCATGTACCTTTGCCTTCAGGTGGCTCAATCGGAGTGCACTGGCGAAATGATCCCGTGGGTTGAGGTATGCGAGTTAGTTCCGAGTCCGGATGGATGGGCGGACGCTGGCTATCGGGGCTGGGAAGACGCTGGGTATGTTTCGATGGCATCGGGCGGTATGAGCGTTGATCCAAGCCGAATCCTCCATGTGGTTTTCAGAACCAAGCGGTCCTGTGGCGTGTAGCTGATCGGAAAGAAGCGCACGAGGTCGATTCTCGGACAACTCCCCCCGTAGGCAGGGGCGGCGTGTGCCACCATCCGATCCGCTGTGAAAGGGGCCTGGTGACCAAGAAGAAGGACGAGCCTTTCTTCAAACTGTCGTAGCATGGCATTCGTAATGCGCATGACCACGACCATCGCCTTCTCCGCCACCGCTCTCATCGCGACCGGCCTGCTTGCCCAGACCGCGAGCGCGCCGCTGCCCGCGAAGCCGCGTCCCGCCCGCCACTACGAGGGCCTGATGACCTGGGAGGTGCGCGACGCCGACACCGGCGCGCCCATTCCATGCAAACTGACCTTCAAGGGCGTCGAGGGCACCCACGACCCTGAGTTCACCCACAATGATATCGGCAAGCCCGAGGGCGATCTGGCCATCGCCGCCTACTATCGGGTCTTCTCCGCCTCAGGCGACGGTGCGGTGCGGGTGCCACCAGGAACCTACGACGTCTACGTCAGCCGCGGCCTGGAGTGGGACGTGGCGGTGGTGCGCAAGCTGAAGATCACGCCTGAAGGCGCTGATCTCGTCGCCCAGTTGCACCACGTGATCGATTCGCACGGCTGGTATTCGGCCGACTTTCACGTGCACGCCGCGCCCTCGCCGGATTCCATCGTGCCCCTGCCCCACCGGGTGATCG
>PMBS01000059.1:0-5024 GCA_003153015.1 Myxococcales bacterium
TTCTTCTTGATCTTGGCCAGGTCGAGGATCTGCTCCTTCTTGATGTCGAGCACCTCGTTGATCTTGGAAAGTCCAACCTCGTCGTGGCCCGACACGTAGATCTTGCGAATGGCGGGCTTCTCCTTGAGCACATAGGTCACCACCACGCCGCCCGGGGTGTCGGTGCTCTCTACCTGAACGTCCTCGAAGTAGCCCATCTTCCAGATGGCGCGCACGTCTTCCTGCAAAATGTCCTTGTTCAGCGACGAGCCGGGCGCGGTGTGCAGGTTGACCCGGATGGCGTCGTCCTCGACCTTGCGGTTGCCCCGGAACTGCAGGCGCACCACCTTCAGACTGGGGACCTTGACCGAGGCCTCCGGCTTGGCCTCAGGCTCGACCGACAGCGAAGGCGGTCGCAGGCGCTGCGCGCGCGGCGCCTCCCCCGCCTCGTCATCCTGGGCATGCGCAAGACCGGGCGCGAACATCGCCACGACGGCTATTAACATGGGAACCCTGAAAGGGTTCGCTCCACCCTTCGGCCCCCCACACCCCGCCCCTCCTCGCTCGCTTCGCTCGGCCTCGCCATCCCCTCCCGCGATGGTGCGCTGCCGGCAGAGCCGGCAGGCTCCCCACGCGACCAGCCGCGACAGGCTCACCCCTCCTCCTGGATGCGACCGTCGACCATGCGCAGCTTGCGGAAGGCCCGAGCCGCCAGTTCGTCGTTGTGGGTCACGAGAAGAAGGGTCATTCCCAACTCGCGGTTTAGCTCGAAGAACAAGTCGTGGATACCGCGCCCGGTCTTGCTGTCGAGGTTGCCGGTAGGCTCATCACCGAGCAACAGGCGCGGCGAGAGAAAGAGCGAGCGCGCCAGCGCCACCCGCTGTTGCTCGCCACCCGACAGCTCGCCGGGGCGGTGGCGCAGCCGATCCTGCAGGCCCACCCGCGCCAGGATGGCCTCGGCGCGATCGCGGCACTCCTTGCGCGGCCGGCGCGCGATGAGACCGGGCATCATGGTGTTTTCCAGCGCGGTGAACTCGGGCAAGAGATGGTGGAACTGGAACACGAATCCGATCTCGCGGTTGCGAAAGGAGGCCAATTGGGCGGGGGACATGTCGGTGACGTTGGCTCCGTCAAAAAGAATCTTGCCCGAAGTGGGGACATCCAGGGTGCCGAGGAGGTGCAGCAAAGTCGACTTGCCCACCCCGGAGGCGCCGACCACCGAAACCAGCGCCCCCGGCTGGAGGTCGAGGTTGATTCCGCGCAGGACTTCAATCGAGCGACCGCCGTGCTGGAATACCTTCCACAGCTCGCGCACCAACACGCGCGCGCCGCCTGGGGCTGCGCCTGGCTGAGTTGCTGCGGCGCCGGGTTTTGCCATGGGGACTGGCACCGTAGCGACCGGCTGGGGCGGTGTCAATGCGCTCACTCGTACCTCAGCCCGTCGACGGGGCGCATGCGTGACGCCAGCAGCGCCGGGTACACGGTGGCCAGGCAACACAGGGCCATGGCCGAGGCCGCCAGAACGATGATCTCGCTCGGCCGCATCACCACCGGGAGCTTGCTGATGTAGTAGACGTCGGTGGGCAGGGGCAGGCCGTACTTCTCAATCAGCTTGCACCCGAGAACCCCGGTGGGCACGCCGACCGCCAAGCCAAGCAGGCCAATGTACACGCCCTCGGCGATGAATACCCGCCGGATGGCGCCGTCGCCGGCACCCATGGCCTTGAGAATGGCGACCTCGCGCGCTTTCTGGGTGGCCATCATGATGAGGGTCGAGATGATGGAAAAGGATGCCACGAGCGCGATGAAAGTCATCACCACGAACATGGCGATCTTCTCCAGGCGCAGGGCCATGAACAACCCTTTGTTGAGGTCCTCCCACGAGCGAACCTCGTAGCGGTCGCCCAGGGTGGCCTGCACTGCGGAGGCAACCCGGGGAGCGGCGTCGGGGCTGCCGGTGCGCAAGTCGAGGCCGGTCACCTCGCCCGGCGCGCCCAGAAACTTCTGTGCCTCGGAAAGCGCCACGTAGGCCAGCTTGGAATCGTACTCGTACATCCCGCTGTAGAAGTGTCCTGCCGCCCGAAACACCTTGAGGCCGGGCATGGGGCCGGAAGGGCCCATCTTGCACAGCGGACAGACGACATCGACGTGGCTGCCGCGAAAGACGCGCAGGGTGCGTGCGAAGAGCTCTTCCCCCAGCAGGATCGACGGCAGAATCCCATCGGCAGCCACCGCGTCGGCCGGCGCTCGCTTGCCCTTGCGTGGGGCTGGCTCATCGTCGCCGGCTTCGCGCTCCCCGGCCTCGCGGGCAAACGGGTCGTCAGCGACCTTGTCCGGGTGCTCCAGATCGTCGACGCTGCCCTCACGCATGGTGCGGCCGAGGTCAAGCACGGACCGCGCGGTTTCCGGATCGATCCCGCGCAGCATGATTCCCGCAGGAGCCGCCCCGGCCCGCACCATGACCTCCGCCTCCAAGTAGGGAGTAACACCCACCACCCCGGGCTCACGCAAGACGGTTTCCCGCACCATGCGCCAGTCGAGGAAAGGCTGGTCATCCGTCCTTGTGATCACGATATCGGCCTTGGCTCCACGAATTTTTGTCTTCAGATCAACCTCGAAGCCAGACATCACGGAAAGGGCCAAGATGGGCGCGGCGGTACCCAGGAACACGCCGAAAATCGAGATGGCCGTGAACACGGTGAAGGAAGCAAACAGCACACCCAAGAACGTGATGACCGCGCCCGCCATCACGCCGACCGCGCCCGCCATCCACAGGCGTTCGAAGGTCGGCGAGGGCTGAAGCGCCAGCAAGCCCGAGGTGGAACGCGCTGGCTGGCCAAAGAGTCTTAGTGCGGTCAGATCGAGGACGGCAAGCAGCAAGACGCCCAGGCCGAAATACAGGGCACGGCGCGAGCGGCGCTCGGGATCGCGCAGGTGGCGCCAGGCCACGAACCACTCGAAACCAGTGCGAACCTTGTCGCTCACTCTGGCCTCATCAGGGGAAATAGGATCACGTCGCGGATGGAGGGCTGGTCGGCGAGCAGCATGACCAGGCGATCCACGCCGATGCCCTCGCCCGCTGTCGGCGGCAACCCGTATTCCAGGGCGCGGCAGTAGTCCTCGTCGTAGTCCATGGCTTCTTCCGCACCGCGCGCTTTGGCCTCGACCTGACGCTGGAAGCGCGCCCGCTGGTCGACCGGGTCGTTCAGCTCGGAAAAGGCGTTGGCGTGCTCGCGCCCCACGATGAATAGCTCGAAACGGTCCACCTTGCCTGGCTCGGCGTCGTTTCGTCGCGAGAGCGGCGAGGTTTCCGCGGGATAGTCGACCACGAACACGGGGCGATCCTGCGGCAGTGCCTGCTCGCCGGCGTAGTCGAAGAGCGCGCCCACCCGGTGGCCGTGCGTCTCGCACTTGGGCAACTCCGCCGACAGTTCATCCTTGCGATCGAGCACCCCGGAGCCAGCCACCCAACCCAACAAGGCGGCCTCGTCGTCGAGCATCGGGCGTTCCAGTCCCTTGGGGAGCTTGCCTGCGGCCACCGCCGCGATGATGGCGTCCTTCAAGGGAATGCGTTCCCAGCGGCCCAGATCGATAGCCTGGCCCTGATAGGTGATCTGCGTGCCGCCGCAGATCTCGCGAGCCAACTCGGTGAGAAGCTGCTGGGTCAGCACCATGAGATCTTCGTAGGTCGCGTAGGCCTGATAGAACTCCAGCATGGTGAACTCGGGATTGTGCTGACGGGACAGCCCCTCGTTGCGGAAGTTGCGGCCGATCTCGTAGACCCGATCGAACCCGCCCACCACCAAGCGCTTGAGGTGCAGCTCGGGCGCGATGCGCAGGCAGAGGTCGAGGGCGAGCGCGTTGTGGTGGGTGCGAAAGGGCCGTGCCGCCGCCCCGCCCAGCAGGGTGTGCATCATCGGCGTCTCCACCTCGACGAAGTCGCGCTCGTCGAGAAAACGCCGCAGGTGGCGCACGATCTGGGTGCGCTTGCGAAACACCTCCAGCACCTCGGGGTTGGTCACCAGATCCAGGTAGCGCTGGCGGTAGCGGATCTCCATGTCCTGCAGGCCGTGCCACTTCTCGGGCAAGGGGCGCGTCGCCTTGGTGAGGATGTGCACGCGATCGGCGACCACGCTGTCTTCCCCAGCCTTGGTCTTGGTCAGTAAGCTGCTGAGCCCCTCGACACCGACGAAGTCGCCGCGCTCGACCAGCTTCCACAAGCCAAAGACCTGCTCGCCCACGACGTCCAGCTTGACCCAGACCTGGATTTCCCCGGTGCGGTCGCGCAGCTTGGCAAAGGCCGCTTTGCCGAAGCTGCGGATCGCGACGATGCGGCCGGCAACTGAAAGCCGGCCCTCCTTGTCCGTGCCCTGGGGAGGATGCTCGCGATCCGCACCGCTGGCGAACCAATCGTGAATCGAACGCGCCGTGGAGGTTGGGCGAAAGCCGTTGGCATAGGGATTGTGGCCAGCAGCGCGGATCTCGCTGACCTTGCGCTCGCGATCGGCGATCAACTCACGTTCGTCAGACATTGCTCACGCCCTTTCCACCTTGTGCCCACAGTAGGCGACGATGGAACTATTTGAAACAATTGCGCATTTCATAATCTGTCAACAGTTCGATGTGGCATGTTGGAAAGAGCCGACTCAGGCATCGAGGTCGTCTTCGTCCGGCTTGGGCAGAGGTCTAGCTGATGGATCCCCGGCCATCTGCAGCAGCAACGCGACCATGAATTGGTCGAGGTCGCCGTCCAGGACCGCATCCACGTTGCCCACCTTCAGGCCGGTTCGGTGGTCGGACGCCAGCCGATAGGGCGCCAGAACATACGAGCGAATCTGGCTGCCCCACTCGATCGACTTCTTCTGGGCGTGGATGCCCCCCATCTTTTCGTCCATCTTCTTCTGCTCAACCTCGATGAGCTTGGAC
Source organism: Myxococcales bacterium (assembly GCA_003153015.1). Lineage (GTDB taxonomy): Bacteria > Myxococcota_A > Polyangia > Fen-1088 > Fen-1088 > Fen-1137. The sequence continues at coordinate 4,906 of PMBS01000059.1, forward strand.
CGCAGGATGCGCATGGCCGTGGATCGGTTCTTGTGCTGGGATCGTTCCTGCTGGCAGTGCACGGCGATGCCCGTCGGGATGTGCGTGATGCGAATGGCCGACTCGGTCTTGTTGACGTG
>PMBS01000059.1:5049-21606 GCA_003153015.1 Myxococcales bacterium
ATGCGCACCAGGCGATGCACGCCCGCTTCGGCGCGCAGGTAGCCGTACGCCCACTCCCCTTGCACGCCCATGGTGACGCTCTTGATGCCGGCCTCGTCGCCGGGCTGCAAGTCGAGAATCTCGGCCTGGTAGCCCCGGCGTGCCACCCAACGCGTGTACATCCGCTGCAGCATCTCGGCCCAGTCCTGCGACTCGGTACCGCCCGCGCCGGCATTGATGCTCACGATGGCGCCCTGGCGGTCATAGGGTCCAGAGAGCATGCGGGCGAATTCCATCTTGCCCACCGCATCCTCGATGGCCGCGAGCAGGCCCGCGGCCTCGACCGCGGTGGGCTCGTCCTTGGCTTCGTCCGCCAGGTCCACCAGAACCCGCGCATCCTCCAAAGCGCGTATCTGCACGTCGAAACCCTCCACGGCTGCCTTCAGCCGTGCCTGCTCGCGCAGCAGGGTCTGGGCCTGTTCGTTCGCGTTCCAGAAGTCAGGCCTGGACGCCTCGACGTCGATGTCGGTTATGCGGGAGCGCTTGCCGTCGATGTCAAAGATGCCCCCGGAGAATCTCCAGGCGGCGTAGCAACTTCTCGACGCGGTCGCGGATGGGCCCGATTTCCATGGTTGGCTAGCTAGCCACGTCGCAAACTGTCGCGCAAGTAGTTCTCGGCGAGGCGGGTGTATTTACCGGCCAGGTCGCGATGCTCGTCGGCAACCCCTGGGTCGAGCGCACGCGCTACTTTGGCGGGCACACCGAGCACGAGACTGTACGGTGGAATGATGGTGCGCGGGGTAACCACCGCACCGGCGCCCACGATGGAGCCGAACCCAATGACCGCGTCGTCGAGAACCGTGGCTTGCATGCCGATGAGGCAGGCATCCTCCACCCGGCAGGCGTGCAACATGGCCCGATGACCAACCACCACGTCAGCACCCACCAGACAAGGGCCGTCGTCCGCCACGTGGATGACAGTTCCGTCCTGAACATTGCTGCGATCGCCGATGATGACGGGTGCGATATCGCCGCGGAGAACCGCGCCATACCAGACCGACACGCCCTTCCCCAAACGGACATCGGCGACCACCGAAGCGCCCGGGGCGATGAACACGCCCTCCCCGGCTGACGGCACGCAGTCGAGATAGCGATCAATGATGGCGCGCGGAAAGCGGCGCCGCATCTCCTCCACCCGCCGATCAAGCGCCTCGGCATCGGGATGAGGTCCCGCAACGACAACGATGGACGAGGTCACGAGGGCCATGCGGAGAAACCATACTACGGCGGCGCGCCCCCGGCACGGCGGCCAGCCGCCCTGCGCGCGATCTCCACCCGCTTGGCCAGCGCGGGATTGCCGGGCTCCAAACGCAGAGCCTCGCCATACTCCCGTGCCGAGTCTTCAAAACGGCCGACCTTGAAATAGGCGGCTCCCAGGATGGTGTGAGCGCCCCCTTCTCCCGCGGCCAGCGCCGCCCGCCCTTGCAGAATCGCTCGCGAAAAATCGTCGCGTTCAAATGCAGCGCGGGCTTGGTCAAGCGCCTTCTTTCCTTCTCCGCTGGCGCGTGGTCGCGTCCGGTCGGCTGGTCGCTCGCTCTCAGGACCAGGTGCCGCACCCGCTGGGGTCACGGCCGCCGGTCGGGATGGCCGGGTGGGGGGCGGAGTTTGGCTGGACGGCTCGGCGCCTCCGGATGGGCTTGCGGCAGGCGGCCCACCCGCCGACAGCCTGGCCGCCGTGCTCACGGCCGCTGCCGAGCCGGCGATGCCCGAGGGCTGAGGCGGCTGGGCCTGACCGGAAGGCAGCGCCCCGCTGACAGATTGCTCGGCCGCGTGGCCGGCTGCGGCCTCGGCATCCAAGCGCCGGGTCACGTAGATGTTGAAGGCAATGGCCGCCACCAGGGCGGCGCCAAAGATCAGGAAGAAGCGGCGCAGCCACTGGGCATTGCGCGACACGATGGTCGTCACCGATAGGGGCGCGGCGGCCGCCGTTCCGTTCTCAGATTCCGTGGGAAGCGATGCCACCATCAGAATCCTTAGCCTAACCTAGACTATTCACGCCCATGCCTTCTTCAGCAGCCAAGCCTTCGCCACCTGCGTAAGTACCATGTAGCACAGCAGTGTCAGGAAGAGGAAAACCCAGTACAGGTGCGGCAGAGCCACGAATCCCAGCGCGCCGGCGATGGGCGAAAAAGGAAGGTAAAGGCCCACGGCCATGACCAACGCCGTGGTCATGGTGAGCGGCCAACTCGCCCGACTTTGCAGGAACGGGATCTTGTTGGTGCGAATGACGTGGATGATGAGGGTCTGGGTGAGCAGCGACTCGACGAACCACCCGGTCTGAAACAAGTGAGCCTGGCTGGGATCCCACGCCTTGAAAACGTAGAGCATCACGAGATACGTGGTGTAGTCGAAGAGCGAGCTGCACGGCCCGATAAAGAGGATGAAGCGGGTGATCTCGTTCATCGACCAGGGACGCGGACGTGCGATCTGTTCCGGGTCCACCTCATCGGTCGGGATGGCCACCTGGGAGAAGTCGTAAAGCAGGTTGTTGCTCAGGATCTGGATGGGGGCCATGGGCACGTAGGGTAAGAAGGCACTCGCGCCCACCACGGAAAACATGTTGCCAAAGCTGGAACTGGCGCCCATCCGAATGTACTTGAGGATGTTGGCGAAGACCTTGCGGCCTTCCAACAGGCCGTCCTCAAGCACCAGCAAGCTCTTCTCCAAGAGCACGAGGTCGGCCGATTCCTTGGCGATGTCGACCGCAGAATCCACCGAGATCCCGACGTCGGCGGCGCGCAGCGCTGGCGCGTCGTTGATGCCGTCGCCGAGAAAGCCCACCACGTGCTTCTTGCTTTGCAGGGCGGAGATGATGCGTTGTTTGTGGGCGGGGGCCAGCCGCGCGAACAGCGTGGTCCGTTCCACCACGGCGGCCAGCTCCGCGTCGGTCATGGCCTCGATCTGAGAGCCGAGCAGCACGTGTTCGGTGGGGATGCCGACCTCGTGGCAGATCTTCTTGGTCACCAACTCATTGTCGCCGGTGAGAACCTTGACCGCGACCCCGTGCTGGCCCAGCGCCACCACCGCGGGTGCGGTGGTGTCTTTGGGGGGATCGAAGAAAGCCACGTAGCCACGCAGCACCAGATCGCATTCATCGGCCTTGGAATAGGCGGGCTTGCGCTCTAGGTCGCGGTAGGCAACTGCCAGCACTCGAAAGCCGTCGCTGGACAGACGCCGGTACTCCTCTTTCAGATCCTCGATCAGCACCCGTTCCATGGGCAGGATCTCGCCCTCGTACTCGAAGCTCGTGCAGCGCTTGAACAACTCCTCCGGCGCGCCCTTGCAAATCAGTCGCGGCTGCCCCCCAGGCGTTTCCACTACTACCGACATCAACCGGCGCGCGAAGTCGAACGGGATTTCGTCCAGTTTTCGATGCTCGGGAACGTGGAACTGATCGTGAATCTCTTCCTTGTGCGCCAGCACCGCGCGATCGAGGACGTTGCGCAGGCCGGTCTGGAAGTGGCTGTTGAGGTAGGCCAGCATCAAGACATCGTCATCCTCCTCTAGTTCCACGTCGCAGTGCCGTTCCAGCACCACCCGGTCCATGGTCAACGTGCCGGTCTTGTCCGTGCACAAGACGTCCATGGCGCCCAGGTTCTGGATTGAGTTCAGCCGTTTGACGATCACCTTCTTCCTCGCCATGGCGATGGCACCCTTGGAAAGGCACACCGTCACGATCATGGGCAACATCTCGGGCGTCATGCCCACCGCCACGGCCAAGGCGAAGAAGAACGCCTCGTGCCAGTTGTGCTTGGTCAACCCATTGATGAGAAAGACCAAGGGCACCATCACCGCCATGAAACGGATCATCAACCAGGTGAAACGGGCCACTCCTTTGTCGAAGCTGGTCTGCACCCGCTGGCCTACGATGGCCTTGGCCAGGCCACCCAGGTAGGTGCGTCCGCCGGTGCCCACCACCACGCCGGTCGCCGTGCCGCTCTCGACGCTGGTGCCCAGAAAGCAAATGTTCTTCCCTTCCAGCGGCGAGGCCGGCGCGACGGTTTCGCGCGCGTCGAATTTCTCAACCGGCAGGGACTCGCCGGTGAGACTGGCCTGGATGATGAACAGGTCCTTGCTCGAAAGCAGCCGAAGATCAGCCGGGATCATGTCACCGGCCGACATGCGCACGATGTCGCCTGGCACCAACTCAGACAGTGGAACTTCGCGCACCTCGCCGCCGCGGATTACCGTGGCGGTGACCCGGATCATGGCCTTCAACTTGGCGGCCGCCGTGCTCGCCCTTGCCTCCTGGACGAAACGCAGCGCCACGCCCAAGACCACCATCATGACCATCACCACCGCGGCGCGCAGATCGCCAGTCAGCGCTGACACCACCGCTAGCAGCGACAACAGGATGACCAGGGGGTTGAGCAGCGCCTTGACCAGGAGGTCGCGATAGGTGTGCCGTTCCTCCTGCGCGACGGCGTTGAGCCCAACCTGCTCCAGCCGGCGCTCGGCCTCCTCCTGGGAAAGCCCGCTGGGGGACGAGCCCAGATCGGCCACCAGCCTGTCTCCTTCGCAGGTCGCCGCGCTGGCGAGCTGCTGCGACAGGCCGCTGGCCAAAGCGCTCCGTCCGGGCAGGCCCAGCCGTTTGGGCAAGATAGACGGAAAAGAAAAGGGATTTCGCATGGCAGGGTGTGGCGGCGGACGGGGCGCGCTGGCTTCCCCGTCGGCCGCGCGGCGACGGTCTTCAGTATAGCGTCGCCGCACGACTGGCAAGGGCTTTGAATGCAGAATCCACCCGGGTGATGTCGGGGGTATCCGCAAGCGGCCGGCCGGGCTAGACTTTATAGTTTCCACCCTGGCGGGACACATGCACGGCCATCACCATCACCTGCACGAGGGCATGCACGGGCTCGCCGCAGCGGACGGCGAGAAGCGGTTGGTGGCGCTCTACTCCGTACTGGCTGCGCTGCTTCTCACCGGCACCAAGGTGGCGGTGGGCCTGTGGACTGGCAGCTTGGGTATCATGGCTGAAGCCCTGCACTCGGGCCTGGACCTGGCGGCGGCCTTGGTCACGCTTTGGGCAGTGCGGGTGTCAGGCCGACCCGCCGACGCTGAGCATGCCTACGGCCACGGCAAGATCGAGAACCTGTCGGCGCTCTTCGAGACATTGCTGCTCCTGGGCACCTGTCTCTGGATCATCTGGGAGGCGGTGGAGCGCCTATTCTTTCGCGCCGCCATTCATGTCGACGCCAACCTGTGGGCGTTCCTGGTCGTCATCTTGTCGATCATCATCGACTACTCCCGCTCGCGCGCGCTCATGCGGGTGGCAAGGAAATACGAGAGCCAAGCCCTGGAGGCAGACGCCCTGCATTTCTCCACTGACATCTGGTCGTCGCTGGTCGTGCTGGTCGGGCTGTTGGGCGTCCTGGCCGCGCACCAGCTAGAGATACCCTGGCTGGCCAAGACCGATGCCGTCGCGGCGCTGGGTGTTGCCGCTGTCGTGGTCTGGATCAGCGTGCAACTGGGGCGCAAGTCGATTGACGACTTGCTGGACTCCGTACCCCCTGAGCTGAGCCGGCGCATTGCAGCCGCGGCCAAGGTCGTCGATGTGCGCCAGGTCAAGCAGGTGCGCGTACGCCGCAGCGGCCCTCGCCTCTTCGTGGACCTGGCCTTGGTCCTGGATCCAGGCGAGTCGCTGGAGCGTAGCCATGAGATCGCCGATCAGGCCGAGGCCGCTATCAAGGCGCAGTTTCCCCATGCCGACGTTGTGGTGCACGTGGAGCCCGGCGCAATCTCCACGGACGATCTGGCGGCAATGGCGCGGCGGCGGGCCGAGCGCCACGGATCGAGTGCGCACGACATCCGCGTGTTCGAGGAAGACGGCCGCTGGACCATGGAGTTGCACCTGGAAATGGCAGAGAGCCTGCCCCTGGGCGAGGCACACCGTCGGGCCTCGGCCTTGGAGAGCGACCTTCAGAGCACCGTGCCCGGTCTGGCCAAGGTCATCACCCATATCGAGCCCGCCGGCAAAAGCGACACAGCCGGCAACCCGGAGCCGGCTGAAGTCGAACGCATCAGCGCCTCGTTGCTGCGCTTTCCCGAACTGGTTCAACTCGGAATTCAGGCGCACGAGCTAAGCGTCCGTCGCACAGGGAACGAACTGGCGATCTCCTTTCACTGCACCCTGGCTGCCGCGACGTCCATCAAGGACGCGCACGCCTTCACCGAGCGCATCGAGCAGTACTTGCGCGGCCAAATCCCCAACCTGGGACGAGTGACCGTCCACACCGAACCATTCGGAGAACATAGTTAGCTTCTTCACCACAGAGAGCACAGAGAACATAGAGGGCGGAAGGAAAGAAGGGTTCGGACTGGACAGAAACCAACCCTTCCCCTTCCGATCCGGCTCTGTGACCTCTGTGTCCTCTGTGGTGAAAAAGCTATCTATCCCCGAACAAGACAGCGTCGGCGCGCTGGTCGTTCAGAGTTTGACACGCGAGGGTGGGCGCGTGGGCTTCCAACTCGGCGAGCGAGTGCATGCCCGTGGCCACCGCTACACACTCGGCACCGATGGCCTGGGCAGCGGCAATGTCCTTGGGCGTGTCACCGACGACGACCACCCGGCAAGCCGTCATCGGCAGGCCGAACTCCACCGCACCCCGCCGCGCGCCGGCCGCTAGGATCTCGGGCCGATCAATCGAATCGTCGCCGAATCCGCCAAAACTGAAGCGATGGTAAATCCCTGCGTGGCTCAATTTGATGCGAGCGCCCTCGCGTAGATTCCCGGTGCCTAGACCCAGGGCCACCTCGGGGCAAGCCTCGGCCAGGTCGAGCACGCGCAAAATGCCGTCGTGGACGCGAATTCCGTGGCGGCCGGCAGCCTCTTCTTGCAAAACGCGCAGATAGAAGGCGAGCGTGGCGTCCATCTCGGCCTGCAATTCGGTTTCGGAAGCGAAACCCTTGTCGAGGGCCAGCAGGCCGTTGCGCACAATCGCTTTGTCTGTCATGCCGGCGAATGAGAATAGGACGACGTCGCGACGGCCGTGACGCCGCTCGAACGCCTGCTCGATGGCTCGGCGTCCAACACCGCCGCTGGTCACCAGAGTTCCGTCGACGTCAAACAGCAAGATCGTGGGCATGGTCGTGCGGCCAGACGTCAAAAACGCCCGAAGAGGGAGATCGTCCCCGGGCCAAGCGAAATTGCCGGCCCGCTTGGCTCATCGCGCCCCCAAATCACGATAGCTACTCCCCCGAGAAGGGCTGCGCCTCCGCCCGCCAGCAAACCCCAGCCAAGGTCCGCAGTGGTGCGCTTGAAAGCGCAGGATGGCTCGGCCACGCAGTCACCGTTCACCGCCAGGTAGTAACCCCCGAAACCCAAGAGCACCGCCCCGCCCACAGCGAGGCCTAGGCCGAACAAGGGCAACGGTTGCCGCCAAAAGGATCGGCGTGCGGGAGGCGCGACCGCCCTGCCCTCGCCAAGGTCAGGCTGAGCTGGTGCCGCGCTGGCAGCCAGCGCCGGCGCCGAGCCCACGCCGCCCTGCTCGCGCACCACGCGCGTCCAGAGTGCGGTGGTTCGATCCCTCACCGCACGATAGAAATCCTTGGCCGAACAGATCTCGCATTCCTTGGAATCGCTGCCCAAGATTCGCCCGGTCTCGCCATCGCGCAGGTCCAGGCGAAGGTTGTACGACTCGTTCACGTAGCTGCCTTGAATCTCCAGGATGTGGCTCGCCCCGGCCTGCCGACCCAGCGCGGCCAGGCAGGACGGAATGTTGCAGTCGTCGAGAGCGGTGGTGACCCGGCCTTGCGGCACAACCTCGACCCCCAACCCGCGCAGGGCCGCCTCCGCCGAAGCACGGACCTCTTGCCGGATGTCCCGGGCACCACCGGCCATCTCCAACAAGACCACTCGAGGTGCAGCCACGGCCGATCCGCCACAGACGGTGGCCAAGAATGCAATCAGAACCCCCGACCGATCAGGACGTAGCATCAACCCCATGTTGGGGATCCCCGCGACGGAGTCAAGTGGCTCCATCTCTGTGGCCTTCCCTCTCCCCTCTGGGTTCTCAGCGGAGGGCGCATGGCTGGCCGCCGAAGTCGCCCCCCGAAGCCAAAGCCTTCTACGCCGAGATCAACCGCAGTTGCCGGCAGCGCGCCGGGGACGCGACTACAATGGGGTAGGAATTGGAAAAGCAACCGTCGCAGAGCCCGCGATGGTCGTCCGTGCTTCCCACGCAGTCGATCGAAGCACGCAAGCCACCCAGCGACAAGTAGCCAAGGCTGTCCGCGCCCACGAAGCGACAGATCTCCTCGACGCTGTGCGCGCTGGCGATCAGGGCGTCACGGTCCGGGGTATCGATGCCGTAGTGACAGGGCCCCACCGTGGGCGGCGAGCTGATGCGCAGGTGCACCTCGCGCGCACCTGCCCCTCGGATCATGCCGATGATCTTGCTCGAGGTGGTGCCGCGCACGATGGAATCGTCGACCACCACGACACGTCTTCCCGCCAGGACCTCGCGCACCGGCGACAGCTTGAGCTTCACCCCGAAGTGACGGATGGACTCGGACGGTTCAATGAAGGTGCGCCCCACATAGTGCGAGCGCATCAGGCCCAGGCCAAACGGCAGTCCACTCTCGCGCGCGTAGCCAATGGCCGCTGCGGTGCCGGAATCGGGAACCGGGACCACCACGTCGGCGGGCACCGGGTGCTCGACCGCCAGGCGACGGCCCATCCGCTCGCGGGCTTGGTACACTGACTGGCCGGCGATAGTGGAATCGGGCCGCGCAAAGTAGACCCATTCAAACACGCAGTGGTACGGCTTCTCCGTCATGAACGGAAAAACCCGCCGCATGCCGTTTTCGTCGAAGATCAGCATCTCGCCGGGCTCGATGTCGCGCACGAAGCTGGCCTCGATGAGATCAAAGGCGCAGGTCTCCGAGGCCACCACCCAGCCCTTCTTGCTGTGCTTACCCAGGGAGAGCGGGCGAATGCCCCTCGGATCGCGCACGGCGATCATCATGGATTCGGACAGGAAGGCCAACGAATAGGCTCCATGCACGGCCCGCAGAGCGTCCGCCACACGGTCGGGCAACGCCCCTTCGCGCGAGCGCGCAATGAGGTGCAGAATGACTTCCGTGTCGAGTGTGGTCTGAAAAATTGAGCCTTCGTCTTCCAAGTGCGCCCGGATCTCGGCGGCATTGACCAGATTGCCGTTGTGGGAAATGGCCAGTGAGCCACCCGAATAGTCCACCGCAACGGGCTGCGCGTTCTTGGACGCCGAATCGCCGGTGGTCGAGTAGCGCACGTGGCCGATGGCTGACGAGCCAGGCAAGCGCCGCAGGCGGTCCTGGGTGAAGATCTCACCTACATGCCCCATCTCGCGAACGCAATGCAAACGTTCGCCGTCGCTGGATACGATGCCTGCCGACTCCTGGCCTCGATGCTGCAGCGCGTGCAAGCCAAGGTAGGCCAGATTCGCCGCTTCCGGGTGGCCGTAGATTCCGATCACGCCGCACATGGGCGAGGGAAAGGTACCACACCCCCGACGAAATGCACCTCAGACCCCGCAGTCCCGACATGGCCACGAGACGTTGTCCGGGGCCGGGACCGCCAGCCGGATCCGGTTCCGAATCCGTGACCGGCCACCGGATCCGGATCCGGCCACCGGCTTCGCCGCCGTCGACCCGGACGCTCAACCAGCTGCGAATTCTCGAGAGGCGGTTCTAGCGTCGCCTGATCTTCTTCTTGGCCCAGGCCGGCGCCATGGCGCCCATGGCCCCGGCAACCCGCGGAAAGGCAGGCGGTGAGGCCGGACCAGGTGCACCAGTAGCAGGCGCAACCGAGGTTGCCTGTCGCACAGCAGGCGTCGCGGGAGCAACCGGCACCGACACCTTGCCGGCGATGACTGCCTTGGCGGCCATGGCCATGCGTGGGGGTGCGGGACGGATGGCAGCCTTCTCGCCGGTAGCAGAGCGCTGCACAGCGCGCGAGCTGACCGCAGCCCGTGCGGCCGCAATGTCGCCCATGTCCACCCGGCCGCGGTATGCGGCACCGGCTTCCATCATCACGCGCGGGGCTGCGAGATCACCCACCACGCGCGCAGTCGAAGTCAACTTCACGCTTTCCGAGGCGACGACAGCGCCAACCACCGTACCGGAGACGACGAGATGGCGGACGTCGACTTCCGCCTGGACCGTGGCGCCCTTCTCGACCGTGAGCGTCTGGGTAATCTGCACTCTGCCATCGATGCGGCCGCGGACAACGAGATCCTCTTCGCCGCGTACCTCGCCCGAAATGCGTGTTTCGAGCCCAATTACGGTTTCCTTGTCAGCCATGGTGTGCCGCCTACACGTCCATGTCCACGTTGCCCTTGAACCCGGCACCGTCGGCAATCACGATCCGCGGCGACTTGGCGTCGCCCACCATCTTGGACTCGGGCTTCAGCTCGAGGCGCTCACGGGCCACCACGTTGCCGGTCAGCCGGCCGCTCACCGTGACGGTCTGGGCTTCAACGTCGGCCTCGACCGTGGCGCCTGCCTCCACCGCTAGGTTCTGCGCCACGGAGATCTTGCCCTTGACCGTTCCCAGGATGGTGAGCGACTCCTCTCCTGTGATCTCGCCGTCGATGACGATACTGCTTCCAATGACCGTGTTCCCCATGGGCTTCGTATCCTTTTCCTTTGCCATGATTGGTTTCCCGTCCCGAGCGCGCCGCCCCAAGGGCTAGGCGCCGCCCGCCTTGATGCCGGCCGGTAACTCTACCTCCATCTCGATGGTCCCTGAGAACTTTGCACCGTCCTCGATGACGATCTGGGGTGCGCGGATTTTTCCCGCCACACGCGCCGTGGCGTGCAGGACGGCCGAACGCGCCGCCACCATGTCGCCGCGCGCCTCGCCCTTGACCGTGACCTGGCTGACGTCCATGTCAGCCTCGACGCTGCCCGATTCTTCTATGGTCAGGTGGCTCTCCAAGCCAATGCGGCCCTCCACGCGGCCCTCGACGACCAGATCCTGCTTGCCTGAGATCTGACCGCGGACCGCGCTCTTGCTGGCGATGAGACAGGGTTCGTCGCTGGCCATCATGTCCTCCTGGGTGCGAGCGCCAGGCAAACGTATCCTTGGTGATCTCCCGTGTCAATGTTGACGTCGGTGTTGTCGCGACGACCTGCCGGAACACGGGACTTCTGGCTGAGAACACAGGGGGAGGAGAGAGCACGGACGAAACCGCGTACCGCGACCCATTGCGAAAAGCGAACTCGCATTTCCGGGCTCGCACTATCACGCCTGGGGTGTAAACTATGTTGTCTTAGGGCTGACGGCGGCAGAGCAGCGTGGGCCGGCTGTGGCTCGGGAGGATGCGATGGAGCTAGCATCGAGTGGCTTGGAGACGCACTTCGCCCCAGCGAAGCGCACTGATCGGGAAACCCTCGCTCGTCTGGCCGCGCAAGCCTTGGCCGATCCAGTCGTCAAGACCGTGCTTGAGGCCGTGGGCGGCTTCCTCGTGGTGTTGGATGAACACCGACAGATCCTCGCAGCCAACCGCGAGTTTATTTCCGAGCTCGGACTTCGATCCAGTGACCGGCTGACTGGCCAGCGTCCGGGCGAGGCCTTGGGCTGCATCCATGCCCATACCGGCCCCGGCGGTTGCGGTACATCGTTGCATTGCCGTCACTGCGGCGCCGTGCGGGCCATCCTCACGGCACAAACTACCAGTGAATCGGCCACCGGGGAGTGCACGCTCGCCCACCGTGACGGCGAGCGCGTGGTCTGCGCGCAGTACCGTGTGAAGATCACGCCCCTGCCCCTCTCCGGTCGGACAGTGCTGGCCTGCGTCCTCCATGACATCACTGCCGCGCGCCGGCGCGAGCTGTTGGAAAGAGTATTCATGCACGACATGCGCAACCTGCTGGCGGGCTTGCAGGCCTGGAGCGGCCAGTTGCGTGAAGAAACGCCCTCAGAGGCTGCGCAAAACGTAGTGCGGCTGGTGGAGCAACTACTAGGCGAAGTCGATTCGCAGAGTGTCCTTCTGCGTGCCGAGATCGGCGACCTGCGGGCGCACATGCGACCGGTGCACGCCAACCGCCTCATGGAATCAGTTGAGGTCATGTTCCGCAACCACCCGTGCAGCGAAAGCAAGGAACTGGTCGTGCAATGCTTGGCGGAGGACAGAACCCTGATCACCGACGAAAGCCTGCTGGTGCGCGTGCTGGGAAACATGGTCAAGAACGCCTTGGAGGCCTCGCCACCTGGTAGCCAGGTGCGCCTGTGGTTTGAAGACAGGGTGGGTGGCTCGGCCTTTCACGTACACAACCCCGGCATCATCCCGCCCTCGGTCGCCGCCCACATATTCCAGCCACGCTTCAGCAGCAAGGGTCGCAACCGAGGCTTCGGCACCTATGCTATGCGCCTGTTGGGCGAGCACTGTCTGGGCGGCCGCGTGAGCTTCGTGACCGACGCAGTTACGGGTACCCAATTCAGCATCGAGCTGCCCTGAAAACCCGGAGCTGGTGGCCGCGGCCGGTGGCCGGAGCCGGCGGCCGGGGCCGGAAACGGATCCGGCTACCGCTAGCCAACACCCATGTGCTTGAGCAAAGCCATGACCTCTTTCAGATCGTGCCACGCCTCGCGCTTGCGGCTCTCGTCGCGCAAGAGATACGCGGGGTGATAGGTCGGCATCACCGGGATTCCCTGATAGTGCTTGAGATTGCCGCGCAGGCGCGTGATGGGCGTGTTCTCGCCGGTGAGGACATGGGCGGCGAACTTACCGAGGGCTACGATCACGCGCGGCTGGACCACGGCGATCTGCTTCTTGAGGAAGGGCTCGCAAGCCGCCACCTCGTCGGGCTCGGGGTCACGGTTGCCCGGCGGACGGCACTTGATTACGTTGCAGATGTACACGCTCTCGCGTGCAAGCTGCATGGCCTGGATCATCTTGGTGAGGAGTTGCCCGGCTGCGCCCACAAAGGGCTCGCCCTGCGCATCCTCGTCGGCGCCCGGTCCCTCGCCCACGAACATCAGGTGCGCCTCGGGGCAGCCGGAGCCGAACACGATGTGCTGGCGGCCCTTGGCCAGTTTGCAGCGCTGGCAGTCACCCAGTTCGGCACGCACCAGGGTCAGGCCGTGCCCCGCGTGGGGAAGCGGTGGCTCACTGTCCGCGGCAAAGGCTGTCTCCAGATCGGCAGGGTCAGTGAGTGGCTGAGCGGCTGCGGTCGCCCGTGCAGGGGCGTCGGGCTGCACCTCCCCAGCGCAGTTCGTGCGCGGGCAAGGAGCCTGTGACACTCCCAGCAAGCCAGCGCGCGCGCGCGCCTGCAAATGCGTCCGGATGCCGGCAGCGATGGCGCGAAGTTCGCCCTGCGGATCCTCCAAACTCAACCCTTTGCCAGCGGCGCATCCACCGCCATGGCGTAGTAGAAGGTCGCCGCGGTTTCCGCTGAGAAACCCGGTTGGCGGCCGAGAGCCCCCTGCTCTGCCCGCCGATCCAGCTCTAGCAAGATCGCGCCGTGGATCTCGAAGAACACGGGGTCGGTTGACACCGCATAGGCTCGGCCTGCGGCGACCGCGGCGCACGCGTTCCAGGCGTTCTCGTCCATGGGCCGCGGCACGAAAGTCCGTGCCACCGCGGACGCGACCCGTTCGCGCAACCAGGCGCCAATGAAGGGAGTGGGGCCCTCGGCGCCCAACACCGCCAGAATGCGCATCGCAGTCGTGCAGGAAAAGTCGAACAGGCCATCCTGTGCCGCCGGCTCCGAAGCGAAGGGCGGCGGGCTCTTCATGCCGTAGGCCGCCTCGACGAAGCGGCGAACCATCGAGCTGAGGCCTCGGTCTCCCACCACCCGGGCGTACTCGCCCAGGCTCCACGCCAGAAAGCCGGGATCGCGAAACTCGCGCCCAACAGGGCTCTCTAGGTCATTGACATACGCCCCCAACAGGCGAGCTGCCGAGGCTGCCCGATCGCGCCGCCGGTCATCCTCGCCGTCAGAGTGCAAGATTATTGGATCGGCAAGCGCGGCCCGCAGTACCATGGCGCAGTCGTAGGCGGCTTCATCGCTGGCTGCCGGACCGAGCGCCACGGGGACGAAATGGTCCCAGTTGTTGTTCACAAAATCCCAGGCCGCCGCGATGTTGAGCGAAAAGTGATCGTTGGCGGAAAGCGCCTGCGCGCGCGACCACACCCAGATGGCCGACAAGGTGCCGTGAAAGTCCGCGTCTTCGGACCCCGGCCAGGGCGGCACGTTTCCCCGCGCCGGCCCGCCCATGGCCTGCCGCTCAGCCAGAACCTGGCCGGCGCCAGCCAACCGTTCGCTGGCCTGGCCCGCGTAGGCACGCAGTTTCTCTTCGCGTGAAGCGCTAGACATTGTTGCCCTTCCCGCCGCGGCGGGCGCGGCGCTTGCCAGGGGAAAGCGGGGGAATGCCTCCGGACGCAGAATCGGACTTGTGCGAAGCCGGCGCCCCGGCAGGCGCCAGATAGAAGGTCGTGATGGTGTCCCAAATCCTCATGGCGATAGCTTCCTTGTGATCGGCGGGCAGGTCGACAACCCGGCCGTCGGCAAAGACCATAGTAACCGCGTTGTACTCCGCACCCAAGCCCAGACCGGACTTGCCCACCTCGTTGGCGACCACCACGTCGCACCCCTTCTCGGTCAGCTTCTGCCGCGCGCGCGCGACCAACGCCTCGCCTGACACGCCGACCTCGGCGGCAAATCCCACCAAGAATGGCGCTCCTCCCTTGCGGGCGCGACCCAACTCGGCCAGCAAGTCAGGATTGGCAACCAGGGTCAGCGCGCGCGCCGGACGGGCAGCGGCGGGTCGCGCGTCCCGACGCGAGAGTTTGCCCAAGACGCGCACGCCTGGGCGGAAATCCGCCACCGCCGCTGCCATCACCACCACATCGGCCTGCAAGGCCACGCGACGCAGGGCCTCGCGCATCTCCAAGGCCGACTCCACGTCCGTGCGGCGGGCCACACCGGCCGGGGTGGCCAGGGCCACCGGACCTGCGATGAGCGTCACGTCGGCACCCTGTGCGGCGGCGGCTTGCGCCAGAGCGAAGCCCATCCTTCCCGACGAGCGATTGCCGAGAAAACGCACGTCGTCCACCGCCTCCCAGGTTGGGCCCGCGGTGACCACGATGCGACGGCCAGCCAGCGCGCCCTCGGATCCGCCCGTCTCAGGCGCTGCGCCGAGGCGCGACTCGACGGCAGCGACGATCTCGGCCGGCGCGACCAGCCGACCGGCGCCCACCCAGCCACAAGCCAGTTCGCCCGCGTCAGGGCCCACCGTGAAGAAGCGTCCCGTCTCGGTCAGCCGCGCCAGATTCGCCTGGGTGATGGGGTTGTCCCACATGTTGCTGTTCATGGCCGGCGCCAGCAACACAGGTGCGCGCGTAGCCAGCACGACCGCGGCCAGGAGATCGTTGGCCATGCCCGCGGCAAAGCGTGCGATGGCGTCCGCCGTGGCCGGGGCCACCACGACGATGTCAGCGCGCGAGGCTAGCTCGATGTGACCGATGTGCGACTTCGCAGTGGCTTCGAACATCTCGGTGGCCACCGGGTTGTCCGACAAAGCCTGCATGGTGAGAGGGGTGATGAACTCACAAGCGGCGGGCGTCATGACAACCTCGACGCGCGCCCCGGCCTTGCGCAGCAGCCGGCACAACTCGGCCGCCTTGTAGGCCGAGATGCCACCGGTCACGCCGAGCACAACGGTCTTGTCCTGCAGAACGGCGGTCATAGGAGCGCCAGTCTACCGCAGGAAGCGCCCAAGTGGGGACACCCACACAACGCCGCGCCCTTCCTTGCAAAATATATGATTGCATCGCATATTTTGCACATGTGGATCGCGCGGAGCATCGAGGAACGGCTGCGGCGCTCGGCGCGCACGCGGCCGGTGGTCGTGCTGACCGGCGCCCGCCAGACCGGCAAGACGGCTACCCTGCGACGGCTGTTCCCCGAGCACGACTTCGTCTCTCTCGACTTGCCCAGCGAGGCGGAACAGGCCGAGCACGAGCCAGACGTCTTTCTCGATCGCCACCCCGGGCCGGTGATCATCGACGAGGTCCAGTATGCGCCCTCGTTGTTCCGCCACCTCAAGGCCGCGGTGGACGCTCGACGCAAGCACAACGGACGATTTCTTCTCACCGGCTCGCAGAAGTTCACCCTGATGAAGGGAGTTTCCGAGTCGCTGGCCGGGCGCGCGGACATCATCGAACTCGAAACCGTCTCCCTGGCGGAACTTGAGGCGGCCCTGCCCCAAACCGATCTTGCCACCACCATCGTTCGTGGCGGGTTTCCCGAGCTGTGCGCCAATCCTGACATCGATGCCCCGGCCTTCTACCATTCGTACCTGGCCACCTATCTGGAACGCGACGTGCGCTCGCTGGCCCAAGTCGGCAGTCTGCGCGACTTCGAGCGTTTCCTGCGCGCCTGTGCCTTGCGCTCCGCCAACCTGCTCAACAAGGCCGACCTGGCACGCGACGTCGGCATCGCGCCGTCGACCGCGAACCAGTGGCTGTCGATGCTCGAGGCCTGCGGCCAAGTCGTCTTACTCGAGCCTTGGTTCTCCAACCGCACCAAGTC
>PMBS01000163.1 GCA_003153015.1 Myxococcales bacterium
TTCCCTTGAAATGCAGCCAGCTCCCGCTGACGGTGAACCCTTCGGGCGAGCCGCTGACTTTGGAAAAGTCGAAAACCGGTTTCTCGCCCGGGACGGCCCAGTACTTGATGCGGTTGGTGTCCGAGGTTCCGCTCTTCGAGAACGTGAAGCCACCGCTGGGGTAGTAGGTTCCGCCGCCGATGTAGACCGTGTCTCCAGCCCCCGCCGAGCTGACCCCCTTGGTCAGGGTGGCAAAAGGGCTGGCTTGGGTGCCGGGATTCGAATCGCTGCCCGTGGTGGCCACGTAGTACTCCGCGGCAAATGCATTCTTCGCGGCGAAGAAGCCCAGGCCGGCGACCAGCCAGAGTAGCAGGGAGTGTTTCTGACCAGCTTTCGACAAGCGTGTTGCGGATTTCATCGCGGTTTCCTTTTCTGCACCGTGGCGGTTCTTCGATGGATCGATGCGTAGGCTAAGGGTGGTAGTGACTTCTCCTTGTTCGACAACGCCTAGGCTAGTCGCAGGTCCCGGAGCAAGGAACCCACACGCCCTCGGTGGCCGTGATGGTCGCGGTGCCGTCCGTGAGCCCAGACGCCTTGGCCGTCACTGTGATGGCTCCGGGGCCTGTCGCTTGGACGATCGCGAAGGCTAGGCCTCCGGTGGAGGTGCGCGTACCTCCGCGGAAGGTCTGCTGCTGACTGCTCCCGCTGTCCACCGCGAGAATGGTGCCGGGACCCGTGACGGCGAAGGTCACGGCAGTGTCGCTGGGCACTGCGGCCTTGACGAACGAGACGTCGTTCAGATCGGTTGTTATCGCGGTGTGATCCGCCGTGAGTGTCACCTTGCCCGCCGACGCTCCGCTGGAGGGAACTGACTTCAGGGTGCCCCCCCACAAACCCGACCAAGTCACAGCACCACTGCGCGGAGTGCCCAGTTCGTCTAGCAGCGCCCCATTTCCGCCCGTGCTTGGCCAACCGCCATTCTGCTCGCCTAGATAGTCAACGCCCGTCCAAATGAACTCGCCCGTGAGCGCAGCATTGCCCATGACGTCACCGGTCCAAGTGGCTGTATCGGCGCCCTTCTCGCTAATCACGCCGGCTCGCTTGGGATCCATTGCCATGGCCGTAAGAACTTCGGCGGTGCGATAATTGCCGCCGAAAACGTCGACCAGGGTCCGCGTGGCTCCCGTCACGTCGCCACTGTCGTTGGGCTGAAGCAGGGCCTGGGTGACAGCACGGCCGGGGTCGAGCGTGTGACAAATGGAAACGATCTTGGTCAGGATAGGAGTTCGCGAACTGATCGAATCGTGGATTTCGTTGCCCGCACTGTACATTGCGATGCTGGGGTGGTTGCGATCCCGCATCACAACGCCGGTCACATCGACCTGGTACCACACTGCACCGGTGGCGGTCCCGGGCACTGCCGGCATGCCAGTCGGGGTGGTAGCGGCCTTGCCAAAGTAGGTGGCGAAGTCGCCAGTATCTTGGTACTTGTGCGCGTTCCACACGTCGAAGAACTCATCCATCACGAGAATGCCCATCCGGTCGCACAAGTCGAGGAACTCTGGGCTGGGCGGATCATGAGCCGTGCGGATGGCGTTCGACCCGATGGCCTTGAGCGCCGCTATTCGCCTCTGCATGGCCCGCGCCGGCGCGGCGAGTCCGAGCCCATGGTAGTCCTGGTGCAAGCAGGTACCCTTGAGCTTCACGTTCTTGCCATTGATATTCAGGCCCGTCGTGCCGTCGTACACCATGCTCCGGATCCCGAACGGGGTCACGTCATCGTCAACCGCTTTGCCACCTACCTGGACGGTCGTCACGAGCTGATACATGCTCGGAGAATCGGGGGACCATAGTTTGGGATTCGTGACCGGGACATCGAACGCGAAGGCGGCCGAGGCGCCCGCAGCGATGTCCTGGGCAGCCGCCGTGACGGCCGGCAACGCCGTCCCGCTGGCGTCGGTGACGATCCCCTGTAGGCTCACACTTTGAGACGACGTGCCCGAATTGACCACCGAAGTCGTAACCTTGACGGTCGCCGACGTGGTCGTGGGACTGGGCGTGCTGACGTAGGTGGCCCACTGATCAATGTGTACTGGATCGGTGGCAAGAATGCGGACGTGGCGGTAGATGCCGGCGCCCGCGTAGAAACGCGACGCGGGTTGCGCGCTGGTGTCGGTCTTGACCGCGACCACGTTTTCCGACCCGAACTTGATTCCCTTCGTCATGTCGTAGCGGAAGCTCACGTAGCCGTAGGGATGACTCCCGAGCTGAGTGCCGTTGAGGTAGACGACGCTGTTGGACATGACGCCGTCGAGCTCAATGTAAACTTGCTGGCCCGACGTCACGCTTGCAGGAAGCGTGAAATGATTCCGGTACCAACCGATTCCCGACGGCACATAGCCGCCCCGGCCGGTGGTCGCGGCACCCGAGTCGAACGGCCCTTCGATCGCCCAGTCGTGCGGGAGGTTCACCTTGGTCCAGCCGGAATCCGCGAAAGCCGTTCCTTCCGCCCCACTCGCGTCACCCTTGTTGAACAGCCAGCTCCGGTCGAGAGGTATGATCTGTCGGACCCGATTCCCGGGCTGAATAACGATCGCGCCACCGGCTCCGCCGGCCCCGCCTGCAGCGTTTCCGCCCGTGGCTACGGTGCCGCCAGCGGGCGGGGCTCCGCCAGACCGCGTGGCGCCGCCAGATCGCGTGGCGCCGCCCGCTCCAGCTATTCCACCTGTCTCAGTGATCCCACCGGCTTGGGTGGTGCCGCCAGTGACTGGCTGGCCGCCGCTAGCGTTGCCGCCGGTGACTGGCTGGCCGCCGCTAGCGCGGCCGCCGCTGACCGGCTGACCGCCGCTGGCGCTGCCGCCGCTGACTGGCGGCACTTGGCCGCCAGCGCCATTTCCTCCCGAACCGAGCGTGTTCTGCCCACCACTGCCAGCCACGCCACCCCCACCGCCTCCGGCACCGCCGTTGTTCAACGAGCCACCCGAATTCTGCGTGCCACCGCCTGTGGCGCCGCTTTGTGGGCCCGACGAAGAGGTCGAGCAAGCAAGACCGACAAGGGTCGCTGAGAAGAGAACCGCCGAGAAGGTGCCTTTTCTTTGCATGGAAAACTCCTACAGTACCTAGGGGCAGCGACCCGACGAAATGGGTCATTGCGGTCCCCAGAAACCTGGCTGGAGCTCCACGGTTCCACTTCAAGTCCACGGCGTCTTCCGCGTTGCAGGTGAACTGCAATCGCAGACCAGCGGCCAAGGGGATCGTGGCGTAACGCCTCGGTCTCCTTGGGTGAGTTGCCCCCTGCCCAGCTCGCGTGGGCTCCTGCGACAGCGCGCCGCGACTAGGAGCCTGTTGCGGATAGCCGGACCGAGCGTGGCGGAGCGCGGCCGGGCCGGATGCAAGGAGCAGCGAAGCACCGAATACTGGAAGTATTCAAGCGAGCGGCGACGCCGCAGACGGCCTGGCCTCGCCCGCCACGCGACGCCTGGAGGCTATCCGCAACAGGCTCCTAGCGCTTTCTCCGAAGACGAAGGGCTACCATGACAAGCCCGAGCAGCGCCAAACCGGAGTAGCTCCTTGTCTGGGCCCCGGCGATGCGGCAGGAGCAGCCGCCGGCGCTTCCCTCTGGCGTGACGGTCGTGCCCGTCGTGCCACCCGTTGCACCGGATCCCTGAATTCCGCCGCTGGCTACGCTGCCACCGGTTCCGACTCCGCCAGTACTAGCTACCCCGCCGCTTGCAGCGAATCCGCCAGTTCCAATTGTTCCGCCGCTCGCCACACTGCCGCCAGTTCCCACACTCCCCCCGGTTCCGACAGTGCCTCCCGTGCTGGCAGCTCCACCCGTTGCACTGCCGCCAGTCCTCCCGCCCGTGGCCGTAGCGCCACCGGTTCCCGGTGCACCGCCGCTCGCCAGAGCGCCGCCGCTTCCCGGTGCGCCGCCGCTTGCTAGCGCGCCGCCGCTTGCTGGGGCACCGCCGGCTCCTGTAACACCCCCGCTTCCGGTCCTGCCGCCGCTGGCAATCGCGCCGCCGCTTGCCGTCGCGCCGCCGCTTGCCGTCGCGCCGCCGCTTGCTGGCGCACCACCGGTTCCGGTCCTACCACCCGACGCCATGGCACCGCCCGCTCCCGTGGCCCCACCGGCTGCCGTCGCCCCGCCGGTTCCACTGGCACCGGCGCTTCCACTAGCTCCATATTCATAGGCGCCCAGGTCTGGGGCAGAGCCCACAAACGGTAGACCGACGTCCGTGCCTTTGTCGATCATTGCGCTGCCAGCAGCTAGTTTCATGAAGTCCACGTTCGGCAGGCTGCCGTCGGCCTGGCGGGGTCCCAACGCGGGTGAAGTTGTCTCTATGGTCTGGCCCGTGCCCGACACGCTCGGATCGGTTATGCTGAGAAAATCCTTGGCTGCTGGGGTGATATTCAAATCCCAAGCGTTGAATTGGGTGTCGACCCCATTCATGCTGGTGTTCTTGTTGGGAAAACCGATGTTGTTCCGCATGATGTGGACTTTGGTCCCCGTCAGGGTGACACCGTCCGTTCTGTTGCCGGCGGAATCCCAAGTGCTGGCCAGCATGTTGTACTGGGTCCCATTCTGGAACGACGTATTGTTGTACCAGGTGTTCCCGCCCGCGGAGTGGTTGGCATAGAACCCGCTGGCCTTGTTTCCCCAGGCAACATTGTTCTGAACGAGGTGCCTGATGCCGTTCTTGCTGCTCCCCATCTTGAAGCCGTTGCCATTTCCGTCTGCGGGCCTGCCGGTACCGTAGTTGGAGTACCCACAGCCAAAGGCCCAAGAGTTTTCCACGGTGACCGGAACCTCTTGGTTAATCAGATCATAGCCATCGTCCGAGTTCCACCACGACCGGCAGCCCCGGATGATCGTGGTGGCACCGCTGGTCTGGTAGTGAACACCGAAGCCGTCGGCATTCTGCCCGTCGCCTTGGGACGTAGTCGGATCGTAGTTGTCGTGTCCATCGCAATTGAGGATGAGGTTGCCCCCCCCAGTCTTCGTGCCCATGAATATCCCATTGCCCATGTTGTTGTGCATATTCAGCAACTCAAAGATATCGTTGCTGCCACTCACATCAAAACCGTTGTTGGCGTACGTGGTCTCCTTGAGGCAGCATTCCTCGATCCCCTTGAAATGCAGCCAGTTACCCGAGACCGTGATACCCATGCTGTAGCCGCTGCTTGATACGTTCATGTTGGAGAAGTCGATCTTCGGGACTTCTCCTTGGTAGGCAAAGTAGTTGATTCGGTTGGTGTCCGATGTCCCGCTCTTCGAAAACGTGATGCCGGCGCTGGGGCTGTAGGTGCCGCCACGGAAGTAGACTGTATCCCCAGCCGCTGCCGTGCTGGCCGCCTTCTGCACGGTGCCCCAGGGGCTGGCCTGGGTGCCGGGATTCGAATCGCTGCCCGTGGGCGCCACGTAGTACTCCGCGGCAAACACATTCTTTGCAGCGAACAAGCCCAGGCCGGCAAGCAGCCAAATTGGCAGGAAATGTTGCCGACCCCTTTTCGACACGCGTTCTACAGATTTCATCAGAGGCTCCTTTTGTGCGCCACGGCAGTCGTCTATTATAGCGCTGCAGTTGAATCTTTGCAGGAAGAACTCCTAGAGCACCGAACGGTTTGACG
>PMBS01000045.1 GCA_003153015.1 Myxococcales bacterium
TACGTTGGCGGCCGAGGCGGGATGGGCATCGACCGTCGTCCTGGTGCGACCGGCGAATCCCACGGCGATCACGGCCGAGGCTCTGGTGCGTATGCACGGCGAGTTGGTGTCGGCGGGATTCGACGTGGAGATCAAAGCCGCGACCGCCGGGGCCGACGCGCGCGCATCGTTGGAACAAGCCGCGAGCGTCGAGAACGTCGGCGCTGTGGTCGCGCTGCTGGGTGACAGTACTCCCGGTTCGGTCGAGGTGTGGGTGATTGATCGAGTGACCGGCAAGTCAGTGGTCAGGCGCGTTCCCAGTCAGCCCGAGTCTGGGCGGGCGGCAGAGATCCTGGCCATCAGGGCGATCGAGCTGTTGCGGGCGAGCCTGCTGGAAATCGCCATGGCCGGCGGCAGGGAGCCCCCCATCGTGCCCAAGCCGCCGCCCGCGGAGGTGACCCGCTTCGTGGAACACGCGCTCGATTCGCGCAAACCTTCGCACTTCGCGATCGAAGTCGGCGGCATCGGGGTGGCGAGCTTTGACGGAGTGGGACCGGCGCTGCTTCCCATGCTTCGGCTCGACCTCGCGCTGGGTCGCTATGTCCTCATGCGGGTCACGCTGGCTGGACTGGGCACCCGATCACATGTCGAAGCGTCGTCGGGATCGGCCGACGTAGCGGAGCAGTTCGGCTTGCTCGAGGCTGGAGTCCGGTTGCGNNGCCGAAGGGCAGGCGTCCGGGCTCTACCAGGGGGAGACAGCCGGGCTATGGTCCTTTGTGGCCGACGCGGGTACCGGGCTTCGGTTGTCGCTGAGTAGCCGATTCGAGATAGCACTGGAAGTCCACGCGCAATTGGCCCAGCCCTATCCGGCCATACGATTTCCCGATTCCCAGACGGCGACTGCCGGGCGCCCGGACTTGCTGCTCTGCCTAACCCTGATTGGATGGCTGTAGTCATGGCACTAAATCGAACACTAGCTCCACTGGCGCTCTTGCTGGCCGGTTGTTCGCCAGGAGGGCTCAACGTTGTGGGCCGGGCGCCCAACAGTCTCAGACAGGACGTGATCGCGTACTGGTCTTGCGACAACGTGGCGGACAGCAACAACCCCACCCTGGTGGATGATTCGGGCAACCAGAACACCGGCACCATTCTTGGCGCCACTCTGACCCCTGGCCACTTTGGCAATGCCCTCCATTTCGAGTCAGGGAACTCGGTACTTGTGGGGAACTTTCCCCAGGCGCATCCGAGCTGGAGCGTATCGCTCTGGGTACGTCCTGCCGCCTGGGCATCTCCTACCGACAGCGAGGCCTACGTCACCCTCATCAGCACCGAAATCCTCTCTCAAGGCGGTTGGGAGATGGACGTCATCTTCCGTCAGAGGGAGGCGTCGACATGGAAATACAACTTTGCATTTCCCAACCCGAGCGATGCGGGGCCGCTTAAGTATCAATGGGCCGAGACCAACGATTTCGAGGTTGGCGCATGGACCCACCTTGTGGCCGTGGTGGACAGTGATGCGATGAAGATACAGTTCTACGAGAATGGCGTTCTGTCTATCGAGAATCCAATCACGAGTCTCATTCGACCGGGAAGCGACGCGCTCTACTTGGGCACCTGGTCGGACGGCTGGCGGTACTTCGTCGGGGATCTCGACGATATCGTGATCTACGGAAGAGCGCTCAACCAAACTGAGGTTGGCACGCTCTACACGCAGCCAGCTCCAGCGACTCCGGGCTGAACAACCAGAAGCGGTTGGCCACTCCATACGCCACCATGCCGGCGGCCATGTTGACCGCGCCGATCAGCAGAGCGCGGCGGCGGCCGAGAACGTCGGCGAGATAGCCGGATGGCACTTCGAACAAGAGGCTGGCTGCCGAGAAGATGGCCTGCACCAACAGAATCTGCGTCGCATCGAGCCCGCACGAGCGGTACACCGGTACGATGGCCGGCATGATGAGCAGAAAATCGCGAAGAAAGCGAAACGCATAGATCCGCGGAAGGTTGCCTCGCATGAGTCTACAAGATCTCCGTCCATGCACCGACGGTGGACAGGACTAGTAGGTGCGACGCCCGCGTGACCGCGACGTACAGGGCGCGGCGGCCGGCGGGGGTGGTGGGATAGACGGCAGCGGAGGCGTCAGGGACAACCACGTAGTCGAATTCCAGACCCTTGGCTTCCTGCACGCTGGTGACGTTGAGGCCGCCGACGAATTGATAGTCGCCGTCCAGCGCCAGGCGCAAACCCAAGCCACGCCGCAGGTGCTGGGCCAGGCGCCCGGCTGCCTCGGGCGTGCGGCAGATCAAGGCCGCCGACCCACGCGGATCGCCAGTCTGCAGTTCGCGCAACTGCCGGGTCAGCCAGTCGGCCTGGTGGCATTCGTTGGCGAATTCCACGCATACCGCGGAGGGTCCCGGTGGCCAGAGCACATTGCCGCCGTCGAGGATTCGCCGGGCCAGCTCAGTCACCTCCGGCGGACAGCGGTAGCTCACCTCCAACACCGCGGTTTCGTAGGCGGCGCACCCCAACTCCGCCATGCTGTCGGCCCAGCCGGAAAAGCAGGCCGCGGGATCCACCTGCTGGGCCGCATCGCCGGCGACGATCAGGCTGCCACCCGGTGCCAGCGCACGGCCCAGCAGCGCCAACTCCAGCGGAGCAAACTCCTGCGTCTCGTCCAGTAGCAGACAGTCGTACTGGTGTGGCTGCACCGGCGGCTCGCCCGCGCGCTCGGCCCGCAGCCGATCCAACTCGAACAGCACGGCGTAGTCCTCGCTATCCAGGGTGCCTGCGTCCTCGGTCGGCGTGCCGTCGTCTATCGGCCGGCCGTCCAGGGTCAGCAACCGCTCGGCGTCCACATGCGCAAATTCCTCCTCGGCGGTGCTGCTGAACTGCACATGCGTGTGCTCCAGCACCTCGGCTACCATACCCGCGCCAATGCCCTGCTGGGAGGCGGCAGCCAGTTTTTCCATCAGCACACGATCCCCAAAGATGTGCAGCAGATCTCGCCGCCGCGTCCGTCGCGAGGATTGTCGCTTCGCCAGCTCGGCCAACACACCTCGCAGCGCCGGATCCCGCTTGATGCGAATGACCCCGGCGCTGGCGTCCTGGCTCTCGCGCTCGGGGAGCTTGCGAAAGGCACGCCGGGCCTCGACCCCGGCCCAGCGGTCATACAGCCAAACCCCAACGCCACCTACGCCCATTCGTTCAAGCAGCGCGGCCGAGAGACGGCGCAGCCCCTCGGTGGGAACGATGACAGCGGCGCGCAGCCCTGGGCCGGCCCGCTCGCGCAGACCCGCCAAACGATGCAAGGCCACCGTGGTCTTGCCGAACCCAGCCTCGCCCAGAAGCAGCACCGCCTGGCCCGCCGGCAGCTCGACGATGCGCCGCTGGGCCGCGTCCAGAATCACGTCGGCGGGCGAGCTGGACTGCAGGCGCGCAGCCTCAGGCCGCAGGGTCAGCTCGGGCTCTGGCCCGGTTTCCAGGTGCCACGCACCGTCTTTCAGCCGAAGCCGGCCCGCAACGGTCTCGATCTCGCACAACTCACCTTGCGCAAAAGTTACCAGGTTGCGCTCAAGCAAGGTGCCGGTCAGGGTGCGCTCGCCGGCGTCGATCTCATAGTCGTCACCCTCGGCGCAGGAGAAGAACACTTCGGCCAGAGGTGCATTTCGCCAGTCGATGATGGCCACGCCGCCCCCGGTTCGCGTCTCGGGACCCAACAAGACGTCGCGAACCCGGGCCTCCGTCTCCAGTCGCATGTGGGCGAAATAGGGCACAGCCGTGCGGGGCGAGAGCGACCCAGCCAGTTGCGCCAAGCGGAGCTGGTCGGCGATTCGTTCTTGCAGACGAGAATCGAGTGGGTCTGCCATGGTCCCTGCGCCATTGCGCCGCATCCCGGGCCAAAGAACAAGCTTTCAATTGGGCCCTGGTCGGGCGATAATGGATCCGTTCTTGAGGAGCGTCAGGGCGAGTTCCTTGGCCGCCCGTGAACCGGTGCGATGTTGTCCTGCCTGCGCAGCTACCGGCAACGACAGGAGGGGTGGCAGTCTACCGGGGAAGCAATGACTCCAGTTCGGCCCAGCGAGCGTAGATGCGGTCGACTTCCGCCTGGGCGGCGGCGATTCTTGCCTCCAGCTCGATCAGGCGGTCGTGGTTCGTGACGACGTCGGGCCTTTCCTGCTCGGCCCGCAGCGCGGCCAGGCTTGCCTCGGCCTCGGCAATCCTAGCTTCGATGGTGTCCCAGTCGCGCTGGTCGTTGTAGCTGAGCTTGCGGCGCGGGATTGGTGCAAAGGGCGCCGCCGCCGTCTTGGGCCGGGCGGCGTTCGCGGCATCGGTGGCCTCGGCCTCCTCGGCGTGCCATCTCTCCCATTGACGGAGGCCCACCAGGGAACTGATGCGCCCCTCTGTTCCCGGACGCGTGTGAAAGGCAAGCAGCTTCCCTGTCACACGGTCGAGGAAGTAGCGATCGTGGGTCACTAGCAGGATTGCGCCGTCGAAGCCCAGCAGCGAATCCTCCAGTACCTGCAACGTGTCCAGATCCAGATCGTTGGTGGGCTCGTCCAGCACCAGCAGGTTTGCAGGTCGCAACATGAGGCGCGCGATGGCCAGGCGGCTCTGCTCGCCGCCCGAGAGCTGGCCCACGGCCAGCTTGGCGTGTTCGCTGCGAAACAGGAAGCGCGCCAGGTAGCCGCTGACGTGAATGTGCGCGCCGCGAAAGGTGACGTGGTCGCCGCCGGGGCAAAGCGTGTCCACCACATTGAGGTTCGGATCCAGTGCCTCGCGGTGCTGGGCAAAGTACGCCACCTGCAGTCCGTCGGCACGCAGGATCGTACCGGCATCCGGCGGCTCGTCACCCACCAGCACGCGCAGCAAGGTCGACTTGCCGCACCCGTTGGGACCGATGAGGCCCACGCGGCTGCCCGGGCCCAAAAACAGATCCAGTCCTCTGAAGATGAGCTTGTCGCCGTACGACTTGGCAATGCCGCGCGCTTCGATCAAACGGCGTGGGTTGCGTCCGGTGCCGGCAAAATCGATGTCCGCGCTGCGCACCAGGTTGCGGCTGGCCAGCTCGTCGACTTCGCCTGCCAGCGCTTCGGCGCGCTGGATGCGCGCCTGCTGTTTGGTGGTGCGGGCGGGCGCGCCTGCGCGCAGCCACTCGGTCTCGCGGCGCAGGGTATTGCGCAGCGAAGTCTCGCGCCGCTCTTGCGCGGCCATCAAATCTGCCTTGCGCTCGATGAAGGTGGCGTAGTCGCCATCGACGGAGAGCAGCCCGCCCGCATTGCGCCGGTCGAGCTCCAGAATGCGATTGGCCACCCGCTGCAGGAACAGGCGATCGTGCGTGACGGTCACGGTGGCAAAGGGCGCCGCAGCCAGCAGCTTCTCCAGCCAGAGGATGCTGTCCACGTCCAAGTGGTTGGTGGGCTCGTCGAGCAGCAGCAGCTCCGGCTCGCGCACCAGCTCGCGCGCCAGCGCCACCCGCTTGCGCCAGCCGCCTGACAGCCGCTCCACCGGCGCGTCCGCGCCCGCCTGCGCGCCGCCCAGATCCAGGCGCGAGATCAGTTCATCAGCGCGCGCTGCCGCCCTCCAGCCGAGGTCGTGATCAGCGATGCCCGCCGCGCCCTCCATGATGGTCTCGCGTACCGTGCGCCCTGCGCTGAACTCCGGCACTTGCGCCACATGGCCCACGCGCAACCCGCGCCGCAGCGACAGCTCGCCGCGATCTGCAGTGTCCGCGCCGGCCAGGATACGCAGCAGCGTGGTCTTGCCCGCCCCGTTGGGCCCGATAAGCCCCACCCGCTCGCCCTCGGCCAAGGTGAAGCTGATGCCGTCGAACAGCGGACGCGCGCCGAACGACTTGGACAGGTTCTGGGCTGTGGCGGGGATCGCCATGAGGTGCGGGAGTATAGGGGCAATTGCATCTCGCCGTGGTGGAACCGCGACGGCGAGCGTAGTAAACCCCTTCGCCCTCGTGATTCGCCTCGACAACATCAGCAAGCAGCACGGCCCGCAGATCCTGTTCATCGAGGCCAGCGCGGCCATCCTGCGCGGCGAGAAGATCGGCCTGGTGGGACCGAACGGCGCGGGCAAGTCCACGGTCTTTCGCTTGATCATGGGCGAGGAGTCGCCTGACGAGGGCCAGATCTCGATCGATCGCAACGTGACCATCGGGCACTTCAGCCAGGACGTGGGCGAGATGAAGAGCGTGTCCGCCATTGGCGCGACCATGGACGGCGCAGGCCCGGTGTCCGCCCTGGCCACCGAGATGCGCGAGCTGGAACACGCCATGGCCGATTCCGCGCGCGCGCACGAGCTGGATGCCCTGGTCCACCGCTTCGGCCATGTGCAGGCGCGTTTCGACGAGCTGGGCGGCTACGCCCTGGAAGCGCGGGCGCGCGAGATCATGGCCGGCCTGGGCTTTTCACAAGAAATGATGGACGGTGACGTGGGTAACCTTTCGGGCGGATGGAAGATGCGCGTGGCCCTGGCGCGTATTCTGCTGATGCGGCCCAACGTGATGCTGCTCGACGAGCCGTCGAACCACCTGGACATCGAATCCATAATTTGGCTTGAGGGATTCCTCAAGAACTATGACGGCGCTCTTCTAATGACTACGCACGATCGCGAGTTCATGAACCGTGTGGTCAGCAAGATCATCGAGATCGACGGCGGCGTGCTCACCACCTATTCGGGCAACTACGATTTCTACGAAAAGCAGCGCGCGCTCTATGCGACGCAGGCCGAGGCGGCGTACGCGCGCCAGCAGGCCATGCTGGCCAAGGAGATCCGCTTTATCGAGCGGTTCAAGGCGCAAGCCAGCCACGCGGCGCAGGTGCAGTCGCGGGTGAAGAAGCTGGACAAGATCGAAAAGCTAGAGCCGCCACGCCGTCGCCGCACCCTCAGCTTTGCCTTTCCCGAGGCGCCGCGCTCGGGCGAGGACGCGATCAAGATCGAGGGCCTGCACAAGCAGTACGGATCCAAGGTCATCTACCACGGACTCGATCTGATGATCCGGCGCAAGGAGCGCTGGAGCGTGATGGGCGTCAACGGCGCAGGCAAGTCCACCTTGCTCAAGCTGGTGGCGGGCGAGATCGCGCCCGACGCCGGCAGTGTGACCCTGGGCGCGGGCGTGCGCCTGGGCTACTTCGCCCAGCACGCCATGGAGCTGCTCGATGCGGACAAGACGGTGTACGAGACCTTGGAAGAGGCGTTCCCGCTGGCATCAGTGGGCACGATCAAATCGCTGGGCGGCTGCTTCGGCTTCTCAGGCAGCGACATCGACAAAATCTGCCGCGTGCTTTCGGGCGGGGAGAAGGCGCGCGTGGTGATGGCACGACTGCTTTTCGATCGCCCAAATCTATTGGTGCTCGACGAGCCCACCAACCACCTCGACATGGCCACCAAGGAGATGCTGCTCACCGCCCTGCGCGACTTCGAAGGCACCATGCTCTTCGTGTCGCACGACCGGCGCTTCTTGGCCGGCCTGTCCAACCGCGTGCTGGAACTGGTGCCCGAGGGCGTGATCCCCTACGGCGGCGGCTACCTGGAATACGTCGCACGTAGCGGCCACGAGGCGCCTGGCCTGCGTGCGTGATGGTACGGCCTATCAGCCGCTCGATGCATCTGGGTAGACTATCGTACTGCAGGAACCGGCTACCGGCAGGGCCTTGGCCTGTAGGGTTTCGGATTCGCTGACTCCAGCGTCACCGGGCGGGAAGTTGAGCACGAGATCGACGTCGAGTGTGACCGACGACGACCCATAGAAGCTGCCGTTGATGGTCACCGTGCCGATTCCGCTGGTGGCGTGGCTTGCCACTTGAAAAGACACAAAACGGTTACCGCAGGGAGCAATCGAGGCTGGCCATCTGTCTGCGGATTCCACGTTCCATGGTGACGGAAGGGTGAGACCCAGGGTGTTCGGAGCTCCGCCATATCGGAGCGACAGCGTGAGACACATAGCTTCTTGGGCGATGGTCTTGCTAACGATAAGGCGATCGATACCGCCAACGTAGCGGCACGCAGAATAGCTATCCCCTGGTACTGGCCCTGCGTCGCTGCCGCCTGCGCCGCCCGTGCCAGCCCCCCCAGCACCGCCGGTGCTGACACCTGCATCGCCGCCAGACCCTGAGACACCGCCGGTACCAACCGATCCGCCAACCGTTCCCCCGCCGCCGGCCAAGCCGCCTGTGGCAGTGCCGCCCGCGCCACCGGTCGCAGTGCCACCTGAACCGCCGAAGCCGGCGCCGCCTGCGCCGCCGGTGACTGTTCCACCAACTCCACCCGCGCCCCCGGTCTTCATGCCACCAGCCGCGCCGGTTGCCATGCTACCTGCGCCGCCCGACGCCGTCCCGCCCGAACCTCCGAACGCAGTTGCGCCGCCACCCCCGGACGCGGTTCCGCCTGCACCCCCGGATGGGGTTCCGCCTGCACCCCCGGATGGGGTTCCGCCTGCACCCCCGGATGCGGTCACACCAGCGCCACCGGACGCGATCCCGCCACTGCCGCCTGCACTCGTCGCACCACCGGATCCTGTGCCAGCCAGGCTTCCCCCCGCTCCACCGCTTCCACCGGAGATACCGCCCGCGCTCGCCGGCGCGTCCGATCCCGCAGCTGCATCGCTCGAACGCGCGGTCCCGGACCTGCCGCAGGCGCTACCGGCAAGGACAAGAGCGCCGGCTGCCACGAGAGAGAGTCGAAATGTCCAGAACGGCTGCATCTGCAAGAACCTCCACCTGAATGAAAGAATGGCTAGCCACCAACCAGTCAGCCTGCGATCCCTATCCGCAGAGCGTACTCCGCCTCCTGGCGTCCTCACAGTCCGATTGTGAACGCTGGCAGCCTAGCACTGCTGATTGAAATTCTCCCGTCGCCGTCGCTGCTGTGGGCCCCGTCTGCCGCCTCGCTCCTCGGTCAAATACCTCGAGTATTCTCCCTCGTCGCTCGTTGCAGCCGGGGCTCCTCGCGACGCGACGGCTCGGTCCAAATTTCAATCAGTAGTGCTAGCAGGAGAATGGCGGCTGTGCGCGAGCCGCGAAAACTGTGTGCGTTCGGCGGGGCTTTTGTTGTAAAGAGGCACCATGTCGAAGTGTTCGGTTTTCGTGAGACTGACCGTGCTGTCCATGTTGGTCTTCACCGCGGCTGCAGCGGGGTGCAGCGATGTTGGTGCGACCAACTTCACGCCCACGGGTAGCATGACCGTGGCAAGGGGTGGGCATACGGCGACGTTGTTATCGAGTGGGAAGGTGCTCATCGTCGGCGGGTTCAGTAGCGACGACACGACGATATTCGCGAGCGCGGAGTTATACGACCCAGCCGCCGGGACATTCACGGCCACCGGCGCCATGATCGCGGCACGCTACTGGCACACGGCGACGCTGTTGTCGAGTGGGAAGGTGCTCATCGTCGGCGGAATCGGTAGCTACGATTTGCTCGCCAGCGCGGAGCTATACGACCCAACCGCCGGGACATTTGCAGCCACCGGCAGTATGACCGTGGCACGGGGAGACCACACGGCGACGTTGCTGGACGATGGGAGGGTGCTCGTCGCCGGCGGCGACGGTGTCAGCGGGAATCTCGCGAGTGCAGAGCTATACGACCCGACCGCCGAGACATTCACGGCCACCGGCAACATGACCGCGGCAAGGTTCGAGCACACCGCGACGCGGTTGTCCGACGGGCAGGTGCTCATCGCCGGCAGCGTCGATGGCAGCGGGAATGCGCTGGTCAGCGCTGAATTGTACGACCCAACCGCCGGGACATTCACGGCGACCGGCAACATGACCGAGCCAAGGTCATGGCACAAGGCCATATTGCTGGTCAACGGGCAGGTGCTCATCGCCGGCGGAATCAGCGGCGGCGGAATCAACGGCCCGGGTCTGGCGAGCGCGGAGCTATATGACCCAAGCGCCGAAGGATTCACGGCGACCGGCAGCATGACTGCGGCACGGACCTTTCATACGGCGACGCTGTTGCCCAACGGGCAGGTGCTCGTTGCAGGCGGCGGATATCTGGCGAGCGCGGAGCTATATGACCCAAGCGCCGGAGGATTCACGGCGACCGGCAGCATGACCGGGCCAAGGGCGTGGCACACGGCTACCTTGTTGTCGAGCGGGCAGGTGCTCATCGCTGGCGGAAACGCATCCGGCAGCGCCGAGTTGTACCGATAGCCCCGACGGCCGGTGCCATCGAGGAATCAGAGCTGCGCTGGACGCCACGCGCGCCACCACGCAGTCGGTGTCTCTTCATAGCAAGTAGGGGCTACAGCGCTTGAGGCTCAGTGGACACGTATAGTTGCGCGAGTCTGGACATTCTTCCGCCACCTTGCATGCTTCGGAGGTTGCCCAGGAAACGGAATCCTTTGGCTTCTGCCCACAGTTCTGATCGCGGCGCGGATTTGACGATTGCGTTCGCTCGGAGTCAAATCTGACGATGCCAACTACCAAATCAACTCTTCTGACCTCGACGGCAGGGTGGGCTGCACCGGGTGTGCTCGCTTGCCTGCTTGGTTCGACAGTGGCCTCCGCTCAGATAGGCGCGCCAGTTGGACGGCCGGTGGAAGCGGCGCCTTCGCCCGGAAATGCCCCCGCATCTGCGCCCGCTGCTGCCGCGGGCTCGGTCATCAACGACAACCACCCGATCATTGTCGCCGGGGTTGGGCTCATCGGCGGGTGCAAGGACGGCGAGTGGCTGAAAGTCGAAAGCGTGCAAAAGACCTACAAAGGCAAGGCGATCGACCCGAACTATAACGGTCCCGCCATTGTGGTTGACATGCCTTTGCTACGAGGCGGTGAAACCTACCGCCTCTACTCGTCGCAGGGGGTGGTGGGGAGCGGAACGGGGTCGAAGGTCACTTTTCAGGTCGACGGCGCCGGCAACGTGTATTACCGAGTCAAGATAAGGCCGTCAGCCAAGGGAACGCGCAAATGGCGGTTTGCAATCAATGGTGACTGGGACGCCATGCCGCGTCCACTGAAG
The DNA here is from genome assembly GCA_003153015.1 of Myxococcales bacterium. Taxonomy (GTDB): domain Bacteria; phylum Myxococcota_A; class Polyangia; order Fen-1088; family Fen-1088; genus Fen-1137. The sequence continues at coordinate 10,946 of PMBS01000045.1, forward strand.
GTGAACAAGAAGGGCTACACGGTCGACGTGGATGGTGATGGACGCGAAGAGACCATACGCGTGCAAACTCGCTCGGACCGGCCCACGAAGGGCGGCAGTTCGGGTCAGAGCGGAAGCGAGGAGGGGAGCGAGGAGAATGCGAAGGTCGTCACGTTCACGCTCGAAATGAACGGCAAGAGCACGCGCCTGGCGCAGCTTACAATTGACGGCACGTACGCGGAGCAGTACGAGGTGGCTGCTATCGACTTGAACGGCGACGGGTGGCTGGAATTCGTGTTCACCACCAGTGGCCACAATGATAGCCTGAAGGTCGTGGACGTCACGCAGGGCAAAGCAAGAACCGTTCTCAGCAGCTACTCGGGCGACTAGCCCAACTTCCGCAGTTCTACCCCCAGCGGAACCAGCGCAGACCAAGCACGAACGACACCACTCCCCACGCAGCCAGCACCGCCAAGTAGGGCAGCGTGCCGGCCAGGCCGGCGCCGTCGATCATCACCGCGCGCATGCCGTCGCACATGGCAGTGAGCGGCAGTGCGCTGATGAAGGGACGCGTGACTTCCGGGAAGTGGGTGGACGAGAAGAACACGCCGGAGAGTACGAACATGGGCAGCATCACCAGGTTCATCAGGCCGCTCACCGTCTGCGTGTTCTGCGCGCGGCTGGCCACCAGAATAGCGATGGCCGCGAAGCTGGCGCTGCCCGCCAGGCTGACCAGGACCAGCGCCGCATACGAGCCCGCCACCTGCACGCCGAAAACCAAGCGCGCGAAGATCAGGATGAGCGCAATCTCGAACGGGATCACCATCAGGCGGGACAGACCGAAGGCGAACAACAAATGCCGCCGCCGCATAGGCGCAGCCAACAGGCGCTTGAGCAGCTTGCGCACCCGCATTTCCACAATCACCCAGCCGATGCCCCACATGGAGCCCGACATCAGATTCATGGCCAGCAGGCCGGGAATGAGGAAATCGATGTAGCGCGAGCCGGGCTCGCTCACCTCTTGATCGCGCACGGCCAATCGATCTTGACGGCCCGCTGCCTTCTGCAAGATGGCATCGACTGTGGCGCGGGCCAAACGGGCTTCCGGCCGTGCGGGATCGAAACCATAGGTGAAGGGCTCGCCTGGCCGCGCGGGTGGCACCAGCACCACCGCCACCTGGCCCGAGCGCAAGGCGGCCTTGGCCGCCGCCTCGTCGAGTGGCCGAACCTGCACGCCACCCGAGGCGAGTGCGTCGCGCGCCTGCACGGTCACCCCGGGCAACGCACCCACCACCACGGGTTCGGGCCCCTTCACGCGAAAGGCGATCCCCAGCGCCACCGAGAGGAGCACCGGGAATCCGAAGGTCCAGAACAGCGCGCCCGGCTCGCGCATCATCTCGCGCAAGCGCATCAGGGTTAGCTGCACCACCGGGTGCGGACGTTGCGGCTCAGTCATCGCGCAAAGCCCTCCCGGTAAGAGACACGAACACGTCTTCCAGGGTGGCCTTGCGGGTTCCCAGGCGCAGCAAGTGCTGCCCGCGCTCTTGCAGTAGCGCGCGCAGCGCAGGCACCGCGCGCTCGGGCTCGACCGCGGCCAAGGCCCACACGCCCTCGCCTGACAGGTGCACCTCGGTCACCGTGGGCAGGCTGCGCAGGGTGGCCTCGTCGAGAGCGCCCATTCCCGCTTCCAACTCCAACTCGACCACGTGCTCAGCGCCCAGCCCCGCGATGAGTTCCGCGGGAGTGCCCAGCCGGATGAGTCGACCTCGATCCAGGATGGCCACTCGGTCACACAGACGCTGGGCCTCTTCCATGTAGTGCGTGGTCAGCAGCACCGTGCCGCCGCGCGCGCGATAGGCGGCCACCAGCCCCCAAATCTGCCGGCGCGACTGCGGGTCCAGGCCGGTGGTGGGCTCGTCGAGAAACAGGATCTCTGGCTCCGCCACCAGAGCGCAGGCAATGGCCAGGCGTTGGCGTTGACCACCCGAAAGCTTCACCACCCAAGCGCGCCGCTTCTCTTCGAGTTGCACGTCTGCCAGCAACGCCTGCAACGGCCGCGGTCGCTGATAGAAGCTGCGGAAAAGGTTCAGCACCTCTTCCACGGTCAGCTTCTCGGGCAAGCGCGTCTCCTGCAAGGCCACGCCCATCCGCTCGCGCAGTCGGCTCTCGTCGTGCGCCCAATCCATGCCCAGCAACTTCACCTCGCCGCCCGTGGGCGCAAGCAGCCCCTCCAGCATCTCGACTGTGGTGGTCTTGCCCGAACCGTTGGGTCCGAGCAGCCCGAAACATTCCCCGCGCGCAATGGTGAGATCCAGACCCTCCACCGCCAGCACCGCCCCCGCGCGTTTTCGCCCCGAACCGCGTCCCGCCTCGTAGATCTTGCGCAAGCCCCGGCACAGGAGAGCCGGCTCAGCGTCGGGGCAAATGGTGTTCACGCGTGTTGCTATAGCGTGGCAGGCGCAGCCGCGCCACCGGGCTGCGGTGCGGCCACGACCAAGCGGGCGAGTTGATTCACCTCGACAGCTACCCGCCGTCGAGCATGCGCGGGCTGGCCGACCTCGATAGGCCGGCGGGGGATAGGTTGCGTCGAGTGCGCGAGCCTGGTGGTGGCCGCAAGGAGAACGTTCGAGATCGACACGATCTGCCCTCGCTGCAAGAGTCCTCTTCGCCTCATGACTACAACCTGGGCGTGGGGTCCGGTGGCTTGGGCTGGCCGCTTGGGGATCGCAACGATCCCGACGGATTCATACATATGCACCTTGGTGAAGGCGTGCCACGGTACGAACGCTTCCTCTTCTACATGGTTGAGCATGCAGAGAAAGGACTGTTAAACTGTTGGCGGATAATTCCGTTGCGCCACCCCGGTTTCGATATTGAAGTGTCGATGCGCCTTTCCATCGTCCCCGAGACCAAGAGATGGATTGCGCGGATAGAGAAGAGCACCTTGCCCGCGGCCCGGGTTCCTATGAGGTTACAATCAATGGGGTGCGAGAGACGCGGCGAAGCTTGGATGATCACGACAATCGCGGATCTTCCAAGAACCGCGCGCTGCGGATTGGTCTTGGCGTCGGGCTGGCGGCCATCGTGGCCGTCGGCCTCCGCGTTCGGCGCAGGCTCAGAAGGAGAACATAGACCTTGATACGCTGTTCACTGGTGGCCCCGCTGCTCGTCGCTGCGGGGCTGGCGGGGTGCAATCACGCGCAGGCACAGCAGCCTTCGCCGGCCCCCGTTGCAAGCTTTGCAGACACTCTCCGCAAGGCGGCGGCCGGCCAGCCCGTCTTCTTTCTGCTTGCTGCTGGCGTGGTGGAAGCGCGTTCTGTCAACGATACGGTGAGGCGCTCTGTTGTGGCCGCGCCAGTGCAGGAGGCCCTGTACGACCCCGCTTTGGATCTGCTTTGGGTGCGTCGCGAGGGCCGACTGGAAGCCGTCGACCTTCGCAAAGCGAATCCTACGCCTGTGCCGATCGTGGCCGACATGGGTGAGGAGGGTGAATTTGTTGTCCGAACCAAGGGAAAGCGCATCCTGCGTATTCGCGGCGAGTGCGTGGTGCGAGGGTCGATTGAAGTGAAATGGTTCGATCATCCTTCCGTCAACCTGCTCGGTTTTGACGAGGGCGAGCCACCAAAGCCCCGCCTGGTGGGAGCCAACTGGCTGGTACAGGAGTTGGACCGCGGTGTGCGTGAGGTCAAGGTCCAACGCACCTCCCTGCCTGCTCTTGGCGCGCCGCCGATCGTCAAGCTTCCCAAGAAAGTCGCCCGGTGCGCGACGCCGGCCCAATGCGGAACCGCGGTTCCATTCGGGGGCTCGGGCTGGCAGCTGGTCTACGCGGGTGAGGACGACGGCGAGGACTGCCAGCACTATCGCTGCTTGCTGCGCGATCCAGCGACAGAAAAATTCGGCAAGCCGCCCCTGCCCGCCACTTGGTTGCCGACTGCCAATTCAACTGTGATTGGTTCGTGCGGACCCTATCGTTTCGACCTGTCGGGCAAGTGGTACGGCACGGAGACCCAACTGTGCGCGACCGGCGGCGCGTGCCGTAGCCTGGGCGACGCACTTATGCTGGGCTGGCTCGACGGCGAGCAAGACGTCGGAACCTGAGCGCTTCGCGAAAGCGGAAAGTCGCAGGACCGACCGGAAGTCGGAGGCCACCTGCCCCGGGGAACACGTCACCGTGATCTCCTGACCCAATACACGGCGCTCTTCACCACGGTGTACATCTTCGTGGGATAGCGCCGCACCGGTGTTGACCTCGGTAGCGTGGCGTTGCTGACCCGGATCTGCCCGGCGACAGCCCGCTGATCACGTCGGCACGTGCGTTTCTCGCTG
>PMBS01000175.1 GCA_003153015.1 Myxococcales bacterium
GCGGCGGCGTTGTAGTAGGCCGCGCGAAGATTGAAGGCCACTTGCTGCACCGAACGAACCTCGCTCGCCCCTTGCGCCTGGGCGCTAATCTTGGCCGCACTCCATTTGCCCGTGGTCTGCCCGAAATCATAGATGAGTTGGTTCGCGGTCAGGCCGAAGTTGTAGTAGTTGAAGGTGTCAAAGTTCGACGAGCCAGGATTGATGCCGCCCGCACTCCCTGGGTTCGGCGCGTAGTTTGAAGTCGTGCGCCGGTAGCCGGCTGTCCCACTCAGTTGGGGCAAGAGCGCGGCCCGGCTTTCGCCGGCGCGAGCATCGGCCACCTGCGTCTGGGCGCGGGACACCCCGAGCTGCGGGTGAGTGGTGCGCGCTGTGCGCAGGGCCTCGTCCAGGGTCAAGACGCGTCCCTTTTGCGCGCGGGCCGGACTGCCCAGGAAACAAACTGTAAGAAAAAGAGGCAGCAGGCGTTTCATTCGTACCTCAAGGCTTCAATGGGATCGAGGCGGGAGGCTTTTTGCGCCGGGTAGAGCCCGAAGACCACTCCGACTAGCCCGGAAAATCCGACTGCGATCAAGATGATGTCGATGCGAATCAGAATGGGCCAGCCGAAGTTGGCCGCCAATCGGTTGGCGGCCAACAGCCCCAGCAAGATGCCGATGATTCCTCCGGCAATCGAGAGCGCGAGCGCCTCAACCAAGAACTGCGACAGCACGTCGCGCGGCCGCGCGCCGACCGCCATGCGAATGCCGATCTCGCGCGTCCGTTCGGTCACGCTGACNNTGATGTTCATGATGCCAATGCCGCCCACGATGAGCGACACCGCGGCGATACTGGCCAGCAGCGTAGTCAGGGTTTTGACCCCCTCCTGCTGGGCGCTGGCCATCTCGGTCAAGTTGCGAATACTGAAATCGTCGTCGGCGCCAATCGGAATGTGGTGGCGGTCGCGCAGCAGGGTGGCGATCTGATTCTGCGCGCGGGCGGTAGCCTCGCTCGACACGGCGCTGACCATGAGCGCACCGGCGATGAACTTCTGCAAGCCGCCCTGGATCTTGGCCTGGAAAGTCGTGTACGGGATGAACACGGCGTCGTCGTAGTCCTGCCCAGTGGCCGACTGCCCCTTGCGCGCCAGCACGCCGATGATCTGGAAGGGAGTCTTCTGGACGCGCACGGACTGGCCAGTTGGATCGGCGTTGGACCCGAAAAGCTTGTCCACCACGGTCTGCCCCAGCAAAACCACTTTGCTGCCGGTTTCGATGTCAGATTGACTGATGGGGCTGCCCATCGAGGTGGGCCAGGTGCGCATCAGGAAGTATTCAGGCGAAACCCCGTTGACCGAGGTGGCCCAGTTTTGGTCTTCACTGATCACTTGCTGGTTGCTGCGAAGCTGGGGACTGGCATAGCGAACCGCGCTAGCCTCGCTGCGAATCGCCTTGAGATCGTCCCAGGTCAAAGTGGGCATGCTGCCGAATCCCCCGTGCGCCCCCGAAGCGCTGGTGGTGCCGGACAGGACCACCAGCAGGTTCGAGCCCATGGAGGCGAACGCTTCTTCCACCCGCGCCTTGGCGCCCTCACCAATCGCGACCATGGCAATCACTGCCGACACGCCGATGATCACGCCCAGGGTGGTGAGGAACGAGCGCATCTTGTTGCGCATGAGCGCGCGCACCGCGACCCGCAACACCTGCAATGGACTCACGGCGAAACCTCCGCGCCGGCGGGAATGGGCTCGGCTCGCAGCGCTGTCTGCCGCTCGTCCGACTGCACGCGGCCGTCGTGCATGACCACCACGCGCGAGGCGTAGCGGGCGATGTCCGCCTCGTGGGTGACCAGTAAGAGCGTGATGCCACTTCTGCCCAATTCCTGAAAAAGCGCCATGATCTCGACGCTGGTCCGCGAATCCAGATTGCCGGTGGGTTCGTCGGCCACGATCAGGCGGGGCCGCGTGACCAGGGCGCGCGCCACTGCCACCCGCTGCTGTTGCCCGCCCGACATCTGATTGGGATGGTGATGCATGCGTTCGCCCAGACCTACGTGCTCAAGCGCTTCGCGCGCACGGGCGTGGCGCTCGCGCGCCGACACGCCCGCGTACAACAGGGGAAGCTCGACGTTCTCCAGCGCGGTAGTGCGCGAGAGCAGGTTGAAGCTCTGAAACACGAAACCCAAGGTGCGGTTGCGCAGCCGAGCCAAGGCGTTGCGGTCGAGTTGCGACACCTCGTCGCCCACCAGCCAATAGCCACCCGAGCTGGGACGGTCCAGACACCCCAGGATGTTCATCAGGGTGGACTTGCCCGAACCCGACGGTCCCATCACCGCCACTGACTCGCCTTCGCTGATGGTCAGCGAAACGTCGCGCAGGGCATGGACATCCACATCGCCCATCCGGTACACCTTGCTGACCTTGCTGGCCTCGATAAGGGGCTTGCCCATCCTCGCTCCTAGAACCGACGCGGACCACCGGGCGGCGGCCCGGCGCCGGGCAACATCCCGGTGGCGGCCGGCTTGAGGCCCGCCGGAAGAGTGGCGTCGCTGATGACCAAATCGCCGGGTTGCAGAGGGCCCTCTACCACCTCGGTCTTGGTGCCGTCGGTGGTGCCGGTCTTGACGCGAACCGGGCTAGGCACATCATTGCGCAACACCCAGACCGTGCGTCGATCGGGTGGCTCGTCGCTTTTCGCCGAGCCGCCCGTGCGTGCGGGACCGGCCGCTCCCGTTGCGGGTCCGCTCGAAGCGCCTTCGCCGCCGGAGCGGCGCCCGTGTGGAACTTCCAGCTTGAGTGCATTGACCAACTCAGGACTGGGACGAAAGCGAAGGGCCGCGTTGGTCACGCGCAAGACATCGTCCTTGTTGGCAAACACGAAGGTGACATTGGCGGTCATGCCAGGCCGCAGCTTGAGCTCGGAGTTGTCCACATCGATGACGGCGTCGTAGGTAACGACATTCTGCACGGTCGTGGCAGCGTTGCGAATCTGGCGAACCGCACCCTTGAACGGCTCGCCCGGGAATGCGTCCACGGTGAATGTGGCTTGCATGCCTGCGCGCAGTTTGCCCACGTCAGCCTCAGCCACGCTGGTGTCCACCTGCATCTTGCGCAGATCCTCGGCGATGACGAACAACACGGGCGCCTGCAGAGAAGCCGCCACGGTCTGGCCCACGTCCACGTTGCGCGAGATCACCGTGCCATCGGTGGGCGACACGATGTCGGTCAGGGCCAGGTTCACCTCGGCCAGGTGCAAGACGGCCTGGGCCTGTTTGACATTGGCTTGGTCGGCCTCGACCTGGGCCATTGTCGTTCCCGCATTGGACTCGGCGGTGTCGAAATCCGAAGGGGCGATGAGCTTCTCTTTTGCCAGGTTGCCCTGCCGCTGGAACTGCCGCCCGGCGAACTTGGCCTGCAGCTCGTCCTTGTGCAAGGTGGCCTTGGCCTGGGCATAGTTGGCGCGGGCGTTTTCCAGCGTGGCCTGAAACAGCCGAGGATCGATCTTGGCAACGACCTGCCCCTTCTTCACCGTCGAGTTGAAATCGGCGTAGAGCTTCAGGATCGAGCCGGAAACCTGGCTGCCCACCTGCACGGTGACCAGGGCCGACAGGGTCCCGGTGGCAGTAACCCGTGCGGTAATACGGCCGCGGTCAACTGCCGTGGTTTCCCACTGCACCTTGGGCTTCGCGGATCGCCGTTTCAGCATGTAGGCCGTGCCCCCGGCCAACGCCAACACCAGGACCACCACGCCCCAGAACTTCGTCGACTTGAGCCAACTCATGAACATGTCCTGCACACTATCTATCGCGGGCCCGCCGTGCGGCCAGCCCATTCCTGGGCGACGCCGAACTAGGCGGCGAAATGCGGTCCAGTTCATCCAGGTTGTCCACCATTCGCCGCAGCCAGCCCCGGAGGGTCGCGATCTCGTCCGGCGAAAAATGCGCCACCGCGGCTTTGCGAACCTCCTCCGCCACGGCCAGGCAGCGCGCAGCGAACTGCTCACCTCTGGGGGTCAGCACCATGCGGCGACGCCTCCGATCGGCGGGATCACTGTCCAGGCGAACCAGCTTGCGCCGGCTCAAGGCGGCCAACACCCGGGACGCCGTGGGCTGATCCATGGGCAAGGCAGCGAGGATCTCGGCCAGCGACTCTCCCTTACGTTCCACCAACGCAACCAGCAACCAGAATTGCTGGTTCGAGAGCGCCAGATCGCGCACCCGCATCTCCACAGCCTGGCGCTGCCGGCGTCGCAGCGCAGCCAGCAAGAGCCCAACCGGTACTTGCTTTGCTAACATATGCTGTGCTATATATTTCTCCATTCCGTCTGCATTGTCAACTGGGAAGGCCAGCTTTTTTCACCACAGAAGAGGTGTCCATAAATCGCCGCAAGAACGGTTTTCGGCCGTGCAAGTGATCGGAATCATTGGAGCGTCCAATCAGCGAGCGTCGATTTCTGGACACCTTAAGAGAGCACAGAGGTCACAGAGCCGGATGGGAAAGGGAAGGGTTGGATTCTTCGCAGTCCGAACCCCTTCTGCTTTTCCGATCTCTGTGTTCTCTGTGGTGAAAAAAAGCTAACTACAAATCCAGGTCCGCCTGTGCCGCATGCTCCATGATGAACTTGAAGCGCGCCTCGACGTCCTTGCCCATCAGCTCGGTCAAGATGCGGTCGGTCTCCGGGCCGTCGCCGACGGTCACGCGTAGCAACCGCCGGGTGGCCGGGTCCAGGGTGGTCCGGCGCAGTTCCTCGGGCTGCATCTCGCCCAGGCCCTTGAACCGCATGACCTCGGGCCGCGCGTTTTTCGGCAAGCCCGCCACGATGCGATCGCGATCCGCCTCGTCGAGCGCCCAGAACGTCTCCTTGCCGTGGTCGACACGAAACAGCGGCGGCTGCGCCAGGTACACGAAGCTGCCCTCGATGAGCGGGCGCAAATGCCGGTAGAAAAACGTGAGCAGCAGGGTTGCGATGTGATGGCCGTCGGAATCGGCGTCCATCATGAAGATTATCTTGTGGTAGCGCAGCCGTTCCAAGTTGAACTGCTCGCCCACCCCGCAGCCGAGCGCAGAGACCACGTCTTGCAGCTCCTTGTTCGACAGGACCTTCTGCAGCGACGCCTGCTCGGC
>PMBS01000281.1 GCA_003153015.1 Myxococcales bacterium
GGAGGTCGCTATTTGCGCGCTGGATGACCGTCACGGCGCCGGGCTCGCCAGCCGGCAGACCGCGGTCGACATGCCGCCGCCGATACCACCCCGCCACGGTGTCCGTGAAGATGCGCACGACCTGGCCGAGCAGCTTCCCGTCGAACGCGAGCGGGAAGCGCAGGGGGAAGGGCATCGTGAGCACGAACTGTCTGATAGGGACATCCGGCAGAACGTGGTCCACCAGGTTCAGGGCGCCCTCGCTCATCCTCCTGCCGAGGCAGCTCGGGCACACCGCTCGTGCTTTGCACGAGAACGCCACGGCGTGGTACTCGCGGCAGGTATCGCAGTACAAGTGGGCAAAACCTCGCCCCAAAACCCCGCAGTCCATGAACGCGTGCAACTCGTCTGTCACAAACTTGGGCAACGTCTTGCCGCTGGCCTGGTCGGTCCATTGCTGCTCGAAGGTCAGAAGGTGCTGCTGCAACACCTTGTAGAGGGCAGTCTTTTCCGGCTGCCGGCGCGAGTAGACCGGGCCCGCTGATGCGGCTTGTGTGCGTGCCGTTACCTCCACATTGGAGGGTTATCGGCAACCGGGTCACTGGAGGTGCGTGGCCAGGAGTTTTCGGCCTCGGTGCCCCGTGGAAATCCGCCTGTCCGGTTCGATGTGGCGGGGGCCGGAGACGGAGTGATGGAATCCTCTAAACGGGCACGAAGCCGGAAACGGCGGACACAGCCAAGGGGCGTCCTGCACACCACCGCGCCGGTCCCCGACCCGACTGGACCATCGCCTGGGGCTCCGCCTGAAAAGGTCGAGGCCGCCAAGTCCGCCGCCGAGGCCGCCAAGCTCACCCCCATCCTCCCGAGCCCGCAGAATCCCTTGCGCCCGGCCTTCCAGCTCTACGGCCGCTGCCTTCTGGAAGAAGGTGTCGCTACATCAGATGGGCCGAGCTTCTACGTCTGACGTTCGGGTTGACCGTGGACCAGTGCCCTGCGTGCGGGGGCCGCATGAAACTGCGCGCTCTCGTCCGTGACCCAGAAAGCATCGAGCGCTTCTTGCGCCACCAAGACCTCTGGTCGCCTCCGCAAGACATTGCCCCAGCGCGTGCGCCGCCCTACCACCGCTCGGTGACCCGCCTGGCACCGACAAGCCAGCAAGAGCTCTTCCCCGAGACATGACCGTTTGGGCCGGCCTGCACGAAAGCCACCGGGCGTAGCCTGCCCTGCCGACGCCAAAGGCAAGATGGCTTACACACACGACCCACCCAAATCCGCCCTCCCGCCTTTCCGTGGTCCCGGCGAACTGCCCGTGCCTTTCCGTGGTCCCGGCGAACTGCCCGTTCACGACCGCCAAACCCGACCGCAGCCCCTCTTTGGCGCCACGCGTGGCGGTTCAAAACGATTACGGACAGCGGCTCGGGCAAGAGCGGCTACGAGGACGTGGACTTTCTCTCGCAATGTATTGCCGACCTGAACACCCTAAGAAAGCCGAGCCTGTGCGTCGTCGACGCCACGGTCGTCCTCGGCAGCAATGGACCCGCCGGCCCCGGCGATCTGCTGCGACCGCTCAAAGTGGTGGCCGGTGCGGATCCGGTCGCGGTCGACGCCTACTGCGTGACCCTGCACGGCCGCAAGCCCAGTGAGGTGGTGATGTTGGCCAAGGCCGCTGCAGCCGGCGTGGGTCGCGCCGACCTCGAAAAGCTCAGCGTGAAGGAGATCGCGCTTCCAACGTAGGACGGCCGATCCGGGATGGGGTGGCGACTCGCGAGGATGAACCCGCGACTTTCGACCTGTAAGCGGTCCCACAATGAGCCTTCGGTGGGCAGACCCCGGCCCTGCGGCGGGGCGCTCGGCCTACTCGAACAGCTCGACCGCATCTGGGAGGGTAATGTAGAGGTTGCCGGTCGAGGCCACCCACCCGCCGTCCAGGTGCCGCCAGCCCCCTGCCGCGCGAAACCCATCTGATCGCTGACGGATGCTATTCTCGTAGGCCGTGACCCGCCNNGAGTGGTCAACGTCTCTCGCGATGGTAATTGAGCCGGCGAGCGTCACCCAATAAGGAGATCGATTATGGGCGAAGGAAAGACAACGGGCCATCCCGGAAAACACGAACCGGGGAAAGGCTCGGCTCCTCACGGAGACCCGAAACCTGTGGCTGGCGGTGACTGGGCGCGACGCCTGAGCTTCGATCTGTCAACGAAGACCATGGGGGTGCTCGTTCTCGTGGGCGTTTCCTTCTGGCTGCTCGTCCGCCTCTGGCCCGTTCTTCTCGTGCTCGTCGTCGCCCTCCTCGTGTCCGGCACCTTGAGCCCCGCCGTCCGCTGGCTCGAAGAAAGACGCCTGCGGCGCGGGCTCGCCATCGCAATCGTCTTCACGGTCTTCTTCATCCTCGCGCTCCTGTTCGTCGTCCTCACCATCCCGACCCTGGTGTCGCAGTCGGTGGTGCTCCTCGATCGTGAGCCCGCGCAGCGCGTGCGGCTCGCGGACTATCTCGCCCGCTCTCATCTTAGCGCCCCGCTCGCGGTCTGGCTTCGGGGCCTCAAGCCCGACGCGCTGACGGGCGTTCTCGGCGCAGCGGCGTCCGCCTATTCCCGGCGCTTCTTGACTGCGATTGCGTTGGGCGTGAGCGCCCTCTTCCTCGGGCTCTACATCATGATCGACCGCGACCGGCTNNGCGCGTACATCCGGGGACAGCTCATCACGTGCCTGTTGATGGCGATCTTCACGTTCGTGCTTCTGTTGACGTGCGGCGTGAAGAACGCCCTGGCGATCGCGGCGTTCGCCGGTCTCGCGGACGTGCTGCCCTACATCGGCCCTCTTTTCTCGGTGGGGCCGGCGGTCGTCGCGGCGATGTCGCGCGGGCCCGTCGTTGCCATCGCGGTTCTCCTCCTCATGCTCGCGTACGAGGAGTTCGAAAGCCGGGTGCTCGTTCCCCGGATCTATGGCCGGGCCCTGCGCCTTCCCTCGTCCGTCGTCCTGTTCGCGCTCCTGGCTGGCGGTACCCTGATGGGGATCCTCGGCGCGCTCCTCGCGCTGCCCGTCGCCGCCACGGTGAGGATGCTCATAGAGGAACTGCGGGTGGAACTGCCCGGGGAGCAGGAGCAGATCGAAGACACCCGCCTGCGCGAGGCTGACGACCGCGGCGAGGAAGAGTACGAACGCCGGACCGAAGGGGTGGGTGTGGAGCAGGCCGCCGCCATCGCCACCGAAATCTCGCGGGACCGGCGGGAGGAAGAGACGAGTACACCGGAAACGGTCGGCGAGACTACCGAGAGCGGGAAAGCAGTTGGAAAGGAGATGCCGACGACCCCAGCCGACAAGAAATAGGGCTTGGCCGTATTTGTTCCAGCCCCAGCAGGCGACGGTGCCGTCGCTCTTCACGCCGCACCAGTGGGACACACCGGCGCTGACGGAGGCGAAGGTGCCTGGGAACGACGTGGCTTGCCCGCAGTTGCTGATGCCCCAGCAGGCGACGGTGCGGTCTGTCCTTACCCCGCATGTGTGTCCTCCGCCCGCACTAAGGGAGGCGAAGGTGCCAGCGGGCGGCTTGGCCCGGCCGTCTTCGTTATTGCCCCAGCACGCGACGGCGCCGTTGGTTTTCCGGCCGCATGTGTGGGCCCAACCCGTGCTGACGGAGGAGAAGGTGCCCGCGGGCGGTGTGGCTTGGCCGTACTTGTTGTCGCCCCAGCAGGCGACAGTTCCGTCGGTCTTCACGCCGCACGTGTGGCCTGAACCCGCGCTGGCAGAGGAAAAGGTGCCAACGGGCGGTGTGGCTTGGCCGTACTTGTTGTCGCCCCAGCAGGTGATGATTCCGCCAGTCTTCACGCCGCAGGTGTGGTAGTCACCCGCGCTGACGGAGGAAAAGGTGCCCGCAGGCGGCGGCTCGAGTGGGTCGACGGATGCATGCCCCTTCTTGTCCGGGTGGCCATGGAGCCAGTCTCTACCGCCCCAGCAGGCGACGGTGCCCTCGGTCCTCACGCCGCACGCGTGAAAGACACCTACGCTGACGGAGGCGAATGTGCCGCTGGGCGGCGTGGGTGGCTCGACGTTGTGGACGGAAATATACCCGTTCTTGTCCGGGGGGCCGGAGTGCAGCTCTTCACCGCCCCAGCAGGCGATGGTGCCGTCGCTCCTCACGCCGCACGTCAAAAAGACACCTGCGCTAACGGAGGCAAATGTGCCCGCGGGCGGCTCGACCTGGCCGAATTTGTTGTCGCCCCAGCAGGCGACGGTGCCGTCGACCTTCAGGCCGCATGTGTGGGCACCACCCGCGCTGACGGAGGCGAAAGCCAGCGTCGCGGTGCCTCCCGGCGAGACGGATGCCCCCGGCGTGCCGTCGGGTTTCTTCGGCACGGGTGAACGATGCTTCGAGCAGGACGCAGCGGTTACGGCTGCAAGAAACAAGGCGATTTGGCCAAATTTGCACATTTCAGCGCAAGGGACGATTGCCGAGGTCATTCTGGTGCGCGACTGGGCGACGCGCCGACCAGGACCTCGGCAACTTCGGGGCCACGCGTGCATCCCTAGTGAAGCTGGAACGACCATGGGAAACTCATCCGACTACTCGGATTTTGGCATACGACGCAATCTTCGCGTCCACCCTGGTCCGAAATTCGCATTGGGAGTGTCCAGGTCACGTGGTTCCCCAGCAACAACGTGACCAGAGAAGCGTTGGTCAGCGTGGTCAATCCCCCTTCTCGCCTGCGTCCCCATTGTCATGAGGCGGCTCTCCCAAGAGGGCTTCTAAGCCACGAATAGAGGGCCGATGGGGCAGTTCAGGAGCGCACGGGTCGGCGGAAGAGGCCGGATCGGCCACGGAATGCGAAACCTGCGGCAACACCTGGCCATGCACGTCGCCTTTCGCGAAGGCATCGAGCATCGACTCGACCCGCCGAACGCCATCGGCCTTATCCAGGCTCACCAGCGTAGCGGTTGCGATGTCCGGGCCGGAGCGGAAGAGCAAGAGAGCGGCAGCAGCGTCATCTCCACTCCAGTCGCGGCCTGCGACGAAGAAGCCTGCGCGATGCCCGGGTGTGGGCATCTGCCAGTGCTCGATGTAGGCGCCATCCGAGACCCGGACGATTCCAAGCCGCCGTTGCAAACTGAGCATGAGAAGCGCCCCGTCGTCCGAGAACTGGGCGCCATTCGTACCCGCCGGCAAACTTAGTTGCCGCAGAACCGTAGGGGTGCTCTTGTTCCACAGGATGAGATCTCTGCCCGCAACCACCGCCAACCATTGGCTATCGGCGCTCCAGTCAGCCTGCGTGTCTTGGCAGTCGTGTTCCCAGGTCGAAGCGAGAAGCACCTGGCCAACCTGAATCTTCCCATTTCTCTTATCTCCGAGCAAACAGACCCTCATGGTCGCGTCCGGGCTCGGGATCAAGCGCACACAGGGCTTATCATCAAAAAGAGAATCATTTTTAGGCATAGGAGCTTGATAGAAGTGGTCCTCGCGGTTCGCGATCCGCCCGGTTCGAAGATCAAGGTCACCCGTCACATCCCCATGAGCGCCTGAGCAGCAATCTGTCCAACTCTTCACGGTTACGGTGAGCTTTGCGCAGTCAAGGTTCAAACCAACCGGTTCGAAGCGCGTCGGAAAGCGCCGCAAGACTCTGCCGGTTGACAGTTGTTGGACGTGCATGAGCCAATCCCGGCGCCGATGCTCGATCCAGAAAACGCGGTCGCAGCTAAGACGAGAAAGCGAGTCAACGGACGTGCGAATTCCGGCTCCCTTCGCGGCTTTCAACGCAAACGGAGGCTTGACAGCTCTGATCCACCGACCGGTTTTCAAATTCCAAAGGTCGAGAGAAGATTTCCATTTCGTCAACACGTTTGCGCCGGCCACATCAACGATGCTCCAATCGTCTGGACTTCTCGCTATCTCGGCCACTTTGGCGTGCGATGGGCTCCAGAGTTCCACGCTCTGGGCCGTCTCTACCATCAGAGCCCCACTCTTGAGCGGCCAGACGTGCAGCGGCGGCGTGTCCGTGGCGACGCCGTTCGTGTTCTTGAGAGGTTCACGCGTATCCACGCCCAATGCGAGACCAAGATCCCCAGGGAAATCGCCCGCTACGGCTGGGATCAGTTGGTCGAAGGAGCGCACGTGCACCCGTTCTGGAATTGGAATCTCGAATCGGACCCGCCACGTGTTGAGATCGATCACGTGCAGTGACGTGTCTGACCTGGCAAGCACGAAGCCGCTTCTTGTCTCCGCCACACCCTGCAACGGGGGCAGCACCTGGGGAACGATCGTATCCGGGGCGGGCGGGAACCTGCGGTCGATGCACAGTCCGTGGTCGCAGGAAGGCCACTGCGGAATCACCTTCGAGGGGTAATCGAACGCGCAGAGGACGTCGGGGCACGCTGACTTGTCGCAGTGTGAAGTGACCTGCTTGTGGACCGCCTCCGCAAAGACCCGACTATGGATCTCTCCGGGGCCGCAAGGGAAGGCACAGCATTTCCCGTCCGTCCAGTGCGTGACAACACAATCATCATCGCTTGTGCACGCATCCTCTCGGCCGTTCCACTCCGCGGGAAGCTTCGGACACTTAGGAGCATGGTCCAGGTGCCTGGGCATGCAAAGAAAGGCCCCCATCGCAACCACGGCGACGAGTCCAGTCGCAATGACAGCCACACGTCGGCGAGTCACGAGCACAATAGTAGCCACCCTACCACGCGCCGACAACTACGGTCCGACATCCTGGCCTGGGCACTCACGCAGCGGGTGCCTAGGTCAATCGAAGGGGGCTTTCTCGTTCTAGAACCCCTACCCCACGGTGCGTCGCCAGCCCCGCGCCGACCAGTTCTGCGGTGTCGGCAAGCCGACGGCAACCGCCCGCACGCCCTGAGCGAGGCTGTCCCGCGCACGAGGCGCAGTCTTCCCCATGGCGGCCGCACCAAGGTCGTCGTCAGTTGAGCCAGATCTCGCCGGCCCCCTCTTCGCCACCCGCCACCGCAGCCGTGCCGGGGGGCGGACGCGGCGAAGCCGCGTGGGGCAGGGGCAGGGCGGGCAGGCCCTAGGGAAGCTCGGGCACTTCCGTGGGCAGGTGCATCGCAGTCAGAATCCTCCTAGCGACCTCCTCCGACTTGATGAGGGCGACCAGGCGCAGCGGCCCCTTGCACTTCGAGCAGAGGAGCTCGAACCCGAAAGTTTTTCTCAGCAGCTCTGCCCACGGGATGTACCTCGATTTGCCGGCTGGCTTGTCCTTCTCGGTGGGTGCCGGCGTGGGCTCCGCGGGGGCAGGAACGACTTGGCTGCGAGAGGCAGCGTGAGACGACAGTACGCCAAAATATCTGACGAGATGGCGCTTGGGAGGTGGAACCAGCGCCGCGAGGCGTGCAATGAGGGCGAGCGGATGCAGATCCACCGACGTGGTTCCCCTGCGGGGTTAGGGCCTGCCCGCCCTGCCCCTGCCCCACGCGGCTTCGCCGCGCCCGTCACCATCCGACCACGGCTTCTTGAAGTCCAGCCGCACGTGGCTGTCGTCGACGATCCGGAGCCGGTCGTTGGCGAGGGGTGGCCGCAGGATGTAGCGGCACAGGGTCAGTCGGCCCTGCTTGTCGTTGGCCGCGACCCTGGTGGCAGCATGTAGGTTGAACGCGTGGTCTTGCGCGCACAAGTTTCCCTTGGCCACCGGGCGGTCGTCGGGGTCGAGCACGATGCGGATGGGCTGGCGTCTGGTCACGGCGCCGGCGGGCGCGGCACCAGCGGTGGCGGCGGCGAGCAGCTTGGCTAGCAGCGGATCCTTCTCGCCCATGGTCTCGTCGGCCACGACGGTGACTTCACCATCGCCGGGGGCGGTCACGAGGGTGATGACGCCTCGGCGTTGAAGGAAGCGGAGGATGCGCTTGCTCGCGCGACACACGAGGGCCTCGACCTCTTGCTGCGCGGGCGCGGGCGCGGGGTGGAACATCTGGCCCTTGCCATCTCCCCCTTCGGGGACTTCGGGCCCGCACCTGCCCCTACCCACCCCGCGCGCTTTGCGCGCGCCCTCGCCGTCCGGCGAGTACACACCGTCGAGAAAGATGGTGTGAAGGTGCGGGTTGAGCCGGAGGTCGCTATTTGCGCGCTGGATGACCGTCACGGCGCCGGTCTCGCCAGCCGGCAGACCGCGGTCG
>PMBS01000197.1:0-6142 GCA_003153015.1 Myxococcales bacterium
ACGCGCTCCTCCGGACGGATACGAACTGCACGGTCTCAATCACGCCACCCTGATCGACAAGAACCAAACGGCCATCCACTGCGTCGACCACATAGGGATTGCCGTCCGGCGGGGTTGAGTCGGCTCTCAAGGCCGCGCAATACCATCCTGACATGTACAAGATCTACATGAGGAACTTCGCTCTCCACCAGCAACTCGGCTGCGAACTGCTCTGCGCATACAGCCGCATCACCCGCCAAGGCCTTCGCTGGGGCTCGTGGGGGCACCAAGAGTACTACGGCCAGCCGGGCAGCGAGATCCCGAAGTACGCTGCATTGCTCGACGCCAACACCCCCAAGAAATAGCTCGGTTTGTCGGGACTTCCTCCTTGGATGGTCCCGTCCGCCCAGGTTCCACCGGAGATCTGGTCACGGCCTCCCGGCCTAGTGTCGCCAATGCGCCACACGTTCGCGGATAACTTCTGCGATGGGTTTGAAGACTCTTTCGTTGCGCACCACGCTCAGGTGACCTCCTTGCACGCGGATGGCATCCAAATTGGGTACGCCTTGTCGCGTGTAACCATTGTCTCTGAGGTCGCAGACGTTGTTAGCAGCCACGAATAGCGTGGTTTCCACATCCAATTTGGGAGGGAAGTAGCGCAATACGGAGAGTTCGTAGGTGGACAAGATGTAGGGGGTGCGAAGGGCCGCTGGCACTCTCTCGCTCCGTCTCAGATACGTCTCCGCCTCACCGATCCGGGCCAGATTCTCGATGTGTCCCCAGCCAATCTTGGACATGGTCCAAAGCCATTTGGGCCCGAATCCGTAGAGATGGCGGAAGACCCGCGGGTGAATCACATCGACAAGAAATAGCTGCGCGACTCTGACACCGCGCTTTTGCAGCAAGTGGGCCACGTGGTAGGCGACATGACCGCCGTAGGAATGGCCCCCGAGCACGCAGGGGGCGTCTCCGTGAATCGCAGTCCATTCAGAAAGGCAATGCGCCGCGAGTTCCTCTACGCCGCGCAAGCGGATGGCTTCACCATCTGCGCCTTGGTGAGCATAACCCCAGAGGGATTGCTCCGCAGGTAGATAGCGCGGCAACAAGTCGTTGGCTTGGTCGCCGTGTACCAGTAAGAAGGGGAGTATGCCGTCGCCCTTCTGGAGGGTGATAAGGCCCCTGAAATCCGTGCTTTCAGGAGTGGGGGTCTTGGCTGCTCTCTCGGCCTGCCTTGACGAAGAGCTGTTCGTTTGGAATTTCTCGATGTATTGGGCGAGACGCTCGATGGTGTTGTGTTCAGATAGACGGGCGTAGTTGATGGGTGCGGCGGTGGATATGGCGAGCCGCTCCGCAAGTTGCACGAGAAAGAGCGATTCCAACCCGAGCTCGCTGAAAGGTTTGCATCGATCCAGGGCTTCCGCGGGAAGACCCGACATCTCACGAATGAGGGAGGAGATCCGATCCGCCGCGTGTGGCGAATTGTCGGCGTCCGATGGTGGGGGCAGATCCGTGGCGACCGCATGGGATGGCATCGGCGGATTGACCCAGCAACGCCGCCGGGTGAAGGGATAACTGGGCAGATCCAAGACGGAAACGAACGCGGGCTTGTTGCGGGTTGCGTCCAGGGTCAAACCCCGAGTCCACAATCGGCCCGCGATGCGATCGAGGGTATAGGTCAGCTCGCCGCCCGACTGGCCAGGGGCGGTGAGTGAGATGGCGCAGTGCCGCGATCCATCCGACAAGCTTGCGGAAATCAGCGTGGTCATCGTGCTACCAATACCAACCTCCAACGCCAGACAGGCCGGCTCCCTGGACAAGAACTGGAGCACGCGATCAAAACGGACTTGTGACCGGAGCTGCTGGGCGAAGTAAGTCTGATTCGCCACGGGATCGCTTGGCAGCCAGGATCCTGTGACCGAAGAAAGCATAGGGATCGTCGGGGCATGCCAATCGAGCCGAGCCAATATTTCGGAGAAGGCAGCGACCGCGGGATCCATCGCCGGGGAGTGAACGGCTACGTCGATGGGAATCTCGCGATGGGGAATGGCACGGGCACTAAGAATTCCATCGAGCTCCGCGATCGCGTCGGGCCGGCCGCTGACCGAACACAACGAGGGCCCATTGACACAAGCCAAGGTCACGCCAGGCAAAAGCAGGGGTAGAAGATCGACCTCGCCAAGGTGCACGGAAAGAACCGACCCTTTGCCCGTGCTGCTCATGAGACGGCCGCGGTGAAAAACGGCCGCAAGTGCGTCCTCCGCTGAGAGCAGCCCCGAGAGATGGGCGGCTGGCCATTCACCTAGAGAATGCCCAAAAGTGGCATCGGGGCGCACGCCGCGATCTCGCACGCAACGGGCAAGAGCTACGCACACGCAGAAGAGGATGACTTGGGACTTGGCATTGTCCTTCTGAACGGCCTCGGTATTGCCATCCGGCGAGGAACAGAAGCCCATGACGTCAAAGCCGAGCAGATCTGACGCAGGTTGGGCCAATTGGGCCAGCGCCACTTTGAACGGCGGATCCTGGGCAAGCAGGCTGGCCAGGACGTCTGTCCGCAGGCTTCCTTGGCCGGGAAAGGCGAAGAAAAGCTTGGGACGCGAGGTCAATGCCGTACCGGTGTCCCAACGACCCGGCGATTGCAGCGCGTGGATGGAGTCATCTATCGACGCCGCGCAGACCGTTCGACGTTTCGCAAAGGGCTGGCGGCGGTGCTTCAACGTCGCCGCGACGGCGGCCAAATCCAAGGACTCGGCGGACGCGATTCGCCTCTTCTCAAAGAAGGCTCTCAAGTTTGCGGTGGCGCGATCGAGGGCCGTGTCATCCTTCGCAGACAAGTGAAGAGTGATGGGCGTAGCAACCGGCGACGCCGGTTGGGGTTTGCGGGCAAATTCCTCCAACACCACATGGGCATTGGTTCCGCCGATGCCGAAAGAGCTGACCCCGGCGCGCCGAGGTTGCGGCCCTTGCGGCCAAGTACGCGCTTCGGAGAGCACGTAGAAGGGTGAATCCGCTAGGCGAAGCTCCGGGTTGGGCGCGGTGAAATGCGCCGTGGGCGGCAGGGTGCGATGATGCAACGCCAGCACTGCCCGAATGAATCCAGCCACGCCCGCGGCTGCGTCCAGGTGACCTACGTTCCCCTTGACCGATCCCAAACAGCAGAACCCTTTGTCCGCATTCTGTCGACGAAAAGCCTGGGTCAATGCCTCGACCTCGATGGGATCTCCCATGGGGGTGGCCGTGCCATGGCCTTCGACATAGCCCATGGAATCGGGTTCCACGCCCGCCAGGGTCAGCGCGGTGGTAATCACTTCGGCCTGTCCCGTCACCGACGGGGCCACGAAGCTCGTCTTGCTATGGCCGTCGTTGTTTATGGCCGCCCCTCGCAAGACCGCCCAGATAGGATCGCCATCGCGTTCGGCGTCCGCAAGGCGCTTGAGCGCGACGGCGCCTCCTCCACTGCCAAAAACCGTACCGCAGGCCTGGGCATCGTAGGGGCGGCAAAACCCATCCCGCGAGCTCATGGCCCCTTCTTGCTGATAGTAGCCGCTGTCTTGTGGCAAGGCGATGCACACCCCACCCGCAAGAGCGATGTCCGACTCGCCGCTGAGGAGGCTTTGAACCGCTTGTGCCACAGCTACGAGAGAAGTGGAGCACCCCGTTTGCACGTTGACGGCTGGTCCCCGCAGGCCCAGCGTGTAGGCACTTCGACTGGGCAGAAAGGCCGGATCGTTTTGCACCATCAGCGCAAAGCCTTGGGTTCGTTGCAGACGGAAAAACTCTTCGAGCGATGACCGGGTGGGGAGCAAATGTCCATAGAGATAGGAGCTGAGAAAACTGCCCGCGAAGACCGAAACGATCTGCGTGTGACGATCGTGCGCATAGCCCGCCTGCTCCAGGGCCTCGAAGGCCAGCTCGATCCACAGGCGATGTTGCGGATCGACACGCGCGGCCTCGGCCGGGGTGAAACCGAAAAAGCCCGGGTCGAAGTCCTCGACGTTTGCCAACACGCCACGCGCGGCCACATACGTGGAAGGATCTGGCGCATTCGGTCCCAAGGGGGCGGGGATACGGATCGCGTCGCCTCGGGTGATGGTGTCTTGTCCTGAAACGATGACCTGCCAGTACTCCTCCAGGTTGGATGCGCCAGGGAATCGGCCGGACATGCCGATTACCGCGATCCCCTGCCCGAAATCATCAGAATTCGTGGTCATCCGTCTTCCAGATAGTCGATGGTTCGCGGCGATAGCGGGGCGGAACGATGGGAGCCTGCACGGGCGTGTGCGGCCGCAATCTGCGTGGACAAGAGAAAGGTGAAGATCATGTTGTCTCGATATCCGATGTCTACCGGCATCCCTCGGTTCCACTTGTTGAGGAATCGGCTCACCATGGTTCTATCGAAAATCCCGGTCGCCTCGATGGATTCCCGTCCAAGGTGGTGTTGCCCAAGTTCGCAGAGTTTCCCATCGGGGAAGAACGCCTTCAGATCGGGTGCTTGGTAGGGCTGTTTGGGGCGATCGATGATCTCCACCGGAATTTCCGATCGGAATGCTTCGCGCAGAAGGTGCTTCTGCGACATGTCGGGCAGCTTGAAGTCATCGGGTAGGTGGAAAGCCCATTCCACGATGTCTGGGTCGAGGAAGGGGTAGCGGCCTTCGACCCCGTGGGCAAGGGACATGCGGTCACCCTGGGAGGAGAGGAGGTAGCCTGGAAGCAGCGTGCGCATCTCGAGGAATTGGTTGCGCTGAAGCAAGGACATAGTTTGCCAGTTGGGAGGCAGGATGGCCCGAATTCGTTCCATCAGCCATTCGTCGCCTATCGGCGGTCGGACATCCGGGTGAAGATAGTTGGCTAGGATCTTGTTGTTGTGGACCCTCAGGTTAAGTCCGACGAGCAGGTTGTCGTAGCTGCCGAGAAATTCCTCGTAGAACATGCGGATGAGCCCCATCTGTTTGCTGTCGCTGTAATGCGCAAGATGCGGGTACAGCGTCTGGATGAGTTGCGGCAGTAAGGGCGAGTCCGGAGACTTGGACCAGAATTGTAGAAGCTTGATTTCCTTGAAGACATCGTAGCCCCAGAGAATCTCGTCCGCGCCTTCTCCGGTGAGCACCACGCGAACGCCCGATTCCCGCACGGCCTTGGCGAGCAAGTACAGGGGGACAGGGGCGGTGCGGAAGATAGGCCGTTCGCCATGGAGAACGGCGGATTCGAAGTGGTCGCGAATGGCCGCGTAGTCCACCGTCAAGGTGTAGCAATCGGTCTTGAGCCGATCGACCATCAGGGCCTGGAATCGTGATTCATCGTACTGGGGGTCGGAAAAAGCGATGCTGAAGGTTTGGAACTTGTCGGAACGCAGTTCATCGGTGAGCAGCGCCACCACCGATGAGTCGATGCCGCCGCTCAAGTAGGCGCCAACGGGCACGTCGCTGCGCAGGCGCATGGAAACCGCCTTGCGCAGCTTTTCTCGCAGCATGGCCTTGGCCTCGGCGAACGTGCTGGGAATGGCGTCCGGGGAACCTTCTCCTAGCTGGTGATAGCGATGGGTCTTGGGTGCGCAATCGGATTGGAAGACGAGCGCGGTTCCCGCCTCGACCGATCGGATTCCCGAGTAGATCGTCCGATCCCCGAGGGTATTCCAGAACAGACCATGTTCCAGCAGGCTTTCTGGATGGATCCGGCGTTCGAAATGGGGAAGGGCGTCGAACGCCCGCATCTCCGAGGCGAAGGCGTAGCCGCCCTGGCTCTCTGCCACGTACAGTGGCCGCACCCCGTATCGATCACGAACGGCGTAGAGGGTGTTGCTGTCTCCGTTCCAGTAGAGAAAGGCAAACTGGCCATTGCATCGGGGAAGGGCGGATAGTCCCCACCGGATAAGTGCGACAAGGAGAACTTCCGTGTCGCTCTTGGTCTGAAAGACTTCACCCGACGATCGAAGTTCCTCGCGCAATTCGAGATAGTTGTAAACTTCGCCATTGTAACACAGCACGTGTTGTCCCCGCACGAATGGCTGGTGGCCATCCCGCACGTCAATGATCGACAGGCGCACATGCCCAAGCGCGATGCGGGGAACGCTGTAGGTGCCGAAAGCATCCGGACCACGATGGGCGATCTGCCCGAGCATGGTCGCCACGCGATCTCGCTTCGCCGGAACCGATTCCGCGCCGCC
>PMBS01000197.1:6200-8144 GCA_003153015.1 Myxococcales bacterium
GTCGCCCGCAGCTTCAATGTCTCAGCGGATGAGATCCAGATGGATCGATCTCTGATCGATCAGGGTATCATTGATTCCTTCGGCCTGGTGGAGATCACGGGGTTCATCGAACAGGAGTTTCGGGTGAAGATTCGAGAGGAGGACATGACGCGCGAGGCATTTGGGTCCATGAACAAGATGGCCCGGTTCGTCTCGGCAAGGGTGGAGATGGGGACGTGAGTTCATCCCGGTGTGCGTGCTGCATCCTGTCTTCATCCTTTCCCAGCATCACTTTTGACGACCAAGGCGTCTGCAGCTACTGTCGCGATCAAACGGCTGGGTTGAGCATCGACACGGCCATCGAGCGGGCCCGCGCCCAGGTGAAGGAGCTGTTCGAACATCGCCACCAACCCTACGACGCCATCGTGTGCAACAGCGGTGG
The DNA here is from genome assembly GCA_003153015.1 of Myxococcales bacterium. Lineage (GTDB taxonomy): Bacteria > Myxococcota_A > Polyangia > Fen-1088 > Fen-1088 > Fen-1137. The sequence goes on from PMBS01000197.1 coordinate 6,622, forward strand.
GAAAGACAGTTCCTACACCTTAATGCTGGCCGTGCAGAAGTACGGTCTTCGCATTCTTTCCTTCACCCTCGACAATGGCTTCCTGGCTCCGGCAGCCTTCGACAACATTCGGAAGGTGACGGATGCGCTTGGAGTTGAGCAGCTGACCTACCGGCCTTCTCTGCCTTTCTTTCGCCGGGTAATTCGCGCCACGGCCACGAAGCCCATTTACCGCGAGAAGACCCTCATGCGCATTTCCGCGGGCTGCAACGCGTGCATTTCACTCGTGAATACCATGGCCGTGCGGATCGCCCTCGAGAAGGAGATCCCGATCATTCTCGCGGGCTTCACCCTGGGACAGATCCCTACCAACGCCATCATTTTCCGCAACCACTTCCGATTCCTGGCCGAAAGCCGCGAGGAAAGCCTGGCCCGATTGACCGAAGCGGTGGGCCACGAAGTTGAGAACTACTACGACATACCCGGCCGCGTCTTGGACCGAGTGGCGTCCTACCCCCACAGCGTCAATCTGTTGTGTTTGGAAACGCTTCGCGAAGAGGAGATCGTTGCCAAAGTGGAGGCTATTGGTTGGCGCAAACCGACCGGCGTGGACGGTTGTTCCTCCAACTGCGAACTGAACACGTTCAACAACTACGTCCATGAACGGCGTCTTGGATTCTCCCCCTACGAGTGGGAGCTTAGCCTGCTGGTTCGCAAAGGGCTGATGTCCCGGGCAGAAGCCTTGAGCAAGATCGAGGACAATCCCGTCGAGCGGCTGTCCCGGTTGGCGGATGGGCTGGGCTTGACGGGAGAAGAGAGGGTGGGGCTGGGGTTGGGGGTTGCTTCTTCCAGAGCATAGGCATGGGCGTGAGAATCTGGGCACTGGGGATCGCTGCCACCGGGCTCGCCGTGTTGGCCATCCAAGTAACCCGGCGTCACAGAAACGCATTCCCGGATCCAGTGATGCTTTCGCTAATGGCCAAAATGCAGGCTGCGGTTTATCAAAACCCCGCGCTGGCCTATCCGGTTCCCTATCGATTGTTCACGCCCAATGCGACCGAAGCAGGCGTGCGATATCCCCTGGTGGTCTATTTGCACGGCGCCGGAGGCCGAGGGAATGACAATCAAAAGCAACTTGGTCTCGACGTCGAACGCATTCTTGCACCCGAGGCGAGAGCTCTGGGGCCGTTCTTCCTGGTTGCACCCCAATGTCCCGACGGCGACGAATGGATCAATCGGCACGCCAGTCCCCCATTCCGCACCTATGACCAATCCAAGTTTCCCGAAAGTGATGCTTCCAAGGCCACGCTCGCGATCGTGCAGGAGCTCTTGGCCCGATTGCCTATTGATCCCGATCGGGTGTTCCTCACGGGCGTGTCCATGGGAGGGTCGGGCACCTGGGACTTGATCACGCGCCATCCCGGGGTGTTCGCCGCGGCCATCCCCGTGACAGGCGTGGGGGATCCGTCCCGGGCCTCCGTCATCGCCAAGCTTCCGATTTGGGCCTTTCACGGAACGCGAGACAATATCTCGCCCATCGAGAA
>PMBS01000033.1 GCA_003153015.1 Myxococcales bacterium
ACTCTACCCACCCCAGGCACGCTTTTGAGCACCTCGTCCTTTTCTCTCCAGGCGGGCGACTCGCGGATAGCGTCGTCGATGTTCTTGTCGAAGTCCTCAAGTTGACTTTCGAGGCACGAGATGGTCTTTCGGATGGCGCGAATGACGCGCTTCGAGGGAGGGGCAGAGGTGAGGCGGTTCTTCTCCGCGGTTAGCATGTCGACGACCTGCCTGCGTCGGACCAAGAGGGCTTCGAGCTCCTGGGTTTGTGCGTCCGGTAAGGGGCGGACCTCTGGCCGTGCTTTCTCAGCGAAGAGTGCCAGTACACGTGCGTCGATGGCGTCGGTCTTGGCGAGATAGCCCATGCCCTTGGCGAAGTCCCGGACTTGTCGCGGATTCATGGCGACGGCCGGAAGATTCGCCGTCAGGAGGGCTGCCAACACACGGCGCTCCAAACCGCCCGTCGCTTCCAGAACGATCAGGGTCGGTTGCAGAGACCTCAGGCGCGACACCAGTGTGGTGATGGCGTCGGTCTGATTTTCCGTGGTCCAGGGGTCGCCGCTGGGCAGGACGTGGATGTCCAGCCTCGCCTTCGACACATCAATTCCAACGAAGATTTCCTTGGTTGAGTTCACGTGCTCCTTTCGCGAAGGGTTCAGCACACCGGAGCGCCCAACCTTGCGGATTCGGGCTCGAGGCCCANNCTTGGAAGATACAAGGCCGACGCGCGTAGCGCGGCGGGTGAGGGGCCGCTCGCACGCGACTTACGCAACCCGCACGGGGTGGCCGGCATCATAGGAGCGGGCTAGAATAGCCTGGAGAGGAGTTTTTCCATGCCTGCTGCCGCCAACAAGACCGCCGAAGCATCGGGTGAAGCGCCTGCAACCCCGGTCACCCTGACCGCGCAAGCCGCCGAGAAGGTCAAGCAGATCCGGGTCGAAGAGAAAATCCAGGATGGCTATGCGCTGCGGCTCAAGGTGTTGGGCGGGGGCTGCTCGGGGTTCGCCTACGACCTCTATTTTGACCAGCCGCAAGACATCGACCAGGCCTTCGAATCGAATGGCGTGAAGATGCTGTGCGACCAGATGAGCCTGATGTATCTGATGGGAACCGAGATTGACTACGTGGAGAGCCTGCAGGGCTCGGGCTTCAAGTTCAGCAACCCGAACGTGAAGTCTACCTGCGGCTGCGGAAGTTCGTTCTCGGTCTGACAGGCGTTTGTAATGGGAACCCTGGGAGGGTTCCCAAACCCTCCCGCGACGCTACGCTGCGGGCGGAGCCGGCAGGCTCCGCACGCGATTGCCTAGCCCGCACAAATATCGACTTCGTGCACCTCGTGAACAACACGGGCTAGGTTCAGCGGACGCTGACGCCGTCCTCTTCCTTGAGCCGGTTGATCTTGGTCAGGCACTGGTCGCGGATCATGCTGCGCATGGCAGGGCTTTGGTCCTGTACGGATTCGCGCAAGATACTTTCATAGCTGGCGCACTTGGCCTGGTCCTTGGCGTGGCGGCAATAGTGGTCACGCACGCGTTCGCAGGGATTGCGTCCGGCAGAGGCCATCGTGATGGCCAGCCAGCACACGCCCGCCCCAGCAGCGAAAATCAGAACAGTGATCATCCATCGCCGGTGCCGGCGGTAGCGATAGGGATCGATCTCGGCAGCCTCGCGGCGGATCTGCTCGAGTTCCTCGGGCGTCTCGTCCATGGGGGCGGATTAGAGCCTGTCCGCCGAGAGCGCGCAAGCTGCGGGCGCACGACGGGGTGGCGCAGCGAAGCCGCAAGATTGCGAGACGAGCATGACGGAAGCCACGCGGCCGAGGTTCCGCTGGTCACGGGAAACCTGCGGCACTTTCCCAAGCGTGCCTGCCGCGGCATGCGCGTTTTGACACCCGCGCAGTTCGTTGCCTCGGCTGGAACGAAGTAGGCTAGAAACTCCGCATGGCCCGGTCCAAGCATGGCAGTGGCACCACTCCCCGCCCCGCGCGCAGCGTCTGGCCGCCCGAGCGCAAGCGCGTGGCCGCCATCCTGCGCGGCCTCGATCGCCTGTATCCCGAAGCTGACTGCGAGCTGCATCGGGACAACCCTTTCCAGCTCCTGTGCGCGACTATCCTCTCGGCCCAATGCACCGACGAGCGAGTGAACCAGGTTACCCCGCTGCTCTTCGCGCAGTTCCCAACGCCCGCTGCCATGGCCATGGCGCCTGCGCCGGTCCTGGAGGAACTCATTCACTCCACCGGCTTCTTCCGCAACAAAGCCAAAAATCTCATCGGGGCCTCGCGCGCCATCGTGGAACGTCACGGCGGCCAGGTGCCGCACACCATGGCCGAACTTTGCGAGCTGCCAGGCGTGGCCCGCAAGACCGCCAACGTGGTACTGGGCACGGCCTTCGGTTTGGCCGAGGGAATCGTGGTGGACACGCATGTCCAGCGCTTGGCTCAACGCCTGGCGCTCACGCGCTCGTCCACCCCTGAGAAGATCGAGCAGGATCTGATGACGATCATTCCGCGCGAATGGTGGATCCAGTTTTCCCATCATGTGATCTGGCACGGCCGCCGCCGCTGCTTCGCGCGCCGGCCGGATTGCGAACACTGTCCCCTGGTTCCGAACTGCCCGAGCGCGTTTCAGGCGTCGTAGCTGCGGCTTCAACGTATCTGTCAGACGCAATACGGAGGACAGGTGTAGGTGACGCAGTCAAAGGTGACTCCGTCGGTGGGCGAGTAGTTCACTGCGCATCCGCTGGGGAAGAGAGTGCATTCTGGACTGACCAGACCCTGGCCGCAGTCATTGTTGATACACGAAGCCACAACGGTGTTGTGGCCCGCAATGAGGCACATCTGTCCGGATGGGCAGGTGTGGTTGGACGACCCGCTCGCGCCCGCGCTACAAGTCACGGTACCGCAAACTGCGGTTTGCACCGCCCAAGTGTAAGTGTCGCCATCACAGATAGCCAGTGTACGGCCCGTGCCGGGGCAATTGTCATAGAAGCACGTCACGTATGCGTTGCTGCAAGACGAGGAGGGTGCAGGCGGAGTCTTGGGACAAGCGCTCGATGCGATCCCGGCATCGGCACTGGCGCACTCGCTCTGGCGGACACATCCCTCGAAGCAGTTGCTGACATACGACAGGACATAGGGCGCCTCGCAGAACGGCTGCGGCGCCAGACACGTAGCCGGGCCGCTGCAATTGGCGCGACCGCCATCGGCGCATCGGCTGAAATGCGCACAGCAGCCGGCGGCAGCACAGCCGCAAGTTCCAGGATCCACGAAGACCGAGTGGCAATCGCCGCGGCCGTCACACTCCGCCTGGGTCGTCACCTGGCTGCAGCTTCCGGAAAAAGCGTCGCTGGTCCCAGCATCCCGAGAACATCCACCGCCCTCGCACCCAGCGTCCGCTGGAGGACAGACTGAGCCGGTGCACGTGACCCCGCCGGTACCGCCGGCGCCGCCAGCTCCCGTGGCGCCGCCGCCTCCTATGGTCCCGCCGTTCGGCGGCTTGGCACCGCCAGCTCCCATGGTCCCGCCGTTCGGCGGCTTGACACCTCCAGCTCCTATGGTCCCGCCGTTCGGCGGCTTGACACCTCCAGCTCCTATGGTCCCACCAGTCGGCGTCGCACCGCCAGCTCCTATGCTCCCGCCGTTCGGCGGCTTGACACCACCAGCTCCTATGGTCCCGCCGGTTGGCGTGGCGCCGCCAGTCCCTATGCTCCCGCCGTTCGGCTGCTTGAAACCGCCAGCTCCTATGGTCCCACCGGGCGGCGTTGCACCGCCAGTCCCTGTGGAGCCGCCGGTTCGCGCAATCCCACCGCTCGCCGTGACACCACCTCCGGTGACGCCTCCAGCGCCACTGCCTCCGCTCCCGGCAGCCGCAGCGTCGCTGCCCGCTCCCGCAGCACCTCCGCTGCCCAAAGGCGCGTCCACACCAGGCGCCTGCGCGTCCGCCTGCGGTTGGCTGATTGCCGTCGAGCCGCCGCAACCCCCAATCCATCCCAAGAACAAGATGGCTGCCGATGCAGTGAAGCCCCGTTCGGCAAACCGCCGAAGAATTCTGCATGCACCTACTACTGATTCGTGCGGCATCAGCAGATCATAGAGCAACTTGCGCGGCGTGCGCCATTCTTCTTGGGGCGCCACATCCCGGGGCGGCGCGATCTCGTCTCGGCACTTCTAGATGATCGTCCACATTGCCCGCAACCCTCCAGTTCATCATCGCGATGATCACGTGTGCGATCAACTTCTACGACTGGATTTTGAACTCGCAGTAGAGGAGCAAGTCGCGGAGTTTGGCCGGATCGAAAGTCATCGCCGACTGGACCGTCCCGGCATCGGGTCCGAGCTGGCCCGCATCCACGACCTTCAGGGTGTGTTGCCCTACCAGATTTCCGAGAGCCGATTTGACGTCGCACGCCGGCCCGCCACCAACCTGGGAATTCCCCGTCCAGGTTTCAACGGGTTTGCCATTGAGCTGGAGCTTGAGGGTGCCAACCGTCTGCACCGGCCCGACATCGGCGCCGAGCAGAACCGCCTCACCCAGGTTCAGAGTCCGGCCTTTCAGGAAATACGGCAGATGCCTTTCCTCAATGCTGAATTCGACCTCGGCACCGGCGGGCGCGCCAGTGAGACGGTGAAACTCCGTCGGGAATTCGTGGTGCAGGTTGAACAGGCGCCTGAACGTAACGTCCCGAAGCTGCTTCGACAACTCGGCATTCGTCCCCTCCATCTGCTCACGCAACAGGTCGCTGGACCGGGCGGTGTAGCTCAAATGCATGATCACATCGGTGATCGAACCGTAGACCCGTCTTGCCCGGTTTCATGAAGAATGCCCCTTCAGTGAAAGTGAAGGACTCCTACACCACGCCGTCTCGTGGATTACCGCCCCAGCCTGGAGTTCGTCGAGATATTCTAGAAGCGCGGCAGCGGCCACACAGGCCCGCCACGCTGAGTTCGCGATGTGGACCCGGCTGCCAACAAGACATCCTAGAGAGCGGATCCCGACCGCGGGACGCACTCTACATCATCGCGCCGCCGCCAAGTCAACCGCTAGTTGAGCTGGTTCGCCGCCAGCCCGCTCTCCGCCGCTCGCCACGCCCGGTGAGCCGGCCGGCGCGCGAATTCGCACATCACCTGACCATGGGTTCAGGAGGCGAGCGGGGTGCCACGCAGATGGCGGTCAGGAAGGTAAGTTGTTCAGCGCCCCAGCAGCCGCAGGAAGGCCCGCGGCGCCACGATCTGCACCGGCCGGTGTCCTGGCATCCGCAGCACCTTCAGGCTGAGAAGGTCGTCATCCTGGCTCACCAGGTACGGCACCTGACCCTCCAGTGCCGTCGCCGCGATCGGGTTGTCCTTTGCATCCCGCGGGACGATGTCGAGTTCCTGGTACTCACCCTCGACTACCTCCGCCGCCCGCCTCACCCAGCGGTGAAACGCCGCCAGTTGTACGAGGTTCCGCCGGGCACGCTTCATCATCGCAGGACGCGCGATCACGTCGATCAGCTCGTCGAGAATCGCCGGCGACGTCACAGGCGCGAAGAGCCCTCGCTCGAAGCCCGCCGTGAAGATTCGCCCCGCTATTCCCTGCGACGACAGAAGCGCGCTGACGTAGATGTTCGTGTCGAGTACCGCTCGGACCAGAGCCATCGCGAATGCCGTGTCCGCTCAGCTTCTGGACTTCCGCTCGCGTCGCACCTCGCGCACGGTCTCGTTGATCTCTCGCCGCAGCGCCGCCGTGTCTGGAAGCTGCCGCTGCGTGCGCGTGATCATCGCCCAGTCCACCTCGGTTCCCTCCACCTCCATCAGGCGCGACAGCAGCCTAATCTTGTCCGCGTTCCGTAGGGCGACGATCTCATCGAAAAGGTGGTCGACCTTCTTGTGGGCCAGCGCCATCGTCTTTGTCCTTTTCTTTCAGCATACCACGCTTCCTGGGATGCACGTTGGAGCTTCCCTACCCACGCGGCTTCGCGCCCGCTGCCGAGCCATCGCTCTCCGTCGGAGTGGACATGTAGATCTCGCCACCTTGCCGGCGGAACTCGGCCGCGCGCTCGCGCAGGCCCTGCTTCATCGCCTCCTCGACCGGGACGCCATGGCGGCTGGCCCATTCCCGCACATCCTGAGTGATCCGCATGGCACAGAAGGCAGGGCCGCACATGGAACAGAAATGCGACTCCTTGGCGCTTTCGTCCGGCAGCGTCTCGTCGTGGAAAGCCCGTGCGGTGGGCGGGTCGAGCGCCAAAGCAAANNTCGGCCGCGTGCGCCGCGATCTTGTACGCGATCACTCCCGCCTTCACGTCGTCGCGGTTGGGCAGCCCCAGGTGTTCTTTGGGCGTCACGTAACACAGCATGGCCGTGCCGTACCAGCCGATCAGGGTCGCGCCGATGGCTGAGGTGATGTGGTCGTAGCCGGGAGCGATGTCAGTCACCACCGGGCCCAAGGTGTAAAAGGGCGCCCCGTGACAGGCGGCCATTTGCCGTTCCATGTTCTCCTTGATTCGATGGACTGGCACATGACCCGGGCCCTCGATCATCACTTGCACGTCGTGCTGCCACGCGATCTTGGTTAGCGCGCCCAGGGTTTCCAGTTCCGCGAACTGCGCCTGGTCATTGGCGTCAGCCAGGCAGCCCGGCCGCAGCCCATCCCCCAGTGAGAAACCGATGTCGTACTTCCTTGCCACTTCGCAGATCCGCTCGAAGTCCGTGTAGAGGAAATTCTCTTTGTGGTGGTAGAGGCACCACTTGGCCAGGATTGCGCCGCCGCGGGACACGATTCCGGCCACCCGGGAAGCGGTGAGCGGCACGTGCCGCAGCAACAGCCCGGCGTGGATGGTAAAGAAGTCCACCCCCTGCTCGGCCTGCTCGATGATGGTGTCGAGAAACACGTCAATGGACAGGTCCTCGATCTTGCCCCCGACTTTCTCCAGGCACTGGTAGATGGGCACCGTGCCGATGGGCACCGCCGCGTTGCGGATGATCCGCTCGCGCGTCTCGTGGATGTTGGGACCGGTGGACAGATCCATCACCGCGTCGGCACCCCAGCGGGTCGCCCACTGCAGCTTGTCCACTTCTTCCTCGACTGACGAGGACAAGGCCGAGTTGCCGATGTTGGCGTTGATCTTCACCAAGAAGCTGGAACCGATGGCCATCGGCTCCAGTTCCGGGTGGCGGATGTTGGCCGGAATGATNNTTCTCGCGCAGGGCCACGAAGCGCATCTCTTCGGTGATCTCGCCGCGACGGGCGCAGTGCATCTGCGAGAAATTCCCATCCCCCCGTCCAGCGCGGCGAGCGGTCCACGGGGCACGCAACTTGGGCAGACCCTGGCGTGGATCGTGGCCCTGCGGCCCGGTGGTGTCGTAGACACGCACCGGGGACTGCCCGCCCGACAGCGCGATCTCGCGCATAGGCACGCGCAAGCCATCTTCCTCGAGGTACATCTTGCGCGACGACGGCAGATCTTCTGCCAGGGGTGGAAGCCCGCGCTCGCTCGCGTTGCTGCTCAAGGTGTCTCCTTCCTACGCCGGCATTACCCGGATCAGGTTCAAGGGGTCGCGTCACAAACGACGCCTCTCAGCCTGGTGGCTCCCCCGTGGCGGCTGTTCTACGGGGTGCGGGCTCTAGATGCAAACCGGTTCCGGCGCCGAAACCGGCGGCCGGATCCGGTTCCGGCCACCGGCCACCGGAGAGGCGGTACTAATTGAAGCGGTCCGGTCGCCGAGCTGGCCTGCCGCCCTCCATGACCCGCCAGGTGCGCCGGCCGGTCCTGCGCTGCAACCAGGAGATAAGCTCGCGCACGTCCCGGCCGCGGCCCCCGCAGAGATAGTAGGCCAAGCANNGGACCGTAGAGAACCGCCAGTCCCACGAACAGGCCCAGCACGGAATCCCCACATCCCGAATAGAGCGCCCACTGGCCCCACCAGGCCGACAGCAGCGCGACCACGAGATTGGCCGCTAGACCTGGTACGAAGAAGACCACGAGAAAGCGCCGGCGCCCCAGGGTCCGTTCAATGGCCGCGCCCACGAACCACAGGCCCACGAGGTTGAGAAACGCCAGCGGATTCCGATCCACGAACAGCGCCGTAACGATCTGCCAGACCTGTCCCCGCATCACCCCCGGCCCCAAGGCCAGGTAATCATCCACCAGGCCGCGTGCCGGTCTCACCAGGACATAGAGCAGCCACGGCACCCCCAGCGCCACCACGAGCGTCCGGATGGTGGGCGAGAGACGCTGCGCTGCCGGCCTCAGCCAAGGAGGCATCTGGTACGTGGAATTCGAGAACGCCATCGAGGCGACTAAGCTAGCACGGGCTGACAGCAGCGCGGGAAGAGGCTACGGCTGAGTACAAACCTTGGTGCTGTCAGAGCCACCGCAAAGTGGCGCGCAGTCTGCCTCGATGACGACCGCGTTCAGTTGGGTGAGCTGCCCTTTTCCGATGGTTCGCGGGATCGGGTCCACGCCGCTGTGCGCCAAACACGTGCCGCCTGCTGCCTGGGGCACCGCGCCGGTCAGGTCCTGACCGTCGGAACCCACAGGCACCAGAGCCAATGCGTAGGCGCCAGCAGGAATGTCGAAGGGCGTCGCCCCATGCTTGGCCTGGCAGGGAAACTGGCAAGCCGCCCGTCCCGCACACAGGTCCGTGCCGCCCGCCGCTGGCACAACGCTGAAGCGAACCTTGGCAACCGCGGGGCAGGTACAGCTACAATCTGCAATGCCACGGCCGTCCGAGGCATGGACGTCCCAACTCGCCTCCACGGCGCCTCCATCGATAGAGACGCATCCCGTGGCTGCCAGCGCTAGAAGCAAAGCTACAATTCGAGCCATGGAGTCCCAGGTCGGTTTATAACAGCTAAGAACAAGTTCCGTCCCAGAACAAGGTCGGAAAGGAGCTCCCTCCGATGATCCATCTACTACTGCAGGCGGGCGGCGCCGAAGACAAACTAGATATCGTATCGCTCATCGTACACGCGTCCAGCGTGGCCAAGGGCACGCTGGTCCTGCTCGCGCTCATGTCGATCGGGTCATGGTTTGTCATCGGCACCAAGTGGTGGTACCTGGCGCGCGCCTACAAGCGCTCGGTCAACTTCGTCGAGTTGTTCTGGCGCACGCAGCGCCTGGACGACGTGTGGAAGGCGACCGAGAATGACCCGCCGTCGCCAGTCAGCGAGGTGTTTCGCGCGGGCTTCGTGGAGCTGGCCAAGCTGCGCAAGCGGCGCACGGAAGCAGGCGGCGACGCCTCTGCGCCTGAGACGCACATTGGCGACATCGAGAGCATCGAGCGCGCCTTGTCCCGGGCACGCACCATGGCGGTCACCGAGATGGAGAACAAGGTCCCCTTCCTCGCCACCACCGCCAGTTCCGCTCCCTTCATCGGTCTGTTCGGCACGGTGTGGGGCATCATGAATTCGTTCCGCAACATCGGCGCCAAGGGCGCGGCCAACCTGGCCACGGTGGCGCCCGGCATCGCCGAGGCCCTGGTGGCCACCGCCATCGGCCTGGTCGCCGCCATCCCGGCAGTCATGGGCTACAACTACCTGTCCCGCCGGATTCGGGTCATCAGCGCGGAGATGGAAACCTTCACCAACGACTTCCTCAACATCATCCGGAGGAGGTTCTTCTAGCCATGGCCATGAACGTGGGCGGCGGGCGCGAAACCGGAACCCTGTCGGACATTAACGTCACCCCCCTGGTGGACGTGATGCTGGTGTTGCTCATCGTCTTCATGGTCACTGCGCCCATGCTGCAGACCGGGGTCGACGTACAGCTCCCCGACGCCAAGGCGCAAACCATTCCCGATGATTCAGGCAAGCTGATCGTCACGGTGACCAAGGAAAAGCGCGTCTACATCGGGCGCATGGAGATCCCGTTCGCCGAGGTGGAGGACAAGCTGCGCGCCAACGCCAAACTGCAGTCCGACCGCGAAGCCTACATCCACGCGGACAAGGCGCTTTCCTACGGCGACGTGGTCAAGGTCATGGCTGCCATCAAGCTTGCCGGCGGCGACAAAATGGGGCTCATCACCGATCCACTTGAATAGCATGCAGGCATCCGCCTACACACGCATCCGGCCGCTCGGCCGCGGCACCTTCCTGGGGGGCATCGCGGCCACGTTGCTCATCCATGCCTTGCTGGTCGTCCTGGTCTACTACGGCCACCTGAAGACGCCGCCGCGTCCCGAGGCCCCACGCGACATGATCATCACCAGGCTGGTGGCCCTGGGCAAGCCGCGCGACAAGTTCTGGTTGCCTCGTATCGTGCAGCCACCCAAGCCCAAGGCGCCGGACGCCATCAAGCTCAGCGAAGATCCCAACGCCGCGCCCGCTCCCAAGGAAGCGCCCAAGCTTGAAGACACGACCATCTCCAAGGACCTGCGTCGCGCCCTCGAGCGCGCCAAGGCCCTGGCCAAGAATGCCGCAGCCGAGGAAGCCGCCGAGGGCTCGCTCACCGGGTCAGCCGAAGGCACCTCCAACCAGGCGGTGGCCGGTGACGAGTACGCCACCGCCATCCACGAGGCCGTGCGCAAGCACTGGTCCACGCCAACCGGGTTCGTCTCGGACAGCGAGTTGGCGACACTCTCCGCCGAGGTGAGAGTTTCGATCTCCGCCGACGGCGTGCTCGGCAATCCCAAGGTAATCAAGCCGTCAGGCAACCAGTACTTCGACGATTCCTGCGTAGAGGCGATAAAGGCGACCAGCCGGGTTCCGCCTCCGCCAGCCGGGTTCAAGCGCGGCTTGCGCATTGGTTTCGAAGGCAAGGATCTGACCCGCTAAGGAGAAACATGACGACGCACCCACTTGCGCGTTGCGGACTTGTCACCGCAGCGCTGGTTCTCACCGCAGCACTTCCGGCCCACGCGCAGGCGCCGGCTGAACCTGGACCGGGCGAAACCGACGAGTTGCCGCGCATCGTGATCAGCGATCCGAACCGCGACCTCTTCCGCCTGGCACTGCCCGATGCGACCGGCGAGAGGAACCTGGCCCGTTCAGCCACCGAGATCGAGCAACGCGATCTCACCATCACGGGACTCTTTCGCGTGCTCGATCCGGTGTCCTTCCCCGACGCCCTACAGAAGGAAGGCATGGGGTTCTCCTCCGCGCTCTGGACTGAAGTCGGAGCGCAGGGCGTGGCCAAGATGGGCGTCACCCACCAGGGAAGCGGACTGGCGTTGGAGGGCCGCCTGTATCAGGTGGGCCGTGGTGAATCGCCCGTGCTCAGCAAGACCTACCACGGGACCGAGTTGCGCGCCCTGGTACACGCCTGGGCCAACGACGTCATCGCCCAGTTCACCGGCCAGCGCGGCGTGTTCGGGGCCCGCATCGCCTTTGCCCTGACCGGCAAGAAGGGTGAGATCGCCACGGTCGGCATGGACGGCGCCGAACTGTCAGTCGTGACCCATATGAACTCCCCCTGCATGCTGCCGGCTTTTTCACCAAGCGGAGGCCAAATCGCGTTCACCTCGTTCTTGATGGGCGGCGACGATCTGTGGATCGTCTCGGCCGGCGGCGGCCGCGCCAACCGCATTTCGAAGCGTTCCGGGCTCAATACCGGCGCGGCCTGGTTTCCCGGCGGCGGCTCGCTAGTGGCGACACTCTCCTACGAGGGCAACGCCGAGCTTTACAAGATCGGAACCGACGGCTCCATTCAGGCGCGGCTGACCAACTCGCCCTCTATCGACCTTTCCGCCAGCGTGTCGCCCGACGGCTCCAAGATCGCGTTCGTGTCCGACCGCCAGGGCACGCCACAGATCTTTCTCATGCCCGCCTCGGGCGGCGGCGCGCGCCGGCTGACCTTCCAGGGCACCTACAACCAGACCCCGCGTTTCTGCCCGCGCGCCGACACGCCGATCATCGCGTTTACCGGCCGGGACGAGCGCCTGGTGTTCGACATCTTCACCTACGATCTGCGCACCGGGAAGATCGAGCGCATGACACAAAACCAGGGCTCGAACGAGGATCCAACCTGGTCGCCCGACTGCCGCCTCATCGTCTACGCCTCCACCCGAGGGGGCCTTTTCGCCATGAATCCGCAGACCAAGCTGGAATTCCAGATCTGGAAGGGCGGCGCCCGCAGCCCGTCGTTCGGTCCGCCGCCGGCCGCGGGTCGCTGAAGAATGCTTTTTCACCACAGAGAGCACAGAGGTGAAACTCCGGATCGCTCATGAGCCGCATCGCCACCATCGACATCGGAACCAACACGACCCTGCTTCTCATTGCCGAGGCGAGTGGCGGGACGATCACTGTTCTTGAGGACCGGGCCGAGATCACGCGGCTGGGCCGCGGCATCGGTCTGACATGGGAACCCTCAGAGGGTTCCCAAACCCTCCCGCGATGGTACGCCGCCGGCGAAGCCGGCGGGCTCCCCACGCGTGGGAGGGGGCTGGCCCAAGAAGGAATCGACCGCACCCTGGCCGTGCTCTCCGGCTACGCGGTGCTGGCGCGCGTGCATGAAGCGCCCATTTTCGCCATCGGCACCGAGGCCCTCCGCCGGGCGCCCAATGCAGCCGACTTCCTTTGCCGTGCCGCGGCCCTGCTGGACACGCCGGTTGAGGTCATCAGCGGCGAGCGCGAGGCCGCGCTGACCTTCCTGGCCGCAAAGCTTTCTTTCCCCGAGGCCGCCAGCCACACCATGGTGGTCGTCGACATCGGAGGCGGATCCACCGAGGTCATTGTCGCTCGCCAGGGTACGGTCGACTTCTGCCGCAGCCTACCCGTTGGATCTGTGCGTCTGACGGAGCGCCACATCCTTCATGATCCGGCGCTTGCCCATGAGATGGAGGCCGTGCGCGACGAGGTCGTCAGCCACTTGGCCGAAACACCCTTCCCTTCCGAGACTGACCGGCCGTGCCTGGTGGGCGTTGCCGGGACAGTCACCACCCTGGCCGCCATGGCGCAGGATTTGCGCAGCTATGATCCAGCGCTGGTTCACGGCTATCGCCTGACCATGCCCGCGCTGGACAAGCAGGTCGATCGCCTGGCTGCATCTACCCAGAGGGAGCGCGAAGCCATGGCCGGCCTCGACCCACGGCGCGCTGACGTGATCCTGAGCGGCGCCCTCATCCTCTCTGAAATCGTGCGACGGGTTGGCGTGGCGGAGGTTCTGGTCAGCGATCGCGGCATCCGCTGGGGTTTGCTCCACGAGAAGCTCGGAATGGGTTGAAGAATCGTGCTCGGCCGCAACTGATTGATTTGTTAGGGTTAATCCCTGTCTGCCTTCGTGATGTTGCGGACGGGCCTGCAACCCGGTAGGTTCCCGTAGGTAGCCAACGTGCAGCACAAGTCGGTCGCAGTTCCGCTGTCCGTCGTCGCCGCCCTGGCCGCTCTTGGATGCAAGGCGCGGGTGCCCGCGATCACTTCGGACTTTGCCGACGATTTCGAGCGGGTCGAGCCTGGCCCCGACTGGCTTGACACCAGCGGCGGCGCCTACCGCATCACGGGCGGCAAGCTGAATGTGACGCGTGCTTACAATCATCCCCTGTGGCTGCGGCGCAAGCTGCCCCGCGATGTCGTCATCGAATTCGACGCCATGTCGAAGAGCCCGGCCGGCGACATCAAGGTTGAGCTTTTCGGCGATGGCGAGTCTTTCGACCCGGACAAGGGACGTTATGATCCCACCAGCTACGTGATCGTTCTGGGTGGCTGGAACAACAGCAACAGCGTCATCGGCCGGCTTGGTGAACACGATGAATCCGTCAAGGCCGCAAGGCCGCGGGATCCCGGGCAGCCCCCGCCGGTGGAGTTGGGCCGCAGCTACCATTTCACCATCACCCGTCAGGGGGGAATCCTTGACTGGAAGCTAGACGGCGCGCCTTTCCTCGGGCTGACCGATCCTTCGCCTCTCTCTGGTCCGGGTCACGAGTTCTTCGCGTTCAACGACTGGGAGGCGGATGTTCACTTCGACAACCTGCGCATCCGCCCCGCGAACTAGGGCGAATTGCCATGCCAGACAAGAATTCACATGGGAACCCTCAAAGGGTTCCCATACCCTCCCGCGATGGTGCGCCGCCGGCAGAGCCGGCGGGCTCCCCACGGGACTATTCACATGGGAACCCTGAGAGGGTTCCCATACCCTCCCGCGATGGTGCGCCGCCGGCAGAGCCGGCGGGCTCCCCACGCGGCAAGTCGTCTGACGATCCCATCGAGTCGATGGCAAGCGACGCGTGCACCCCATACCCGGCACAGGTTCCGCCCGAACTGGACGTGTTTGAGTTCGACCTGGGGCCCGCATTGGCGCGTTTGCGTGGCCGGCACGACCTGCTCATCTACATGCACGACAATCCGGACCCCGACGCACTGGCAGCGGCGTTCGGGCTCAAGCGCCTGGTCGAGCACGCCCTGCCGATCAAGGCCACCCTGGTGTTGGGTGGCATCGTGGGCCGAGCCGAGAACCGCGCCATGGTGGAGACCCTCAGGATCCCGCTGGTGGTAGCCGAGGCAGTGGATCCGGCTGCCTACGACGCCCTGGCCATCGTCGATAGTCAGCCGGAAACCGGCAACAACTCGCTGACGCCAGGGCGATCGGTAGACGTCGTCATCGATCATCACCCGGCACGCGAAGAAAGCGCGCAGGTTCCCTGGCGCGATATACGGCCTGAGCTGGGCGCTACCTCGACCATCATCGTCGAATACCTGCGCGCCCGGAACGTGCCGCTCGACACGTTCCTTGCCACGGCGCTGTTCTATGCCCTGCGGGCCGAGACACGCGATCTGGGCCGCGAGGCCACCCACGCTGAACGCGTGGCCTACCTGTTCCTTTTCCCGCTGGTGGATTTCCATCTGCTCTCGCGAATCTCGCAGCCCAAGGTGCCGCGCGAGCATTTTGCGGCCCTGGACCGCGCGCTCCGGTCGGCGCAGGTGTTGGGCGATCTGGTGGCGGTCAACATGGGCAGCATCGCCTACCCGGATCTGGTGGCCGAAGTGGCGGACCTGCTGCTCGCGTGGGAAGGCGCTCACTTCGTCCTGTGCTGCGGCTGCTACGGCGATCGCTTCTACCTGTCGCTGCGCACCGAGCCCAGCGAGCGCCGAGCCGGTGCATTGATGAGACAGCTCATCAGCTCAGAGGGCGCGGCCGGCGGTCACGGCACCATGGCAGGTGGACGCCTCTTCCGTGCGATCGCAACCGAGCCCGAGCAGCGGGCCACCTTTGATCAGATGGTCAACCGCTTGCTCGATCTGATCGGGCGCAAGAGCCCGCCCATCTCGCCCCTCATCGGTTCCTAGATTGACTTCACGGCGCTGGCGGGCAAGATACTATTTCCTGATCACTTCACACGCCGGAGTGGCGGAATGGCAAACGCAGCGGACTCAAAATCCGCCGTCCTAACAGGCTTAAGGGTTCGACTCCCTTCTCCGGCACTACTCGAGAATTGTTCGGGTTTCCCGGTACACTGCCTCGCATGGCTGAGACAGCTCTTGAATCGCGCGCAAGTAGAGGTCCCATGGCGAATCACGTGTGTTCTGTCTTGGTGAGGTTGGCCGCGCTCTCTGTGCTTGTCGTCACCGCGGCTGCAACCGGGTGCGATAGCGGCAGCTCCGCTGGTAGTCTGGACTGGGCGTCCGTGGCGTCGTCAGCGGACGGCACCAAGCTCGTCGCCACGGCCGTCTTCGGCAGCCTCTACACGTCGACGGACTCGGGGGCGACCTGGACCCAGAGGACCCAGCACGGCCTTGTGTACGTGGTGTCGTCGGCGGACGGGACGAAGCTCGTCGGCGTGGGCATAGATATCCAGAGTGGCGGCAGCGGCTTCTTCATCTACACGTCATCTGACTCCGGG
>PMBS01000026.1 GCA_003153015.1 Myxococcales bacterium
ATGGTGTCAGGCTTCGTCGTCGGCATGCTCCGCATCGTTCTCGAGCTTTGCCGGCACTCGTTAAGCGGATTCCTGTATGCCTTTGCGACGATCAACTTCCTCTATTTCTGCATCATCCTATTCGTATTCTCCATTGTCGTGATGATCGTCGTGAGCCTTCTGACCGAGCGACCGTCCGAGTCACAGCTCAACGGTCTGACCTATGGGACAACCGTGGCAGCGGACAAGGCGCAGTCGCGCGCCAGTTGGAACAAACGCGACCTCGTGCTCTCGTTGGCGATCATCATCGTCACCGTGGCGATCTTCGTCTATTTCTCACCGCTGGGGATTGCGGGCTAAGCGCTTGACAAGCGCTTCTGTCTATAGAAATCTATAGGTATGCCCACACTCTCCATACATTTGCCCGCGCCGCTTTGCAAAAAGGTCCGCTCGGCTGCCCGTCGCACCAAGCAGAAACCATCGCAATTCGCCCGCCAAGCGATTGAGCATGAGTTGCGGCGTGTTCCTCCTACCGTGACCATGCGAGCGCTTGCCGGTACGGCGAGCCTCGCACCCGACTATGATCCGGTAGCTCCCGTCATTCCGCTGGAAGACTGGGGGAAATGACCCGGCCATGCGCCCGAAGAGGGGCTACCTTCTCGACACGCATGCAGCGATTTGGCTTGAGATAGAGCCCGCTCGATTGAGCACGTCCGTCCGGAGTGCGCTGGGCGGTGCCGCCCCTGCCGATCTCTACATATCGGACATCACCTTGAGCGAGACCGCGCGCCTTCTTCGGCAGGGACGACTTACCACTACGGCAGATCCTGCCGACTGGCTAGAAAGGTTCGCTCTCGGCTTTACCATTCTTCCCGTCACTGCACCCATCGCCTGGGCTGCCGCTGCCTTCGAATGGGACCATTGCGATCCGTGCGACCGCCACATTCTTGCCAGCGCCGCGGCCCTGGGTTTGCCGCTCGTGACCCTTGACCCGATAATTTCATCCTTTGCCCCCACCGTGGGTGTCCGCATCGTTTGGTAGTTCCGCGTGGAGTGTCTCCAACCGATCGAGGCTGCGCGAAGATCGTAGCGAAAATCTCGAAAATCCTTTCACTTTCCCCCGCTGCCGACGGGCTGAACGTATGTTTAGCTTACAGGCATGTTCTCCGTCGAGGAATTGGGTCAGGAGATAGAACGCCGTGGCACAGAGGCCACAGAGGCCGGAAGGGTTCCGGATCCGGGTCCGAACCCTTCTTTCCTTCCGGTCCGTCTCTGTGAACTCTGTGATCTCTGTGGTGAAATCCGGGGCTAGCTTGCGACTCACCCCCGGCGCGTACTACTTGGGCTCGCCGACCACGATGCCCCGACCGCCGGTTCCCAGGTAGACCCGGCCATAGACGCGCGGGTCGCCGATGATGACGCCGCAGAAGCCGTACTGGTGCCGATCGTCGTTGATCCTCAACCACGTGACACCGGCGTCGTCGGAGCGGAAGAAGCCCCGCGTGTCGCCCACCTTGCCCATGAGATACAGAGCCGGATACTTCTTGCCGTCGGCCGCCTTGCCAAAGCCGAAGGCATTCGCCTCGGTCACGCCCTCGATGGCCACGTAGGTCTTTCCCGAATCGGTCGAGTGATTGAGCTCCTTGAAGTTGGTGAGCCACACGTCGCCCTCGATACCAGGCACGGCCTGCGCCGAACTCGAACTGAGCTGGTAGTCGGGAAGCGATGGTAGTCCGCCCGGCGCCGCGGTGAAGTGGGCTCCGCCGTCCGTGCTGGTGAATGCTTGCCCGCCTTTGGCGTCGAGCACGTAGAACTTGTTCGGGTTTACGCGATCCGCGGCTGGCCGGAAATGCACCGGCGCCCAATCAGGATCCGGTTCCGATTCGGGAAGCCCCTCTGCGCGGGTCCAGGTCGCGCCCTGGTCCTTTGAATAGGCGACCGTCCCCTCCTTGGGCGCCCACAGGAAGGCCGAACCGTCTGCCGAGACCGCGATCGAGCCCGCGCCCTTGCCCTTGGGCATGGACGCGAATGGTTTCCAGCTCTTGCCGCCGTCGAGGGAATAGGCTCCCCATTGCCCCTTGTCGTGCCACCCGGTCCGCGCGACCACATCGGGCTTGCCCCAGGCGATGTCGATTCCGGTGCCCGAGCCGCAGAGCGGATTGTCGAACATCCCGCCGGCAGAGGGCTGGTTCAGGTCGTCGTGCCGTAGTCCGCAAAGATCGCCCACAACGCTGAGCAGCGGTGGTCCGGAGGGAGGGCTGACCAGGCCTGAGACGACCGTTTCTTCGAGCCCGCGGTCGAGGAACGTCCAGTGGGTGGGCTTGTCCGAATCCGCAGCGGTCGCATCCTCGGTCCCCCAGATCCCTTGTCCCGTCACATACATCACTCGCCCTGGGTTGAAGGGGTCGATATCGATGTCACCCATCCAGCCCCTTCCAATCGGGTCATTGGGTTTGTGCCAATAGAGGTACTTCGCACCGGCGTCGTCGCGGACGACCTTGGTAAAGAGGGCCTTCCAGGTCTTGCCACCGTCCGTTGTCCGGTATACCTCGTCGCCCTGGGTCCACCGGTCGATGGTGCTGACCATGAGGGTCCCGGGGTGCGCGGCGTCGATCGACAGTCCGCCGTAGCCGAAGGTGTCGCCCTTTTTCGGTGCGGCGGGTGTGATGTTGGTGAACTTCTCCCGCTTGGGCTCGTACTTCCAGACCGCGCCGTCCATCACGTTGTTCGGGCCCGGGCCATCTCCGTAGCTGATGTACAGGACGCCGGTCGAGTCGAACTCGGCGTGACTGGCCATCACGCCCATAGGCTGCTTGGGCACGAGCTTCCACTTCGCGCCGGCGTCGGTGCTGCGGTAGAGGCTGCCGTCCTTGTTGGCGACGCCGGTGTAGATAGTCGGCGTGGGCTTGCCCTTGGCTCCGCTCGCCTTGTCGAAAAGGACGATGGGGATGCCGACCCCGTTGCCGCTGTCAGAGGCCGAGAAGCTGTCGACTTTGTCCCAGCTCGCGCCCGAGTCCGTGCTCTTCCAGAGCCCGTTCTTGCGCGATCCGAAGTAGATAATACTGGTCTGATTGGGGTCGACGGCGAGCCGTTCGCCGTTCGACCGGCCATCCTCGTTTCCGCCCATCTTGAAGGCCAGGTCGGTCTTCTGCCAGGTGTTGCCACGATCGCTCGAACGCAGCATGGCGGCGTTGCCCGCCCACGATTGGGTGTAGGTTCCAACGGCCAAGTACACCTTGTTGGCGTCAACCGGATCGGTCGCAAGGCTTTCGATGCCGGAGTTGGCATCGCGCCCGAATTCGTCGGTGATGGCAGTCCAGCTCTTGTCCGCCGGGTTCCAGCGGTACGCGCCACCCACGTCGGTGCGGGCATACACGAGATCCTTCTCGACCGGACTGAAGATGACGCCGCTGACGAATCCCCCGCCGAGGATGACGACGTTCTTCCAATTGTATGCCACGCTCTTCCCCTCCTGCGCCGGGCCAGCCGCCGCCGTGGCCGCGCCTGGCACCTGCGCTCCCGGTCCCTGGGCGCAGGAACATATCTTGCAGCCGGGCTGCGCCAAAGCCGACAAGATCACTGCCAATGACGTCGCCCACGAAGTCTGTCTGGTCATTCTCCTTGCTCCTTATCGCTGGTCACCATAGATGATTCCTCTACCGCCCGTTCCGAGATAGACACGGCCGTAGAGGCGCGGGTCGCCAGTCAAGCAGTGCATCCACCCGAACTGATGCTGCGGATCATCGATGCGCTGCCAGGTAGCCCCGACGTCGTCGGAGCGATACGTGCCCCAGACACCAGCCACGGAGCCGGCGAGGTACACGGCTGGATAACTCTGCCCCGGCGCCGCCATGCCGAAGCCAACTTGCTGGTATGGAGAGGAATCGGGTCCTCCGACTCGCGTGAACGTCGCTGCCGAGTCCTGCGAATGAAACAGGCCGGAATTCGTCGCAACCCAAACATCCCCCTCGATTCCGAACACGGGACGCGGTCGCCCGGACGGAATAGCGGCAGCCTTTACAAAGGTCGCGCCTCCGTCGGTGCTCACGTACATCCCGGTCCCGTCGCTTGCGTAGAACTTGGAGGGATTGACACGGTCGGCGGCCACCTGCGCGCCTGGGGCAGGCGCGCCGGCGGCAGGCCCCACACATGCGGTCCACGTGGCGCCGCGGTCTCGCGATAAGGAGGGCAAGGGCTTGGTCGTCGTCCCCCGCGGAACCTGAGGAGCCCAAAGGAACGTCGTCCCGTCTGCCGAAACCGCGATCGATCCCGAGCCCTGGCTGCTCGTAGGGGCGGTGGCAAATGGCGTCCACGTCGTGCCCCCGTCCGTGGAGAAGGCGCCGCCTAGCCCACCGGATCCCACCCGCACGACGATGTTCGAGACGCCCTCGGCGAAATCGAGGCTCGACGTAGTGCCGAAGACAGGGTTGGCGAAGAAGCCGCCCGGAGGAGAGATGTCGAGGTTGTCGTGGCGGAAACCCGCGATGTCACCCACCGCACTCAGCAGGGGTGCGCCCACCGGAGGGCTGATGAGGTCCTGCACCACGGTCTCTTCAAGACCATCGTCCTCGAAGGTCCAATGAGTCGGAGCTCCGATGTCGGCGGCCGTGAGGTTGTCGCTCGACCAGATGCCTCCCCCCGTGATGTAGAGAGCTCGCCCTGGATTGAAGGGATCGATTTCGACGTCGCCCATCCATCCCGGCGTCCCCACGCTGGCTTTGTGCCACAAGACCCAGGGCGCCCCTGTCACATCGATCTGCGCCGCCGACTCGAGCGGCGCCCAGCTCGCCCCGCCGTTGGTGGTGCGGTAGATCTCGTCGCGCTCCCAGCGATCGATCGTCGTGACGATGAGGGTTCCCGGATGGGCAGCATCGGTTGCAATTCCGCCGAAACCGCCGCCAGCGTGCGGGGGACTCACATCAGTCCAGAGACCACTGGCCGCGCTGAATCGCCAAATGGCGCCACTCGTGATGTTGTTCGGGCCTGAACCGTTGTTGTACGCAAGGTAGAGGTTGCCACACCCGTCCAGCACGGCATGATGAGGCATCATACCGATAGAGGGCTGACCAGGAACCGCTTCCCAGGTAGCACCTGCGTCGGTCGAGCGATAGAGCCCAGTCTCGGTGGTCGCGCCGACCCCGACGTAGAGCGCCGGTGTAGGGCTGCCCGGCGAGCCGCTGCGTGGATCGAAGAGCACGAAGGTCAAGCCGTAGCCCTTGGGTGTGCCTGCGTCGTTGATGGCCGTGCCGGTCGTCGGGAAACTATGGACTTGCGTCCATGTCTTCGCAAAATCCGGGCTCGTCCACAAGCCCGTGCTACGCGAGCCAAAGTACAAGGTGCTGGTCAGGTTGGGATC
>PMBS01000144.1:0-4992 GCA_003153015.1 Myxococcales bacterium
ATCGTATAACTCCGCGCTCGCAGGAAGCTCTCCGCTGCCGTCGCCTCCGCCGGCGATGAGCACCATCCCACTGCCCAACCGCGTCGCAGTGTGCCCCGCCCTTGCCACTTTCATGCTGCCGGTCGCGGTGAATCTGCCGGCCGCTGGGTCGTATAGCTCCGCGCTCGCGAGTGCGGGTGCATGTCCAGTGGCATTCTCGCCGCCGGCGACGAGCACCATCCCGCTGCCCAACAACGTCGCCGTGTGACCATCCCTGGGCGTGACCATGCTGCCGGTCGGTGCAAAAACTCCTTGCGGCGCCATCACATCGGGGAACGCGTCGGCCGATGGAACATCGGGCGGACCGTCCTCTGCAAGGTTCGCGTCCTTGGCAGGCGGGGCTTCGTCGGGAACCGCCGGAACATCGGCGCTCTGGTCTGCGGCTGCGTCTACCACAGGCGCGCCACCCGCACCCCCAGCGCCTGCTGTTCCACCGGAGCCGCCCATCCCGCCGCTGCCCCCGCTGGTCACAGCGCTGCCGCCTGCGCCAGCGCCGCTGGCTGTGCCGCCCGCGCCCGCGATCCCGCCAATACCGCCGGAACTGGTGGTTCCCGCGAAGCCGCCGCTGCCGCCTACGGAGAAGGCAGCATCGGGCGAGCTGGTGGCGGCGCCGCCGCTGCCGCCTGCGCCCCCAACGCTTGGACTCCCGCTGCTGCCGCCGGTATCCCCAGCGTCGTAAGGGGTCGAGCGCAGCCCGCTCCCTTCGCAGGAGCACGCCAGCAGAAGACCCGAAAGTGCAACGCGCAGTCTGGCAGCCATGGGCACCATGTTTGCTCACCTTTTGCAGACTAGGATGGTCGCTCAATTCGGGATTCGCCGCAAACGGTTCTGTGGCGGTGTCGTTGCCTCGTGGGGCTGGCGGCCTTCGGGGCCTTCACCTGTACACCTCTCGCCGGTGGCCGATCTTGAGCACCAGCACAACAAGCCGGGCATCCTCAATGCTGTAGACTACGCGGTAGTCGCCCACGCGAATACGCCAGAACGCTTCGGGGCCCGCCATCTTCTTCGATCCGGCCGGTCTGGGGTTGTCGCCCAGGGCGGTGAGCCGGTCAATGATCCGATTCTGCGCAGTCCTGTCGAGCCCCGCGATCTGCTTTCCCGCCGGCTTGGATACCTCGACGCGATAGCGGGCTGTCACAGGCCGAGTTGCTTCTTGAGCTTGGCCAGCGGGATCGGCTTCTCGCCCTTGGCTTGCATGCGCTGCTGCCGCCGTGCGCAACTCCGCCACGCGCCCAGCGATCCATGCCTCGACTTCGGAGGCGAGCCAGCCGACAGCCCGTGGACCCAGATGGATCGGCCGCGGGAAGCGGCCCGCTGCAATGGCCGCGTAGATTGCGCTACGCCGCAGACCTACCAGTCCCTCGACTTGCCGTCGCCGGAGGAGTTGAGCCGGATATTTCTTCTCTTCCATGATTCCAAATTGAACCACGGAATACCGCAGCGGCACTGGGGGCTAAGTCGAGAACTTCGGCCCACATACCCCCTATTGATGGGCGCGCTTCTTTCGTTCTGCGCGCTTTGCGTCCTTCTCCTTGCTTTTCAGGACATCGCGCATCCTCTTGTAGGTCAACTCCGTCCGACGATCCCACCACTGGGCGAGCGCTTCAGCGTGGTCAGCTTCAGTCAGGTATAGCCAAGTTCCATCCGCATTCCGCTTGTCCGCAAAAGGCGGCATATCGCCGCGCGGATAGCCCCCAAAAACAACGAGCTGGCGACACCACTTCTTGAGCTGGACAGAGAGAGGCTTGGGTTCTAGGCCCTGCGCCTGAACCCACTTCAGTAGTGCGACACGTTCGGGATTTGCAGGACGGCCCTCATTTCGCGTTCGCTTCGGCAATTGGCGGTAGCACTCATTCGAGATCCGTCGGTAATTCTCGGCGAGACGAAAGAACATCTCTGGATCCCTCTTCCACACTTCCGGCGGGCAATACTTGCGCAGCTTCTTGTGCCATGGCGAACGCTCGAACTTCTCGACGTCATTGGCCGGCATGCAGAAGCGGTCGCTAGGCCCATTGTGGTTGGAGCGGTCGGGTAAGAGATCGTTCAACATGAGCCCCATCCGCGAGTAGACAAACCACCCGACGTTGAGGTGGCCGGGGTTCTTCTCCGCCGAGGAGGCTAAGGCGGTTTCCAGCGCCTCGTGTAGCGCAGTCGCTGCCTGTTTCCATCGGCCCGCTGTGGCTCCCAGACTGAGCTTGAAAGCAGATGTCGCAGCGTTTGAGAACGCAATGGCGTCGCGGAGGATACGGTCCCTGTTGCCGACACCAAAACCAGGGCCGAGAGCGACTTGCATCATATAGAGAACTTCTGGGTCAAATCCCTTTCTAGGGTTTTCTCCAAACAAAGGCGCGCGTCTCCAGGCATCCTCATCCAACACCTTGACCGTGTTTTGCGTGCATTTGTCCGGCGGGCCTTTCTGGGTCGTATTCAACTTCCATCCCCTCTGACTCTTTGGTGGGCGTCCGTCAGGCTATTCATAGAGTTCAGCGCTCGCAAGAATCCCGCAGGAACTCGCATCGGACAGACCGCACCCACCAGCGATGAGCACGTGCCCGTTGGGCAGCAACGTCGCCGTCGGGAACACTCTTCCCACGGTCATGCTCCCGGTGACCGTGAACGTCCCGGCAGGGGGTGGGTTGTATAGCTCCGCACTCGCGAGAAACACCTGATTGGTGCCCGTGTACGTGAGCCCGCCGGCGATGAGCACCTTTCCGTTGCCCAACAACGTCGCCGTGTGCGAACTCTGTGCCACGGTCATGCTGCCGGTGGTTGTGAATGTCCCGGCCACTGGGTCGTATAGTTCAGCGCTTGCGAGGTACCCCAGGACACCATTGCCACCGGCGATGAGCACTCTTCCACTGTCTAGCAACGTCGCCGCGTAGCTGTCCCTTGCCGTGGTCAGGCTGCCCGTCGGTGCGAATGTCCCGGCCGCCGGGTCGTATAGCTCCGCACTCGCCAAGACCCCGCTGTCGCTCTCCCCGGCGGCAATGAGCACCTTCCCGTTGGGCAATAACGTCGCCGTGTGGGAATTCCTTGTCACTGTCATGCTGCTCGTCAGAGTGAATGTCCCGCTCGCTGGGTCGTACAGCTCAGCGCTTGCGAGATACCCGCTGGGACCGTCTCCGCCGGCGATGAGCACTTGCCCGCCCGGCAACAACGTCGCCGTGTGGTACATCCTTGCCGCAGTCATGCTGCCCGTCAGGACGAAAACTCCTTTCAGCACGACCACATCCGAGAACGCATCGGCTGCAAGGCCCGCGTCCGCGGGAGCGTCGGGAACGGCCCGGACATCGGCGTTCTGGTCTGCTGCCGCGTCCACGACAGACCCGCCACCCCCGCCCCCAGCGCCCGCCGTTCCCCCAAAGCCGCCCACCCCGCCGCTACCGCCCGAAACGGCGCTGCCGCCTGTGCCAGCGCCGCCGGCTGTCCCGCCTGTACCCGTGCCTCCCGTGGCAGACGGCGCGTCGCCGCCATCCACACCGCCCATTCCGCCAGACCCGCCACTGCCGCCCGTGGCCGCGGGAGCGTCTGGGCTGATTGCGGCGCCATCGCTACCGCCTGTGCCCCCAGCGTCCACCGTGGAGGTAGCGCACACGCAGGCCGCAAAGGTGCCCGCAGACGTGCACGTCTGGGCGCCGGTTTGGCCGGTAACGCACGCGCAGGCGACGCTAGCGCCGGGGACACAGAGGGGCGGGGCGGTGCTGGTGGCCGTGGACAACTGGCCGCCAGTCCCGCCTCCTCCGACTCCCCCCGGACCCCCACCCGTTCCGGCAGGGCCGACGATGCCGCCCATGACGGTAGGAGCGTCTGGTGGGCTGGTGGCCTGACTCCCGCTGCTGCAACCGCCGAGGGATGCCACCAGCAGGCACGAAGACACGAAACGCAGCTTGGTTGCCATGCGGACCATGGTCCCTCTATTCGGACTTCGTCGCAACCCCTGCGGCGGACTCCATGCCGAACCAAAACGCACGCCAGGCGCGAAGCCATGAAGCCACACGCTATCCCGTCGGCCTGGCGGCCTTCGAGCGGAGCGGTCATTCACTCATCGAGTCTGCGTAACCCATATGTTACACTCCGCCCCATGAAGAGCAAGCACGCCAAGACGGGGTTTGACCGCCACTTCACCGAGAGGATGAAGGATCGCAAGTTCGCCTCGGCCTACATCGAAGCGCGGGCCGGGATCGACTCGGTGGACGCGTTCGTGCGATCTCTGGACGAAGTGCGGAGCAAGGCCGGAGTGTCGAAGGCGTTGCTGGCCAAGCGCACGGGAACCCAGCCCGCGGCCATGCGGCGATTGCTCACCATGGATGCCCCGAACCCGACGCTGGCCACGGTCATGAGCATTGTGCGATCTCTCGGCTACAGCCTGGCGCTTGTGCCGGCGCAGGGTTGCTCAAAACGAGGGGGAAAGCGCAAGTCCGCCAGCGGCCGACAAGCCGGTGATCCTCACACGTCTGGCTTGGCGATGCCGGCTTCGCGGAACTGCTCGTCGAACTCGCCACGGCGGATGCGGCGGACGATCTCGACGTAGGCGTCGGTGCGATCCCCTCCTTGCGGAACCCCAACATAAGAACGATGGCCAGTTGCTTCTGCCGGGACGCGAGGAAGAAGACTCTTTCGCGGCCGAGCTTGGCCCTCCTTACGCCCGAGAGATTCACAGGCCCGCGCCGTCCGAGAGCAGTAGCGGGGGAGAAGGCGTGCTCCTCGTCGGCGACGACTTCGAGCAACAGCTTGTTGAGTGCTCGCCATTTGGCGGCGTGTACCGAGTTTGGCCTTGCGTCTGTGTTGGCGCGGGCTTGATTGATCTGCTCCGCTGCGTACTGCGAGGACTTGAGTTGCAGACCCACGGCTAGCCGAGGTTCAGTGCAACGCTGGGGGCAGGGGCGCGAATGGCTTCGTCGGTGGCAACCAGGCTGCGCTGGAGAGACATTTCGTCATCTTCGCCGAGCATGA
>PMBS01000144.1:5012-37622 GCA_003153015.1 Myxococcales bacterium
TCTCCGGCCAGCTTCACCTCGTCGACCGAGGGTTCGAGCGGCGGCTGGTCAAGCTCAACCGAAAGCGAGGCGCGCGTGGTGCGTTCCAAATTGTCGACGAACGCCAACAGCGCCTGGCTATCGGGCGATTCGGCTGGGTCCAGCGGTCCCAGCACGGACATCGGCCCGTAGAGGGTCGCAATGTCGATACGGGGAAGCGAATTGGCTGTCGCGGCCGAGGACACAGTCATATCCTACCCGAGGAATCGTATCGACGCACGTAGCCCAGTTCACACCAATACGCCAGAACGCTTCGGGGCCCGCCATCTTCTTCGATCCGGCCGGTCTGGGGTTGTCGCCCAGGGCGGTGAGCCGGTTAATGATCCGATTCTGCGCAGTCCTGTCGAGCCCCGCGATCTGCTTCCCCGCCGGCTTGGATACCTCGACGCGACAGCGGGCTGTCACAGGCCGAGTTGCTTCTTGAGCTTGGCCAGCGGGATCGGTTTCTCGCCCTTGGCTTTCATGTCGGCCAATACCTTGCGCGCGTCGTCGGCATCGATCCGGTCTTCCATGGCTTCAAGCAAGTCCAGGTCCTCCGCCGGCACGATGGCTGCCAGGGTGTGGCCGTAGCGGGTCAAGGCCACACGTTCCTTGCCGTAGGACGCACGGTTGACCACGTCGGAGAATCGCTTGCGCGCTGCGGCCGTGGAAACCTTCGTCATGCCTATCTTGTACACCATTAACCGGATGTGGTCGATGCCTTCGAGTGCAGCGGGACCACGTTCTCCGCCTCGGCAGTGCTCTGTTGTAGATCCTACTCTCGTTTTTGCAGCCAATACGCCGGCAACCCAATCGCCAGTGTGGCCAGACCCACCAGGCTCTCGCGCGGCCGCTCGGCCACGGTGAAGGCTGTGGACCCGAGCACGAAAACCAGGAACAGGGCCGGCACCCATGGCCAGCCCGGAACCCGCAAGACCGGGCCTTGCTTGTGTCGCTGCCAAACCAGGCCCACCACAGTGGCGGCGAAGACCAGACCCAGGGTGAAGCCGACGTAGGTCAGCAAGCTGGCAAAGGTCGCCGTCCACAGAGCCGCGATGCCGATCAGAGTTTGCGCCAGGAGCGCGACACGCGGGGGCTGGCCCGGCCGCACCGCCAGCGCCCGCGGCAGAAAGCCGTCGGCCGCCATGCGCGCAGCGATCTGAGGCCCCGCCATCACCAGCGACGAGATGCAGATCGCGATCACGAAGGCAATCAAGCCTGAGACCAGCCTGGCCAGGCGCGGTCCGCCCAGCACCAGGGCAGCGATGCGGCCCACGTCGATCTTGCCCGCGAGCAAAGACGCCGGCGTCCCCAGCACGAAAACGGCGTTCAACCCGAGGTAGAGCGCGGTCACGATGGCGGTTCCCAGGATCAGGGCCCGGGGCAGGTTCTTCTTTGGCTCCGCCACCTCGCCGCCCACGTATACAGCCGCATTCCAGCCTTGGTAGCTGTACGACACAATCACCAGTGCCACTCCCATGCCCGCCATTCGGCCAGGGGCTGCCACATTGTAAATCCCTTCGTGGGCCAACTGCCCCATCCCGAACCCGGTGAACAGGGTGATCACGACCAGCTCGACGCCCACGGCGATCGCTTGCGCCCGTGCCCCGGCGGTCAGCGACACCGCGTGCGTGGCGGCTGCGACCAAGATGATCACGGTTCCCGTCAGACGGGGCGAGGCCAAAGCTGCGCCTCCCAGGGCTGACATGTACTGCCCGAACGCATAGGCCAGCACGCCCAGCGGAACCGCAAATCCCACCACCAGCGAGATCCAGCCTGCCAAGTAGCCGAGCGCCGGATGCAGGGTGCGCGACAGAAAGACGTATTCGCCCCCCGATTCGGGAATGTGCCGGGCGAGAGCGCCGTAGCACAAAGCCCCGAGCAAGGCGACCAGCCCGCCGAGCACCCAAGCCAGCAGCACCAGCCACGCCGAACCCAGATCGGCTAGCAGAAGACCGCTGGTGGTGAACACACCCGTGCCCACCATGTTCGCCACGACCAAAGCTGTCGCACTGCCCAGCCCAAGACGTCTCTCGATATCCATAGAAGGCCTA
Source organism: Myxococcales bacterium (assembly GCA_003153015.1). Lineage (GTDB taxonomy): Bacteria > Myxococcota_A > Polyangia > Fen-1088 > Fen-1088 > Fen-1137. Next base: position 7,085 of record PMBS01000144.1, read on the forward strand.
CTTCACCATACCAGCGTCCCCGCCGTCGACCTTCGTGACTTCCAGCCCCGTGAACTCCGCGCTCTCTCCCCAGCGAGATCTGTCCTTGCCCGCCCGGCTACCACCACCTCGCTAGATCCGCCTTCGAGAGCCGGCCGACAAGCCGACCCGATGACGAAGGCCCTTCGGGCACTCGGACCNNCGGATCGCGTGGGCGCAGGCGAGCTTCGCTCGCCGAAGCCCGCCGCGGGAGGTGCGGAACCCTCCCAGGGTTCCGCAGTAGATCGTCGGCCGTCGGTGAATCGAAGAGGTGATGTGGAAGCTCTACTTGCCTTTGCGTTGCAGGGCTAGTACCAGCCGCGCCCAGGCGTCGCGCTCGTCATCCGAGGCGAACGAGAACTCCACACTTGCCACCCGCGCTGCGCGCTTACGCGCGACGCTCTTCTCCACGCGAAGGACTCTCCCTGTAACGTGACGCGCATGCCTCGCCGCGGTCCTGGTCGCCTCAGGCACAGTCAGATCCACACCGTCGCCAGCCGTGAGCGGCAGCGAAGTCTCCACCGATATTCCACCTGCACCCAGGTTGCGGATGCGCGCCCGCTCATCACTCTGCCCGCCAGCCGGCTGCGTGGCTTCTGCGCCTGCGGCCAGGATGGCGGGCAGTCTCACGCTGACGCGTGGGTACTGGCGGCGCTGCTCGCTTTCCACCCTTACTAGTCGCTGAAAGGCCGCGGTGACCGGCGGGCCGTTTGCCACGCGCAGAATCGCCGCGTGTCCGGTGTGGCGACCCCTGCCGCTCGCGTAGCGAACCACCGCCTCATGCCCCGCCTCAAGCCCCTCCGGGGAGGTCGGGAGGTCGGGAAAGGTAAACAGCACCTCGCCCGGGCGCAGGCTGAAGACAAAACCACGCAGCGGCACCAGAGAGCCATTCGGGAAGATCTCCGCCCACTGTCCCAGGACCAGCTGGGCATCCGCCGCGATCGTCCTTGGCTGCTGGCGGAACCTAGGGAATACGTGCGGCAGAGGAATCGGGGCCATGTTTCTCCCCAATCCCGTATCGGCTCGCTCGCGCAACCACATAATGGCTTTCTACCCTCTCCCCATCGAAGCGCGCAAGTCAAAGGGCGCGGATGGCAACATCGCCCAGCTCCTCGTCGGAAAGTTGCACGGGATTGCCGCGCATGCTGCTGGCGGCCTTAGCCTTGGCAACCAGGGCGGGGACTTCGCCGGCCGACAAGCCGTGATGGCCGAGGCCCCGAACCTCGAGCTCCTGGCAGAGATCGCGAACCCAGGCAATTCCCTCGTCTGCCCCGGCGCCGTGCCGTCCCGTGACGATCTCCGCGATCTCGCGATAGCGAGCCCGGGCGGGGTGTTCAGGCGCGCGCTCGGCCAAGGCGCGCAGGTTCACTTCCATCACGGGAGCCAGCAAGGCCGCGCAGAGCGCCCCATGGGGAGCGTGCAGCATCCCACCCAGGGGAGCCGCGAAGCCATGTACCGCGCCCAGGCCCCCGTTGGCCAGGCACAGACCGCCGCATAGGCTCGCCAGCATAAGGTCTTCGCGTGTGTCAGCTTGCAGTCCCGAGGCGTAGGCCCGGCGCAAAGCCCGCGCTGAATGCCGCAGCCCCTCGGCAGCCAGCGCATCGGTCAAGGGATTGGCCCGGGAGGAAACCAGAGCCTCCACAAGGTGCGAGAACGCGTCCAGGCCACTGTAGGCCACCACCGTGCGGGGTAGGCCGTCCAGCAGATCCGGATCGAGCACGCTCAGAATAGGCAGCAGGAACGGGCTACGTAGGCTGACCTTGACCTTGGCGGCCGGCACGCCGATGACCGCGTTGCGGGTCACCTCAGCGCCGCTGCCGGCCGTGGTGGGGACAGCCACAAAGGGCAGGGGCCGCGCCTGCAGAGACCGCCCGCGGCCCACCACCTCCAGATAGTCGAGCAGGTCGCCCTCGTTGCTGGCCAGCGCGGCCACCGCCTTGGCAGTGTCCATGGCACTGCCCCCGCCCAGCCCGACCACGGCGTCGCAGCCCTCGCGCCGCGTTCGCGCCCGGCCAGCCGACACCGAATCCACCGTGGGCTCCTGCTCCACGAACAGCACCGACGACTCGATGCCAGCCGCGGCCAGCAGGGATCGCAGGCGATCGGGCCCCGGTCCTGGCAGATTGGTCGCGACCAAGGTGCGGCGCACGCCCTGGGCTCGCAGGGCTGCGGGCACCTCCGCCAGCTTGCCCGAACCAAACAGCAGCCGCGCGGAGGTTGCGAATTCGAAGCTCACCACGTGGCGTCCTCGGTGACGTTGAGATATTTTTTGCTCGTGCGTGGCTCCGCCATCATGGCTGCCACTTCATCGCGCCACTTGCGATAATGAGCAGTCTCCTTGTGTGCAGCCGCGCCCGCGGGTCCGTGGTAGACTTCAATCAGCACGAAGCGCGTGGGATCGTCTAAGTCCTGCACGACATCGAAGCGCGCCACGCCTGGCTCCTTCACGCTCTCGCAGGCATTGGCCAAGGTGGCGACGCGAAATGCCTCGACCAGGTGAGGCTGGACGTGGACCTGGACGAGAACGACGTGGAGGGTGTTGGTCATGGCCAGAGAATAGCGAGCTAGCACGAAACCGGATCGTCTGGCGCGGCATCATAAACACATAGATAGATAGAATCCAACGGTTGGCAGCCATGACCGGCAGGGTAGCCCTGGGGTATGCAGGGCGACCTCGGTTGAGGGAAGGGAGCTGTGATGGAACTTTCGGCGAAAAACTGTATACCTTGTGAAGGCGGGGTATCACCGCTCGGCGCAGACCGGGTGGGCGAATTGCTGCGCGACGTTCCCGGCTGGAAGGTGAGCGAAAATCGCAGCACGCTAACTAAAGGGTTTCGCTTTGCCGATTTCGCGGGCACTATGGGGTTCGTGATTCAGATGGCTGCCATAGCGGAAGAGGAAGGTCACCACCCTGACTTCTGCGTGCGTTACGATAGGGTGGACATCCAGCTCAGCACGCATGCCATCCACGGACTCTCCGAGAACGATTTCATCATGGCCGCCAAACTGGACAAACTGGCGTCTTCCGATAGATAAGGGACATTCGTCGTGCCAGACACAACAAACGCGCTAGCCTTAGAGGTGATGGACAGTCGCTCTTGGCCTCCTTCCGGTGCTGAACCCGCGGGCGGAGTCATGTCCGGCTTCAAGTTGGTCGAGGTCAAGGTCTTCAGCGCCACCAAGCGCAAGGACCGAGACCGCCTTGACGAGGTAGCCACCGCCTGGTTGCGCGACCATCAGGACTTCGACCGCCTTACCGCCCAGGTGACGCTGTCGTCGGATCTGGAGTACCACTGTATGTCCATCACCTTCATGGGCTGGCAGCGGATCTAGCGAAGCTGCCTCAACTCACGGAGGTGACGACGGCCGAACCCTCCTAGGGTTCCCATATCGGAGGTGCGGCAGGCGCAAGACTTGCTCTTGCGCTCAAGGCAGGGCAGGTTAGCGGCTTCCCCCAACCCTCGCGGAAGGAAGCCACTGTCGTGCAGTACCTGATGGACCTGTTCCACAAGATCTACAACGTCCAGGGCATCATCCAATGGGGCGGCATGGTCGCCCTGGTCGCGGTGGTCTTTTCCGAGACCGGGCTCCTGATTGGATTCTTTCTGCCCGGCGACTCACTGCTGGTCACGGCGGGTATCTTCTGCACCTCGGCCAACCCTACCGGCAAGCCCCTGCTCGACATCGTGTGGCTGAACCTGGCGGTTGCCATCGCCGCCGTGGCTGGCGATCAGGTCGGCTTCTACATTGGCCTCAAGACCGGGCCCAGGATCTTCAAGCGGGAGAGCTCGCTCTTCTTCAACAAGAAGCACCTCATCCGCACCCACGAGTTCTACGAGCGCCACGGCGGCAAGACCATCATTCTGGCGCGCTTCATACCCATCATCCGCACCTTTGCTCCGGTGGTGGCGGGCGTGGGCCAGATGAACTACCGCCGCTTCGTCAGCTACAATGTCTTCGGCGGCATAGGTTGGGTGCTGAGCATGACCCTCATCGGCTACGGCCTGGCAACCACCTGGCCTGGTGTGACCAAACACATCGAGAAGCTGATCATCCTGATCATTTTCCTGTCGCTTTTGCCTGGTATCATCGCCTACGCGAGGGAGTACCTGGCCAACCGAAAACATGGCAAGAACGCCGTCTGACAAGAAGTCCCCCCCGCGCCCCAGCAAGGCCCAGCCAGCCCCGGCCGCGCTACGCCCGGCCCGGGTGCCGCAGCCGCCGCGGGTGGCGTTCCCCAAGAAGAACCAGCAACCGACCCCGGCTGCCTTCACCGCACGTCTGCCCCTGGCCCTGGGCAAGCGTTTCGAGGCCGCGCGCACCTTCCTGCTCAAGCAAAAGGAAGTTGTCGAGGACGTGTACTTCTACGGTCCGTCGACCGGATGGGCCTTGCGCTACCTGTTCGGCGGCAAGCCCCTGTGCGCCCTGCTCCTGCACAGCGATTGGCCAGTGGCCATCGTGTCACTGGAGGCAGCCGCCAGCGCGGCGGTGGATTGGCAAGCCCTCTCGCCCATCGGCCAGCGCGCCCAGAAGACCGCCCATGGCAGCCCGTCGCGGCTGTGGCTCGATGTTCCGCTGGCTGGCACCGGCGCCGCCGACTTCAAGATGATTATTCGTGCCAAGCTGGCAACCATGGCGCCCTGACGGATCTAGGACACCGGCGGACCGCCCCGACGTCTAAACGAGACAGGATTGCATGGCTGACTTCGGCGCGCTTTCCGTTCTCATCGCGTTGGTGGTGGCAACCTATGCCGGCGTGGCGTCGCTGGTGGGAGCCCGACGAGAGAATGCCCGACTGCTGGAATCCGGACGGGCCGCTGTGTACGCCCTGGCCGCGGTGCTGGGGCTGGCCAGCGTGGCCATGGTGCAGGCCTTTGTGTCAGGCGACTTCAGCATCAAGTACGTCCAGCACTACTCCGATGCGCAGGCGCCCCTGGCGTACAAGATCTCGGCGTACTGGGGCGGGCTGGACGGCTCCATGCTGTTCTGGGTGGCGCTGCTGGCCGGGTTCGCGGCCATCGCCGTGTACAGCAATCGACACCGCCAGCGCGAAATCCTACCTTACGCCATCGCGGTGATTGCCGCGGTAGCGGACTTCTTCCTCTACCTCATCATCTTCGAGAAGAACCCTTTCGACACCTTCCTCGTGGAAGTGCCAGCCTCGGGCCAGGGGTTGAATCCGCTCTTGCAGAATCCGTACATGGTCACTCATCCGCCGGCGCTGTACGGCGGATTCGTGGGTCTGACCATTCCCTACGCCTTTGCCATGGCAGCGCTCATTTCGGGCCAGCTTGACGACGCCTGGCTGGCGGCGATTCGTCGCTGGGCTCTCGCCTCGTGGTTTCTGCTCACCCTCGGCCTGGTGCTCGGCATGATCTGGGCGTACGAGGTTTTGGGCTGGGGCGGGTTCTGGGCCTGGGATCCGGTCGAGAACGCGGGCCTTCTGCCCTGGTTGACTGCGACCGCGATGTTGCATTCGATGAAGGTGCAAGAGCGGCGCGGACTGTTGCGCCGCTGGACCTTCGTCCTGGTCATCCTGACCTTCTTCCTCACCATCTTCGGCACCTTCATGACCCGCTCGGGCATCGTGCAATCAGTGCACGCCTTTGGTAAAGACACTCGGCTGGCCTGGATCTTCACCATCTTCATGGGGCTGGTGTTGCTGGTCAGTTTCGGCTTCCTGTTCGCGCGCCTGCCCGCCTTGCGGGCCTCGCGGTCGCTCGATTCGTGGTTCTCGCGTGAGGCAGCGACTGTCGCAACCAACTGGGTGTTCGTGCTGGCCGCCGTGGTGGTGATGTTCGCCACCATGTTCCCCACCTTGACCGAGGCGGTGAGCCGAGAACGCATCAGCGTGGGTGCGCCCTTCTTCAACCGCTGGATGGGGCCCATCGGGATCGCACTGCTGCTGCTCACGGGGCTGTGCTCCATCCTGGCGTGGCGCCGAACCGCGCCGCCCGAACTGCGCCGCCGTCTCATCGTGCCGGTGGTCGCGGGAATTGTCACAGTCGGGGCCTTTGTCGCCGGCGGTTTGGGTGCCTCCAAGGCTGCGCTGCTCTGCCTCGGCCTGTCGGGCTTCATCGCGGCAGCGGTGGTCCAGGAGATCGGCCGCGGTGTGGCCGGTCGCATGCGCAGCGCGGGCCAGGGGCCGGGCGCGGCACTCGCGACGCTCCTCTTCCGCATCCGCCGCCCCTACGCCGGCTATCTGGTCCATCTCGGCATGGCCCTCATGTTCCTGGGCTTCGCCGGCCAGGCTTTCTCACGCGAGGAATCGGTGGTCCTGTCAGTCGGCCAGGCGCGCAGCTTTGGCAAGTACAGCATCCGATTCGACGGGTTTTCCGAGGGCGAGGATCTGCAGAAGAAGATGGTCACCGCCGAGCTCACCGTCCTGCTCGACGGCAAGCCCGCCGGCCAGTTGGCCCCGGCGCGCTGGGTTTATGACAAGCGTCCTGAGGAGCCGGCCACCCAGGTCGCCATCCTGCGCGGCTTGGCCGAAGATCTCTATGTCACCATGGGCAAGCACGACCTGGAAGGGGGCACGGCGGCTCTCAAGCTGGTCAGCAACCCTCTCGTCGACTGGATGTGGCTGGGCTTCCTGCTCATGGCCGCGGCCATGATTCTCGTGCTCCTGCCCGACGGTCGATCGGTCCCCGCTGTGTCACGCGTCCGCTTTGCATTCGGCAGTGCGATCATCACCTTGCTGGGGGCGGTCGCCGCCCTGGTTTTTGGCGTCGTGGTTGCTCGCCTGCCCTTGCGTGCGCCTCTGGTCTTACTCGCCCTGGGCGGACTTGGCCTTGGCCTGACGGCGCTGGCCTTGTACCGCGTACTCGATCCGCTGTTGCGGCAGGAGGCCATCTCCGGTGCCGAACGCCGCGCCTTCATCGAGGAAGAACTGCAGGCGCGCCTTGCTGCCGGCACGGAGGCGACAGAATGAAGCGGTGGTCATGTGTGCCGGCGCTACTGCTGGTTGCTGGGACTGCGGTTGCGCAGCCGCCAGCGGGGGAGGGCGATGCGCAGGCCATGGCGGCGCGTCCGCTGCTGGTCGGCGACCTGCCGGTGGGCACGGTGACCGTACGGGTGGGTCGCGGCTCGCTGTCCAATGCGGCGGTCGGGGTCAAGGTTGTGGCCAGGGTGACAGCTCCGGGTGGCAAGGCCACCGAGCGGACGGAAGAAACCAAGTCAGACGGTCGTGCGACCTTCTCCGATCTCCCGGTAGGCGCCGAGTTTCACGCTGAAGCCGTGGTCGACGGCGAGCGACTGCAAACCGCATCTTTCGCCGTCCCGGGACAAGGTGGCGCGCGCCTCATGCTGCTTTCCCGGGAAGGCGAGGGCCAAGGTCAAGGCGAAGGCGAGGAGGCAAGCGCGCCGGCCAATCCCCACGCGAGCGCGCCCGGGCATGGCGGCAACCCGGCCCAAGCGGCGGTTCGCGCGCTCTCGGGCGCGGTGACCGAAAAGACTGGCCTGGCCGCGGGAACCTTGGAACTGCGCTTGGTCGACGGCAACGGCGCGCCCGTGGTTGGTCAGGAGTTGAAGCTGGGGCACGGCACCGGCAGGCGCGAGGCCATGGCGTTCGTGGCCAGCAAGACCGACAAGGACGGATTCGTCCGCTTTGAGGGACTTGAAACCGGCGATCCGCACGAATACGTCGCCACGATCGATCGCGACGGTGTGCTCCTGGGCAGCGGTCGCATCCGCCTGTCGAGTGATCGTGGCGCTGCCGGGGAGCTGCGCGAGCCCGGCCAGACCCGCGACCCGTCGGTCCTGCAGGTGTCCGGCTCGTCCAAGCTGCTCATCTACCTGCGCGAAGACGCGTTGGCGGTCATGGAGAATCTGGTGCTGGAAAATACATCCGACCGGGTCTTCAGCGCCGGGCAAGGCGGCCTTGCCATTCCCCTTCCCGCCGGTTCCAGCAGCGGCAGCCCCATCGAGGGCGGCGCGCGCCTGGAGCCGGACGAGAATTCGACCATGTTCCTGCGGGAAGCGGTTCCACCGGCAAGTGTCGGCGGGATCCCGGCACAGGTCCGCTTTGGGTTCTTCTTGCCCACTGCCGGCGAGAGCAGCATCACGTTCCGCCAGCCCATGCCGCTCGGCATCGAGAGCCCGGTAGTCATGGTGCCGGAAAGCGATCACCTGACGCTCGCGGCGCCCGGTCTGCAGGCATTGGCTCCCCAAACGGACGATCGAGGAGCACAGATGCTGATCTTCCAGCTCGCCAGCGTGCCTCGCAACGGGGTCCTCAGTATCGCCATCTCCGGCCTGCCCACGCGCGGCAGTCTGGGCAAGACTATAGCGATGGTGCTGGTCGCCGCGCTGGTGTTTGGGGCCGGGTTGGGCTGGCGCCGGCCCAGGGTCGAGAAGCGGCCTGCTCGCGTGGGGAGCCCGCCGGCTTTGCCGGCGGCGAACCATCGCGGGGGGGTATGGGGACCCTTTGAGGGTCCCCATGTCAAAATGAACAGCAAACGCGATCGGCTTTTTGCCGAGCTGGTCGAGGTGGAACGAGCGCGGCGGGCCGCGGGAGCCGACGATGCGCCGCTCGCCCAGCGAAGGGCCGAGCTGGTGGCCGCGCTCGCGGCGGTGGATGGCGAGTGGGCCGGCGACGCCGATGCCGCGAGCCCTAGTGGGAAGTCTGCGTGAAGCCATGAGCGACCGCGTCCTGCGCCTGGAGAACGTGGGCAAGACCTTCGGCCGGCACCGGGCGCTCGCCGAGGTGTCGCTGGCTTTCGTCCCTGGTCAGGTGGCGGCGGTGCTGGGCCCGAACGGCGCCGGCAAGTCCACCCTGCTCGGCCTGCTTTCGACGTTGTCGCAACCGTCGCGGGGCCGCATCACCCTGGGCGACGAACAACTGTCGCGCCACAGCCCCATGCGCGCCAAGATCGGTTACGTGGGTCACGAGCCGGGCGTGTACGGAGATCTCTCCGCCCGACAGAACCTGCGCCTGTTTGCCTCGCTCTACGGGATCGCAAACGGCGAGCGTTGCATCGACGAGATGTTGGCCCGCGTGGGTTTGGATAGCGTCCGGCGTGAAGCGGCCGCACGAACCTTCTCGCGCGGGATGTTGCAGCGACTGGCGCTGGCGCGCGCCCTGCTGCACGAGCCGGAGATCTTGCTCTTCGACGAGCCCGGCGCGGCTCTCGACCCCGCGGGCGCGGCGTGGCTGGCAGGCGAGCTGCAGCACGAGCGTGAGGCGGGCCGGCTGGTGGTGCTGGTGACCCATGATCTGGCAGCCACCGCTGCCATCGCCACCCATGTGGTGGTTCTGCGCCGGGGCCGCGTGGCACGAGACGAGACGCGTGCGAGTTTTTCCGCTGACGAGGTTCGCGCGATCTACCAGGAGGCCACCCGTGAAAAGAGTTAGTTGGGTGTCCCAGGCCGCGCGCATCGCCTGGAAGGATCTGCACATCGAGGGACGCAGCCGCGAGGTGGTCTACACCATGGGCTTCATGGCCGCACTGGTGGTGTTGGTGTTCTCTTTCGCCTTCATCTCAGGGCAAGAAACCACGGTTGGCCCCGACGCGGTCGCCGGCATTATGTGGGTCGCGGTGCTGTTCTCGGGCACGGTGGCCCTGTCGCGCACCTTTGACCGCGAACGGGAAAGCGAGGCCATTCGTTCGCTTCTGTTGTCCCCGGTTCCGCGCTCGGCGATCTATGCAGGCAAGCTTGTGGCAACTGCAGCCATCATGTTCCTGGTGGAGGTGTTGTTGGCGCCGTTGCTGGCGGCGCTCTTTTCCGCCGCCATCTGGCCGCACGCGCTTTGGCTGGGCCTGCTACTTCTGCTTGGGACGATCGGATTCTGTTCGGTGGGAGTGATCTTCTCCGCCGCGCTCCTGCGCGCTCGCAGTCGCGACGCGCTGCTGGGCGCCCTGCTTTTCCCCATCGTGATCCCGGTGCTGCTGTCGGCCAGCCGCGCGACGGCGTACTTGCTCGACCCAGCGGCCCCTGATCTCGATCCCGCCCTCTTCTGGACACGCTTCTTGGCCGCCCTGGACGTGGTGTTCGTGGTGGTCGGGCTGTGGTCCTTTGAGCCCGTCGTCATGGGAGAGTGAGGTATGCTTTTCCCGATGTCTTCAGCCCGCCTGTCCAGCGCTCGCTTTCAGGCGGGTATTGCGGCAACTCTAGTCGGGTTCTTGCTCGTGCCCTTGCTGGTCGCGAATGCGCCGCTGGAGAAGACCATGGGCATTGTGCAGAAGATCTTCTACTTCCACGTGCCTTGTGCCTGGTTGCTCATGCTGTCCACCTTCGTTTGCGCGGGTGGCAGTCTGGCGTACCTGTTTGCCGGGTCGGAGAGCGGGGATCGCCTGGCCCTGTGCAGTGCCGAGCTGGGCGTGCTGTTTGGCCTGTGCGTGATGGTGACCGGTCCGCTTTGGGCGCGGGCCGCTTGGGGTGTGTTCTGGACCTGGGACGTGCGCCTCACCTCGTCGCTGCTGCTCTGGCTGATGCTGATCGCCTACGGCCTGGCACGCCGCTATGGTGGCACGGGCGGCCGTCGGCTGGCAGCGGCCATGGCATTGTTCGCGGCGGCGGACGTGCCATTGGTCTACGTCAGCGTCAACCTCTGGCGCGGTCTGCACCCGAACACCAAGACTGTGTCTTCACTGGCCCCTGGGATGCGCCTGCCGTTCTTCGTGTCGCTGGTCATTTTCAGCGCCCTGTGGGGCGTGCTTTTGGCCTTGCGCATGCGCGTCGAGCGCGGCCAGGCGCGCCTGGTGGAACTGGCGATCGAGATCGAGGATGCGGAGGGAAAGTCATCATGACCTACGTGGCCCTGGCCTACGGTTTCATTTGGGTTGCGGTGTTCGTCTACGTCGCGCTAGTCGGGCGGCGGGTGGCACGGATCGACGCTGAGATCGAAGATCTGCGCCAGCGCCTGAAAAGCTAGCCTGGGTTCTCCCAGCACGGCCCATTCCCCTTCTTCTCATCCGATCTCCTCCGCCCTCAGTGCTCTCTGTGAGAACCCAGCTAGCTTCTGCATGGTCCGGACTAGATCTTGTCGGCGCCTCGCGCGTTCAACAGCGTAGGTCCCCCGGTCGAACCGCTACCACGCCGGGGGCAGGAGGCCTGCCATGCGACGCGCGCACTCGTCCGAGAAAGTCGTGCTCTGCCTTGCAACTCTCCTTTGCGCGGGAGCTGCCGCGCAAACCGATCGTGCGACAGGGGCACGGCCGACAGGTCTAATCCGCGACCGCCGGCAGGTGCCACCCGACCCTCTGGCCGGCTTGCCAGAAGAGGAACCCGACCAGCGGCGACACGGTCGCGACAAGGAGAGAAACGGACAGAGTGCCCATAGCCACGACGCGGGAGGGAAGGCGACATGCAGGCTTGAGGCGAAGCCGGAGAGTGACCGCGAAGTAGGAGACCTGCGCGCGGCAGTCGCTGTCATTCAACGGGGACCGAAGACAGAGGTCTGCACCGTCGCACAGATAGCCAATTCCCTCCGCCTGCGCCTCTCCATCGACAGCGAGGGAAAGATCACCGCAGTTGAGAGACTTTCCGGCGATGATAAGCTGGGCGACGAGCTTGGGCGCAGGCTGGTCGGCCAGGTTTCCCTATCCAAGATCACCTCGGCCACGACCGGCGTCACACAGATCAAACTCCGGCGGGTTGCGCGGTGAGTTGACTATTCTGGCAGACCAGACCAGACTAAGTCTGTGAAATCGATCAACGTCCAGCAGGCCAAAACTCACCTCTCGCGCTTGCTCGAAGAAGCCTTGGCCGGCGAAGAAATCGTGATCGCCAAAGCCGGGCGTCCCTACGTCAGGCTCGTGCCTTGCACGCCCGACCGCACGCCACGGCCGCTGGGCGGCTGGGAAGGCAAAGTCCGCATGGCCGACGATTTCGACGAGACGCCCGAAAAGGTCATCAAGCTCTTCGAGGGCAAGCCCGTGTCTGCGGCCAAACCGCGCCCGCGCCGCGGTGGCAAGTGAAGTTGCTTCTCGACACGCACGCCTTGCTGTGGGCGCTCGCGCGCCCAGGCGAGTTGGCGGCTGAGGCGCGCCGTCGTCTGCAGGATCCGGGCAACACCGTATTCGTCAGCGTGGCCTCGGCATGGGAGATGGAGATCAAACGCGCCCTGGGCAAGCTGGATGCGCTTCTGACCTGGCGGAAGCCAACGTCAGCGCCTCACCGAGCTTTCGATCTATTCCCGCCACATCCGCTCGCTGAAGGGCCTTCCCGCCCTGCATAGATCTTTTCACCGGCCGGCGCGTTCCAGGGGAGTATCGCCCCACGCAGTTTCACCCCGGGGCAGGAGGTTCCAAACATGCGTTGCGTGAAAAGTCTGAGAGTGGTTGCGTCCCTAGGTTGCCTGCTGGCCTGCGTGCCCGCGGGCCGCGCGGCTGGCGAGTCGGGCGGTGGGGCCGGCAAGGCCGTCGCCAAGAGCCCGGCCGCCGTGCTCAAGGGCCTGCACAACACCGGCGGGGTCGGCTTTGCCTACAGCCAAGGCGATCGAGCAGAGCAGGCCGACGATCGCACCCTGGCGCCCTACTTCTACGTGGCGGGTGGCAATCCCGAGACCGAGCGTTTGCCGCTCAAAGAGACGCGCGCCGAGGTCGACATTGCGGGCGTCATCGCAGCGGTCAAGGTGCACCAGGTTTTCGAGAACCAGGCGGGCAAGCCCATCGAGGCGGTGTATGTGTTCCCCGCCTCGACCCGAGCCGCGGTACACGCCATGCGTATGAAGATCGGCGCGCGCACAATCGAGGCGCATATCGCGCGCAAGCAAGAGGCGCGGGCCGAGTACGAGGCGGCCAAGCGCGCCGGGCAGCGGGCCTCGCTGCTCGAACAAGAGCGGCCCAACGTCTTCACCACCAGCGTCGCCAACATCATGCCGGGCGACCGCATTGAGGTGGAACTCGACTACAGCGAGATGATCCTGCCGGAGAACGCCACCTACGAGTTCGTCTACCCAACGGTGGTGGGTCCGCGCTACTCGGGCGGGGCCAACCCCAAGACCGATCAATGGATGGCCAATCCCCACCTGTCCGAGGGTGAGAAGGAACCCTACGCCTTTGACATCAATGTTCACATGCAGACCGGCATCGCACTCAAGGAGGTTTCGTCGCCTTCGCACAAGATCGCGGTCAGCTACGCGGGAAGCAGCACTGCCGACATCCGGCTTGACCAAACCGGCGGCGGCAACAAGGACTTCGTGCTGCGCTACCGGCTGGCGGGAGACAAGATCGAAACCGGCCTGCTGCTGTATCAAGAACCTTCCGCGGGACTGGACCGCCCGAGCGAGAAGTTCTTTGCCCTCTTGATGGAGCCCCCGCGCCGGCCCAGCGATGCGGACATTCCGCCGCGCGAGTACATCTTTCTGCTTGACGTGTCCGGCTCCATGCACGGCTTCCCTCTCGACACGGCCAAGGCGCTGATGCGTGAACTGCTGTCGCGCTTGCGGCCCACCGATCACTTCAACCTGGCGCTCTTCTCGGGGGCGAACTACGTGTGGAGCCCGTCGGGGTCCAAGCCGGCCAATGAAAAGAACATCCGCGAGGGACTGGACGTGATCCTGCACCAGAGCGGTGGCGGCGGCACCGAATTGATGGGCGGGTTGCAGGCGGCCTACGCCATTCCGTCCCTGAGCCGCGGGACTTCCCGCACCGTGGTCGTGGTCACTGATGGCTACGTGGGTGTGGAGGCGCAGGCCTTCCGCTTCATCCGCGAGCGGCTGGACCAGGCCAACCTGTTTGCCTTTGGCATCGGCAGCTCGGTCAACCGCGGGCTGATCGAGGGCATGGCGCGCGCCGGGCTGGGCGAGCCTTTCGTGGTGGCTCGTCCCGAAAAGGCCGCGGCCGAGGCGGAGAAGCTGCGCCACATGATCGAGCGCCCGGTGCTCACCGACATCGAGGTTCGCATGCAGGGCTTTGACGCCTACGACGTCGCGCCCGAGAAGGTGCCAGACCTGCTGGCCGAGCGACCGCTCCTACTCTTTGGCAAGTACAAAGGGGAACGGCCGGGCAAGATCGAGATCACCGGCCGCAGCGGCCGCGGGAGATTTGGCCACAGCATCGATCTGCGCCCAGCCGACGCGCGTCGAGAAAACGCGGCCCTACGTGCCCTGTGGGCGCGCAAGTGGGTCGAGATTCTGGAAGACGAGCTGCACATGGGCGGCGGCCAGGAGGTCGAGGACGCAATCACGGGTCTGGGTCTGGGCTATAGCCTGCTGACCCCGTTCACCTCGTTCGTGGCAGTTGATTCGCAGGTGGTGAATCGCGGTGGCAACCTAGAGACCGTGCGCCAGCCGCTTCCCATGCCTGAGGGCGTGTCGAATCTCGCGATTGGGTCGAATGTGCCCGGGCAAGGGATAGCTGCGTACTCCCACGCCACCGGGGCGCCACACGCAATGAGGAAGGCGGAATCGCAGCGGATGTATGCCCCCGCGCCGGCCATCGCTGCACCGAGTTCGATGCTCAAAGAACCTGCATCTGAAGCGCGAGCGTCCGGCAAGGGTGGAGCAGGGCATGATCTCGCCAAGAGCAGCGACGAAGCCGAGAACAAGGCTGCCAAGGACAAGAAGGGACAGGTGTGTTCGGTCAAGGTGACACCTGGCAAGAGTCAGAGTTTGGGCGACAGCAAGGCCCTGCTTGCGATCGTTCGCCGCGTGGTCGAGCAACAAGGTTGCGCGCAAGCCAAGCCTGGCAGCACACTTCGTCTGCGCATCACGGTGGACGGGGCAGGGAAGATTGCCAAGGTCGAGCGCCTGGCCGGTGACGAAGCCGTCGCGGCCGCAATCGCCAACAAGCTCACCGGCGAATCCTCGGCGACCACAGCCAAAGCCGCGTCCGAGGGAACGCTGGAAGTGACGATCAAGTTTTGACCCGTGCTGACCGGGGCCCGAGCACCGCACGGGCCCTGGTCCCCGATCCCCGCAACAATCGGAGCCACGACCACGGCCACGACCTCCTGCGGCTACCGCGGGATCGCCGAGCAAGGGGCTCGACACAGCCGTGGCGTCCGGCGTCAGGAGGACCTGGTCCCGGCGCCAGGGCGTCTGGAAACTCTGCTGGCACGCGTTTCCAGCGGACCGCTGGTGGACAGGGAGGGTGCGATGGCTTGGTCGTGCGTCTGCCGCACTCCAGGATTCCGTCGGCTACGGATCTGCGGCTTGTTCTTCCAGCTGCTTGACTACCAGCCGTCAACAATACGAAGCTGCCTTGAGAGCGGTGGTGCGTTCGGCCGTCTTGCCGGCGGGGAAACGGGATCGGCTCTCCCACACACCTTAACTTCAGCAACCCAGGCCGGAGTTGTCTTTCATGTGTCACAACGCCCACTTGCTGCGCGAACAGACCATCTCGGCCATGAACCCGGGCAACCCGCTGGCATCGCAGATGCGAAACTGACGGTCCTGTTCGAGTCATCCTTTGGTCCTGTGGCCGTTGACCCTTCTCGCAAGCGTTGCTGGACCAGAGTCCGGCGAGGCGACGGTGCAAACACGGGTCGAGCCCGAGCGCGCATGGTCCGGCGAGCTGTCGCTTGTGCAGGAATACCGTTTGCGAACCGCGGGGTCGGGAGTGGAAAGTTCATCGGGCACGCCTGGCCCGTCGGTCGCCGCCGAGACCGACCAGGATCTTCGCCTGACTCTTGATGGACAGGGCAGGGGCTATCACGATCATCTGCAGGGCCAGATCTCGGCGGCGCTCTGGTACGACCTCGATGGGCATGCGCCCCAAGGCCAGCCGAACGTGTTTGGGGAGACATCCGACTATCGCCAGCCCCTCTTCGTGGTCTACACGCTTTCGGCTGAATGGCGGCACAGTCTCCCCCTCGAATACCTGCGCCTTGGCCGGCAGGTGAGCGAGCATGGATTGCCGATAACCTTCGACGGAGGGTCGCTGGGCCTGCGCCTGTGGGAGCGCCAACTTTTGCTCTTTGGCTACGGGGGGCGGACCATCCACTTCTTCGAGACCCAGCCAGGATTCTTCGAGAATTGGGTGACTTGCGTGGGTGCGGGCTATCGGCCCAACCAGAATTTTCGCCTGGAGTTGGACTCGCGCTTCGAGCACGACAGCATTCTTTCCCAGGACCAGCAGGAGAGGGTCTGGGTCTATGCCCATTCCTATGGCCTGACCGCGTCCGCGCGCTTCGAGGAAAGCTGGGCTAAGCTCTTCGTACGCGGCCTCAACCGGAGCGCATCCCACGCGGGCGGCGCCCTGCGCCTGGTTTTTCCGTCCCTCGCCCTTGGCATCGATGCTCAGGTGAACGCACAGCTCCGGACTCTGGGCGAGATCAGCGAGAACGAGAACCCGTTCTTCTCGCTCCTCGGCCCCAGCCTGCCCAATTTGCGCACGCGTTTGGAGGTCTGGAAGGAGTTCGGTCTGGGCCAGACCACCGGGTTGTATCTGCGCGCGGGATGGCGCATGCGCCAACTCCTGAGCGGTGCGGAGGGTCCGTTCAACCGCAATTTCGGCGGCGTCTACTTCCAGACTGAACTCAACGACCTGGCAGTCAAGGGTCTTTTCGCCGCCGGAATCCTGGAATGGAACTACATACCCTGGTCACTGACCAGGGACTCTTTCTTGGCCCTCGGGGGATCGGCGGGGTACTCCACCCGCAGAGTCAAAGCTGAAACCGGCACCTACTATCAGCGCTGGAAGGTCAACTACTATCGCGACGTACAAGAGCTGCAGGATGCCCGCACCGTCTACGGTAGCGCCGGGTTTCGCGCCCTGCCTTGGCTGGAGGTGCGCGCTCGCTACACCCTGGAGATCGTCGATCGGTACATCCACTCGGCGTTCTTCTCGATTCGGGAGGATTTCTGATGGCCCGTCTCCTCCGTCTAGCGCTGCTAGCCGGGATCCTGCTGTTCTGCGGGCTGGGCTGTCAGCGCAGCCCGCTCGGCGATGGTCTTCCGTCCAAGCTCAACTGCTACTCTTGCCACGGCAGCAAGAAGAACTCGGCTCCCCCGCTGGCGGTCAACGGAGCGACCAGCACCAGTGACATCGCCGTCGGCGCCCATCAGTCGCACGTGAACGAGGGAGCTATTGCCGGCCTAATTGTCTGCGAAGAATGCCACGGTGAGATGCCCACGGTGATGGACGGCGACTACCACCCGGATCCGCTCTCGCGTGGGACGGTGATGGAGTTCGGCCCGCTGGCGCAAACCGGAGGAGCTGCTCCGGACTGGCACCGCACAACGAGGACCTGCACGAATACCTATTGCCATGGTGCCACCCTGCCCGGCAGTTTTCCCCTAGCCCCGCCCATCTGGACCAAGGTCGATGGCTCGCAGATCAAGTGCGATTCGTGCCATGGCGAAGTGCCGGCGGATCTGGGCAATTCGCATCCGCTGCATACCGCATACACCTGCGACACCTGCCACGCCAATGTCGTTTCTGCCGGCTTGACCATCCTTGACCCCTATCTTCACGTAGATGGTCTTGTCGACGTCAGCATGGCGAGTGGCACGTGGGATCCAGTGACCAGGACCTGTGCGGGTACCGCCAACGGCTGTCATGGGAGCAATCCATGGTGACCACGCGTGGGCCTTTACCCCCAGGCTCGGCAAAACACAGCCCCATGGCCCGCCCTGTGCCGGACGAGAGCCAGGCGGCGGGCGCGGTAGAGCGCGGGGATTCCGGTTTCGACCGCCAACTGGCCAGGCTATACGGCGACAGCCTATTCGGGCCATGGCTCGATCCTGGGCAGTACCTGGCCGCAACTCGCACCACGCGTCGGCATGGCGCCCCGTTCAGGCGGCTCGCCCTGCTGGTGCTGGTTCTTTGCGTCGGGGCGGCAGTCGGCTGGATCGTGCGCGCAGGCCTGTTGCGCCGGGCGGGCGAAGACCGCGAGCATGTGGCGTACAGTCTGGCCAGCTTCCTCAGGGAGGGCGAGCTGGATCGGGCCGCGCAGTTCCTCGCCCTGCTGCGCGGTCCGAAGGCCACGCTCGACCCGCACGATCCTCACCTCGATCTCATCATCCGCGGCGAGGCGGCTCTTTACCGGTACCAGGACGCTGATCCTGCGCGCCTCGGCCGCATCAAGCCTTATCTGTCGTCTGCGACGACCGGTCCCGCATCCGGGCAACGAGTCCTGGCCAGCCTGGCGGTGGCGTCACGGCAAGAGCGGGCCGCGCGCCTGGCTCTACTGGAGCCGCTCCGCTCGGCCTTTGATCGAGATCCCGAGTTCCACTATCTCATGGCCACCGCGCTTGAGCACAAAGGCGAGGTGAAGCAAGCTCGGCAGGCTTGGGATCGGGCCTTTGAGCTCGGCCCGTTGTGGCTGGCCCACCGCTACGAGCAAGCTTGGTTCGAGGCGCGCCAAGGCAGACCGGAGGCGGTCAGCAAGCTGGTTGGCCGGCTTATGCGGGACGCGCCCGACTCGGCCTGGGCGCGTTTGGCATGGGAACGGTTTGGCGGCGACCGGGCAGCCAAGTCCGAAGTCTCTGGAGCGGCTGGGTCGGCGCGCCCAGCCCCGGCGGTCGCGCTCTTTCATCAACAGTTCGCCCTGGCGCTGGCGCAGGTACGTGCCGATCCGGTCGCGGCTAGGCGCAGTCTCGGCCAGGCGGTTGCAGCGGTGAATGGCCAAGCACCCTTCGTGTTTGATGCATTCGACTGGCTGGTCGAGGCCAAGGCCATGGGGCTGGCGCGCGACCTGACCGGGTTCGAGGATTGGCCGCGCCATTCCGAACTGGCCGCGGCGCGACTCCAGCGACTGGCCGAGCCCGAGCGCCGCCCGGACCAAAATCCGCCGGCCGCGTCGGAACCACAGACCAAGCCCAAGAAGCAAGTCAAGAAGCCCGGCCGGGCCAAGTCAAAGGCAAAGGCGCGACGTAGAAGATGAGGCCTCAGTCCACCAAAACCACGCGCCTCATTGGCCTTGGGTGCTCGCTCCTGGCGAGTCTCCTTGTCATTCCTTTGGTGGTCGCGCAGCCGTCTTTTTTCCGGGTGGCGCCCGGGCCGCTGAACGAGAGTCACGCTGCTTATGACAATTCGGACGGTTGTCCACAGTGCCACGAGGCTAATCACGGTGTCACAGACGCCAAGTGCCTCGGTTGCCACAACCACAAGCCGCTCAAGGATGAGCTGGCCAAGCGGCGCGGTCTGCACGCGACCTTCACCGAGCCGTGCCTGCACTGCCATCCTCAGCACAAGGGGCGAGAGTTCAACATCATCGACTGGAAGCACGCGGGTGGGCACGAGACCTTCAACCACACCCAGACTGGGTTCTCGCTGCAAAACGACCACGCCAAGCTTGCCTGCGCCTCCTGCCACACCCGGCGAATGAAGTCAGGTCGCATAACGTACCTCGGCCTAGCGAAGGATTGCCGGAGCTGCCACAAGAGCGTTCACGGGTTCAGCGAGATTGAGCTCGCCCAGAAGTGCGAGACCTGCCACCCCCCTGGTCACGTCCTGCGGGGCATGCTCCTTTCCGCCTGGCTGGAACCGCACGGCCGCTACTCGGGGATCGCCTTTGACGGAAAGCACCTTGAACAGCCCTGTACCAAGTGCCACCCCAAAGCCCAAATGGCGGGCCGTACCCCGCCCCGCACTTGCACCGACTGCCACCGTCCTTTCCATCCGGTGACCGCCGACCTCGCCAAGTGCACTTCCTGCCACTTCGCCGCGCGTCCCTGGAAAGAGGCAAAGGTCGACCACCGTCGCTTTGGCTTTGCCCTCTTGGGCAAGCACCAGACCCTGGACTGCCGCAAGTGCCACGAGCGGGGGAAGCAGCTCACCTACACCCAAGGCGGCTGCGTCACCTGTCACCAGCACCGGGGGGCGCACAAGGGGCAGTTCGCCGACAAGCCTTGCGCTGGTTGCCACGTGGAAGGCGGGACGCGCACCCGAGCCTTCACCCACAACAAGGATACGCGCTTCCCGCTCATCGGCTTCCACGCCGAGCCCAAGGTGCGCAGCAAGTGCGCGAACTGTCACCAGAACGAAATCTACCGCACCAATAAGCTCGCCTGTGTCGACTGTCACAAAGAGAAAGACAAGCACAAAGGACAGCTTGGCAACGACTGTGCCAAGTGTCACGCGCCTACCCAGCATTTCAAAGACTTGCGGCTGGTCTGGAAGCACAGCAAACGGTTCCCGCTGGAAGGTACGCACAAGACCGCCAAGTGCGAGTCGTGCCACGTCAACGATCGCTACAAGTTTGCAGAAGTTACGTGCGTGAGCTGCCACGAGAAGACTGAGCCGCACCGGGGCCAGCTCGGCCGAGATTGTGGCAAGTGCCACCGACCGGAAAAGGGAGCGCCCAAGTTCAAGCACGACACGATGACAGCTTTTGTTCGCGACGGCGCGCATCGCGATCTGGCCTGCTCTTTCTGCCATCGGCCGCGACCCGATTCACCCCCCGCTCTGGGTTGGACAAAGAACGAAGTGGCGCCGCCGCTCGATCGCCAGTTCCCGGTCATGGGCAAGCGCTGCGCCGACTGCCACGCGGATCCGCATCACGGGTCAGCCGGGGCCAACTGCGGCGATTGTCACTCCACCACCGGTTTCCGCGGCCTGCTGGCCGGGGCCGCGCGCACCCTCAAGCCGCGCGATCACAACCAGCTCTGGTTGCGCTTGCACGCCAATCTCCCCTGGGACGAAGACGAAGCCGGAGCGCAGGGCCGCTCATGCGCCCGCTGCCACGCCTCGCCGGTTTGCAGCAATTGCCATCGCACGCATCCGCCCAAGAGCCACACCGCGCTCTGGCGCTTGCGCAGTCACGGACCAGCCGCGGCATTCGATCCCGAGGCTTGTCGGGTGTGTCACCAGACCGGAGGGTGCATTCAGTGTCACAGAACCACGCCGCCACTCAGTCACCGCGGGGCCTGGGGTAAGGTGCATGGATTCGCGGCTGGCAGTTTTGGCAATGAAAACTGCTACGTCTGCCACGGTCGCGCCGATTGTTTGAGATGCCACTCGCCCCAGCCCCGATAGTAGAAATGAATCATGGCATACTAGGACCCACGGAGCATGGCACAAGAAGCAAGCCACGCGGTCACGGTTGATTCCCTTCGCTCGCTGCCGGTCTTTGCCGACCTGCCCAACCCAGAGCTCGATCGGCTCTTGCGTACAGGTCAGGTACGCCATCTCGACCATCGCCAGCGGTTGTCGTCGCTGGAACGGGGCCAGGGCGAAAGCTACTGCTTTGTGCTCTCAGGCGTGGTCGCAGTCGCGTTGGACCGAGAGGGCACGGCTGTCCCCGCGCGCTTGGGCGACGATCGCCCGATCGAGCAGATTGGTTTCTTTGCGCCGGGCGGGCTCTTCTCCGACGGTTTTCTCGATTGCCCGCCCGGCGTGGGAGAGCCGGTGCTCGACTGCATGGCCTCCACGCCGGCCACTTTGCTGACCGCCAGCCGCCCGGCCCTGGCCGAGATCATGGCCCGACACGCGGCCTGGTCCACCCGGCTCAGACAACAGATCGCAGCCTCACGCAACCAGTTTCTCAGCCAGCAGGAGCCCACCCGGCGACTGGTGCAGGACTTTTTCCTGCGCCACGGATTCGCATCCAGCTCGCTGGTCCGGGTGAGCCAGCTCGATCGCTGTCTCGACTGTAGCAAGTGCGAAGAGGCATGCGCCAAACGCCATGGCTTTTCTCGGGGAGTGCGCGCCGGTCTGCGCCTCGGGCGTCTGGCCATCCATCAGGTGTGCCAGCAGTGCGTGGACAGGCCGTGCTTGGCATCCTGCAAGGTGCAAGCCCTGGCCCTGGACGAGCAAGGTGAAATTCGCATCAGCGAACGCTGCACGGGCTGCGCGGTCTGTGCACGCAAGTGTCCCCACGGCGCCATCTTCATGGAGAAGTACACGGCTGGGCTCAAGCAGCGCCAGCGGGCGGTCAAGTGCGATCACTGTGCCGGACTTCCCAATCGCGCATGCTTCAATGCCTGTCCGACTGGCGCATTGGTGGAGCTTTCGCCCCAGGAGCTGTTCACCGAGACCGGGCCCGGCGGCCTGACCTTCTCCGGGGTGGCATTTCTGGAAGGCGTCGCCGAACATCGCGCCCGGCAAACCCACCGCGCATCCCGCGCGGTGGTGGCTACGCTCCTCTTTCTCGCCTTGGCGGTGGTGGGCCTTGAGGCGTTCTTGCGCCGGACACTGCCCGAGCACAGCTTGCACGCCACGCTGCTGCACTGGCTCGGAAGGGTCGAGCCGATCTCGTACAGCTCGGGAAAGGGATTCGGTCACTGGCTTGGATATATCGGGACGTCATTCATGCTCCTGACCATGCTTTACCCACTGCATACCCGCCTGGGCCTGCTGAAGAACCTAGGCGCCCAATCCAGCTGGCTCACTGTCCACCTTTGGGTAGGGTTCATCGGTGCAACCCTTGTGACGTATCATGCGGCGTTCAAGCTGGACCGCTGGGTGGGACTCTCCTGTATCTCGATGTGGATCGTCGTCGCCTCGGGGGCCATCGGCCGCTATCTCTACGGAAAGGTACACTCGGGCATCGGCCTGGCAGATTTCGAGACGCAATCCTTGACACGAAGCGCTGCTTCGCTCGTCGGTCACCGTAGGCCCTCGCGCGCAATGCAAATTCTGGCCTCCGAGAGCGAGGGGGCGGTCGGCTCGCACGGCTTGCTGGCAGTCATGCTGTGGCACGAGCTACGCGATTTCGCCGTGCTGCTCTGGTTGCGCTTCGCTGGCCTGGGCGACATTCCCGATCGCAAGACCCGTCGACAAATCCTGCAAATCCTGTCCGACCGGGCGGCACAGCGGCGCACTCGTTCCTATCTGGAAAGCGCCAGGAAGATGCTGCGCCACTGGAACTGGGCGCACATCATACTGACCATCACGATGTTCGCCCTGGCTGGCGTGCACATCGCGTACGGGTTTATGTACAAGGCTGTCTGAAGCCACGCCGCGGCACGCGCGATCCGTGATGCAAGACTTTCTGCATGCAAGAAAGTGTGAAACCCATCTGTGGCTCGAAGACACAAACTCCTGTGCATGGACGATCTTGTGCCTGCCACCGGCAGCCCGAAGGTACATACTGGTATGCCGACACGAGCGATTGCCGCCTCCAGTGACGTTTCGCAGCCCGCCTCGCCTTTCAACATCGTGAGGTTTTTCCGATGAACCGTATTCTCCGCAGCTTGGGCCCTGCTCTGCTGCTCGCAGTTGCGTTGCTGAGCCACGGCTGCGTCGGGGATCCAGGTACGGTTGGCCCAATGGTTGTTGGCGGCAAGGCCAGTTTGGACGCCTCTCCCAACTTGGGGGGCTCGACCGGTTCAGGTGGCTCGATCCGTTCGGGTGGTTCGACCGGCTCAGGTGGCTCGATCGGTTCAGGTGGCTCGATCCGTTCGGGTGGTTTGCCTAGCTCCGGTGGCTTGACCAGCTCCGATGGCACAACCAACTCCGGTGGCACAACCAGTTCTGGTGGCACGACCGGGTCCGGTGGCACGAGCAACTCCGGTGGCACGACCCGCGCCGGCGGCACGACCCGCGCTGGTGGCACGACTAGTTCGGGTGGCACGACCAGTTCGGGTGGCACGACCAGCTCTGGTGGCACGACCAGCTCTGGTGGCACGACCAGTTTGGGTGGCACGACCAGCGCTGGCGGCACGACCCGCGCTGGTGGCACGAACAGCTCTGGTGGCACCACCAGCTCTGGTGGCACGACCAGCTCTGGTGGCACGACTAGTCGGCCTGATGCGTCGCCCCCAGACACGGGTGGAGGCAATTGCACTCCGGCCGCTACCGCCGGTTCGGCGGTGCACTATGCTGGACAGACTTGCATCAACTGCCACGGTGCCGGAGGCGACTCCCCCAGAGTCTACGCGGCCGGAACCCTCTACTCCACGGCCGCAGGAGGCGCGGCTGTCTCCGGCGCCACGGTGAAGATTGGCAGCGTGACCATGATCACCGACAGAGGCGGCACGTTCTATACAAGCAAGACGGTGACCCTCAGTCCCCCGACGGTGAGTAAGTGCCCCAGCTCCGATCAGACCATGTCGAGCACTCCAACCTCTGCCGACTGCAATGGCTGCCACAAATCCGGCAGCCGGATTCACCTGCCGTAGGGTTCAGAGCCGCAACCAAAAGGGGTCGCGGTGGTTCATCTCGTCAGAGATGCGCAGCTGATCACAGACGACGATGCCACTCGGCGCCACAAACTCATCCGTCGCCGCGAAGAAGTGCTCTGAACCCAGCCTTCTCGAAATGCTCGTCCTTGGTGAGTGCCTCGCGCAGGCGACGGGCTTTCATGGCCTGAAAGCTCACGCAATCCGTGAATGACCATCCCTGATCGATGTGTTTGGCCATGAAGGCCGCAGCCCGTACGAAAACGTCCGGACTCGTCCAGTCGACGGCGCAAGCCCTCGATCGCAAGGTGGACTGAAAGAAGGCATCCACCAGATGCCCGAAGCCGCGGGCGACGAGCAAGGTCGCCGTCTCATCGAGCACGTAGTCGGTAGTCACGAACGTCGCACGGCGGCGCTCCCCTTGTTGCAGAATCCGAGCAGCCCGTTCGTGCATCTCGTCTCGCTCGACGAGTAACGCGTAGAAGCCACTCGTGTCGACGAACGTCTCAGAGGCCATAGACGACGTCGTCAATCTGGCGGTTTGTCAGAGAGGTCCCTCGACGTTTCGCAAGCTCGGTCAGCCGGTAGAAGGGGTCGTCTGCCTCCACCGTCGGGAGACGGATCGGTTCGAGCCGAAGTGCTGGACGTCCGCGATACGTGAGCACGAGGGCTTGGCCAGCGCGCACCTGTCCGACGATCTGCTTCGCGTGGGCTCGCAGGTCGAGCATGGATACTGTCTTGGCAGCCGGCATGAAGTGAAGTTTAAGTTAAAGTTGATCTTGAGTCAACCGCGACCCCGGTCCCGACGGACGCGACTTTCCGCGGCCACTACGGAACTACGCCCGTGCACCCGGGTGAATCGCGCTGCTGACCAGGTAGCGGCTGGCCCCGATGAGCGGCGCGCGCGGATCGAGCGCCACCCGCACAGGCAAGTTCTTCGCCCAACCCGTGAAGCGCCCCTTGTCGGCCAGCGCTGCCAGAAAGGATCCTTCCTTGAGCGCAGGCAATATCTTTGGGGCGATGCCGCCGCCGACAATCACGCCTCCGGTGGTCATCCCCTTGAGCGCCAGGTTCCCGGCCTCGGCACCCAGTACAGCACAGAACATGCGCAGGGTCTGCACACACACCGGATCGTGGTTGGCTAAGGCGGCTGCCGAGATTGCTGCGTTTGGATCGCCGCTTGCGAGTTGTTCAGTCAGCCAGGCGGGCTCGCGGGTGGTGGCTTCGTTGCGCAGGCAGCGATACAGGTTGCCGATGCCGGCGCCGGAGAGAATGCGCTCGTAGCTGACATGGCCGCCCAAGGCTGCCCGCAGGTGGCGCAGAAGAACGATCTCGTCGTCCGTGCGCGGGGCGAAGTCGGCGTGGCCGCCCTCCGACGCGATGGCGTGGTACTGCTTGCCGTCGAAGTGGAGCAGGGCCTCGCCCAGCCCGGTTCCGGGCGCGATGACTGCGATGTCGCCTCGGGCGCCAGCCTTCCCAGCCTGCAGCACCTCGAAATCTTGGGACGCAAGAAACAACATGCCGAAGGCGGCCGCTTCCAGATCATTGAGCAGCCGTACGCGGGGTGCGTGCAGGGCCTTGGCCAGGAACTCCTCGTCGAGCAACCAAGGCAGATTGGTCAGCCTAGCCCTCCCACCCTCGACCGGCCCGGCCACCCCGAAGCAGGCGCCGGTCAGCACGGGCCGTGCGGTGGCCGAGAGAAACTCATCCACCACTGCCTCAAGTGAATGGTATTCGAGGCTGGGGAAGGTGGTTTCGCGCACGCAGCGCAGATCCTCGCCCGCCGTCTCGAAGAGCGCCAGGACAGTCTTGGTTCCGCCGATGTCGCCAGCAATGATCATAGTGGCCACGTTAGCACTCTCATTGGCAGCGGCGAAGTCCTCGCAGTAGGAGAGGTATCACGCTAGACGCCTCGCGTCTGGGCGCTTCTTTCTGGCCGCCCGCAGCAGTGCGCGTGTATCATCAGCCGAGGCCCACACTGTGACCAGCGAGCGGAATTCCCCCCACGATCCGCAAGCCGGCGCCCAGCCTGCACCGCGGGAGACCGGCGCTCCGTCGGACGCGGCTTTGCCGTCGGCCGACGTGGCCCTGGTGATCGCGTTCATCACGCAACTGCGGCGTGTGTTTTCCGCGCCCAGCTACCGGCCACCGCTTCTGCCCACGGTGGCGCTGGAAGTCCATCAACTGTCGCTGCGCTCCGACGTGGGCGCGGATCAGTTGGTCGAGGTGCTGGAGAGGGATGCAGTACTGGCGGCACAGGTTCTGCGCGTGGCCGGCTCGGCGGCCTACGGCGGCTGGGGCCAAGACGACATCTCGTTGAAGGTCGCGGTGGTCCGGCTGGGGATGCGCAATCTGGCCAGCGTGGTGTGGGAAGTTGCGGCGGGCATGCGGGTGTTTCGCTCGGCCCGCTACGCCGTGGCGATGGAACAGATCCGCACCCACAGCACGATGTGCGCGCACCTGTGCCGGCTAGTAGCTTCGCGCAAGGCGTTGTCCACAGAGACCGCGTTTCTGTGCGGCCTGCTGCATGACATCGGCATGGCGGCTACGCTGCTCGTGCTGTCCGATCGTCCCAAGGACGAACCGTCCATCAGCCCGGGGGTACTCGACGAGGTCTTGCGCCAGACACACCAGGAAGTCTCCGGCATGATCGCCCAGCTATGGAAGCTGCCGGCTGAGGTACAGAATGTGCTGGCCAACCATCACAGTTTTCCCGCCGGCCAGCCACCCCATCCCCTCTCCGCTGCGGTCGCCATCGTCGAAGAACTGAGCCGCGATCTCGGCCACGGCGTCGAGATCGGGGCTGGCCGCTGCGACCGCGTGGTGCCCGAAACCTTGGCGCGCGCCCGTGAGGTCCTAGGGTTCACCGAGGAGCAAGAAGCTGAGCTGCGCGAGACCGCGGAAAAACTGGCCGCTTCGGTGACCCAGGATCTCGCGCCGGGGAAACCGAAGCCGGTCCCCTCTCCTGCGGCCAAGACGGCGTCCGCGCCAGCCGCGGCAGCGCCGTCCGTGGCAGCCAAGTCCGCCGTGCCCCACCATGCCCGCCTGTCGCTGTGGCGGCGTCTGGGCCGCATGTTCGGGGGCAAGTAGCGCTGTGCGCCAAAACGGCCTGGCTCCGACCCTACTCCCGTGACAAGGGGAGCCACGGATTCGTGGGCGACCACGGCCACGTATACGGCCACGACCTCCTGCGGCTGTCGCGCGATTGTGGTCAGGTTAGCCTCAGCGACTGTTCTGTGGTATGGATGCCGCGCACCGGCGGACACCTACATCAACCTCACGAAACACGTGTGACCGTGGAGCAACCGGGAAGAATAGGAGTCGACATCGGCGCCGTATCGCTCAAGGCGGTTCGGATCGATGGTGCCGGCAGGGTCGTTCAGTCCTTCTACGCCCGACACAAGGGCGAGCCTGCTCCCGTGTTGGAACGGGCCCTACGCGAGCTTGACCTTGCGCCCGGCGACGCCATCGGCTTCTGCGGGCTGAATGCGACCCGCTTCTGCGAGGCGTTTGAGACCCGGCGGCTGGACATCGCGGCCTGCCAGATTCGCGTCGTGCATGCCCAGTTCCCCGAGGTTCGCAACATCATCGACATCGGCGGCGGCTCGGTGACTCTCGTGCAGCTCGACGCCCAGGGGCACTTCCAGAACTACGCCACCAACTCCATGTGTGCGGCGGGCACTGGATCGTTTCTCGACGAACAAGCCGCTCGCTTGGGCCTGGATTGCAGCGATCCGGCCTTGGTGGGCAGCGTGGCCGAGCCGCCCTCCATCGCCACCCGTTGCTCGGTCTTCGCCAAGAGCGATCTCATCCACCGCCAGCAAGAGGGCTACAGCAAGGCAGCCATGTGGTCGGGCCTTTGCCGGGGCATGACCCGCACCCTGATCGGAACCCTGTTGCGGGCGCGGCCGTTGGATGCGCCCACGGCGATCATCGGAGGGGTGGCGCTCAACCGCGAAGTTCTGCGCTGGTTGGACGCGGCTTTCCCCAACCTGCTGCACGCGCCGGCCTCGCCCCATCTGGTGGCGGCCATGGGAGCTGCCGCCCTGGGCGCGGTGCCGCGGCGGCTGCCCTCGCGCGAATCACTGCATCGTATTGCCACCAGCAGCGATGTGGAATTTCACCCCTGGCCGCTCACCCTGGAGAAGTCCAAGTACCCCGACTTTCGCCTGGCCGAGTCCTACACCGACCAAGAAGACAATGAGGTCCGCGTGGTTTCCTGGCCCGCGGGCCAGTCGTTACGCGTGTACCTGGGCATCGACATCGGCTCGACCAGCACCAAGCTGGCGCTGGTCAACGACAAGGACGAGCTGCTGGTCGACGTGTACCGCAAGACGGGCGGAGATCCCATCGGCGCCACCCAGAAACTGTGCCGCGCCCTGCGCGAGCTTGAGGAAAAGAAGGGCGCGCACATCGAAGTCCTGGGCNNAAGATCGTGGGCGAGGTCATCGGCGCGGACGCGATCATCAACGAAATCAGCGCCCATGTGGCCGGCGCCACCTTCACCGATCCCACGGTTGACACCATCTTCGAAATCGGCGGCCAGGACGCCAAGTACATGCACGTCGTCGACGGTCACATCCGCGACGCCAACATGAACTACGTGTGTGCCGCGGGCACGGGCTCGTTCGTCGAGGAGCAGGCCAACAAGCTGGGCTACCGAGTGGCCGATGTGGGCCAGGCGGTGCTGGGGGTGAAGCCTCCCCGTGCCACCGACCGCTGCACCGTCTTCATGGAACAGGACGTGGTCCGCTTCATCGAGGCAGGCGCCAGCCGGCCCGAGGCCCTAGCCGCGGTCATGGTCGCGGTGGCCAAGAACTATCTCAACAAGGTGGTGGGTAACCGCCACCGCAGCCGCAAGCGCATCATGTTCCAGGGCGCCACTGCGCGGAACAAGGCGCTGGTGGCCGCGTTCGAGCGCCTGCTCGACGTGGAGGTGGTGGTATCGCCTTACTGCCACGTGATGGGCGCCTTCGGCGTGGCCCGGCTGGTGCGCCAGAGCATGGCGGAACAGGGTGTGAGCTCGTCGCGCTTTCGTGGGCTCGACCTGGACAAGCGCAAGATCGGGTTGCGCAAGGAGACCTGCGATCTCTGTCAGAACAACTGCACCATCACCTTTGCCGACATCGAGGGCGTGCAGGGCTCGCCCTCGTGGGGCTATATGTGCGGCCGCGATCCCAACGAGCACAAGGTACGCAAGAGCCCGTACGACCGAGCCCTGCGTCTGCGCCAGCGTCTGTGGCGCGAAGCCGGCGCTGGGGTGAAGGTCGCGGACAGTGCGCCGGTGGTGGGCCTTCCCCAGGCGCTTCTGACCTACACCTACTATCCACTTTGGCAGCGCTTCTTCAACACGCTGGGCTTGCGCGTCCAACTATCGGGCCAGACCACGGACGAGATTCGCGAGCTGGGCCCGCGCATGGCGGGCGCCGACTTCTGCTTCCCGGCCAAGCTGGCGCTCGGCCATGTGGCCAAGCTGGCAGTCACCGAGGGCGTGGACTTTGTGTTCGTGCCGCACCTGAAGAACACGCCGGCCAACCAAGAGTCCACCGGCACGTGCGCGTGCCCCTATGTGCAGGGTACCGCGGCCTGCAGCCGCACCGCCCTGGCCATGAACCACATGGACGCTTCGCGCTTGCTCTCACCCCTGGTGGACATGCGCATGCGCGAGCGGGACATCATCAAGACGCTGGCCGACGAGCTGGCGCGGCCGCTCGGGTGCTCGTCGCGCGACATCCGGCGCGCCTGGCGCGCGGGTCTGCAGGCGCAGGCCAGCTTCGAGGAGCGCTGCCAGGAAGAAGGCGCCAAGATCCTGGCCGAGGCCACCGCCAAGAACGAGAAGATGATCCTATTGGTGGGCCGGCCGTACAACAACTACGACGGCGGCGCCAACCTGGGTCTTCCGCAGAAGATCGCGGACATGGGCCGCACGGTGCTGCCCATGGACTTCCTTCGGCCCGAGCTGTGGCGCCTGGGTCTGCGCTACCGCAACGCCTTTTGGAGCTATGGCCAGAGGATCCTCACCGCGCTGGAACAGGCGGCTGAGAGCGAGTTGCTCGACGTGGTGTACCTGACCAACTTCTCCTGCGGGCCGGACAGTTTCCTGCTCAGCTTTGCCGAGGAGATCATGGGGCGCCGGCCGCTGCTCATGCTGGAACTGGATGAGCACGGCGCCGACGCGGGGTACATGACCCGGCTGGAGGCGTACTTCGATGTGTTGCGACGGCCGCGGCCCGAGCGCGGCCCGCGCGCGCGCGAGCACATCGAGCCTTCGGATCTGCGCGGCCGCACTATCTGGGTCCCGCCCATGCACCAGTTCGGCACGCGCCTGTTCGCGGCGGCCTTCCGGCAACACGGCTACGACGCGCGCACCTTGCCCGACGAGGACAAGGAATCGTTCGACCTGGGGCGCTCGCTCACCCGCGGGTCCGAGTGCCTGCCCTGCGCGCTCACGATTGGCACTCTTCTCAAGACACTACGCCAGCAGCCAGCGGGCGGCAGACACGCCTTCTTCATGCCAAGTTCCAAGGGTCCGTGCCGCTTCGGCCAGTACACCGTCCTGCACCGGCAGAT
>PMBS01000056.1 GCA_003153015.1 Myxococcales bacterium
AGCGCCTCGCGCGTGAGAAAGGCCTGGTGGCTGGTGACCAGCACGTTGGTGAAAGTAAGCAGGCGCGCCAGGGTGTCGTCGGTGAGGATGTCGTCGGAGAGATCCTCGAAGAAGTAGGCGCTCTCCTCCTCGTACACGTCCAGGCCGGCATAGCCGATCTTGCGCGCTTTCAGTCCATCGAGCAGCGCCGCGGTGTCGACCAGGGCGCCGCGGCTGGTGTTGATCAGCATGACCCCTGGTTTCATCTTGTCGATAGCGGCGGCGTTGATCATGTGGTGGGTAGCGGGCAGAAGGGGCGCGTGCAGGGAGATGATATCGGACTCGGCGAATAGCTGATCCAAGTCCACGTAGGTCACGCCGGCGCGGCCGACCAGGGCCGGGTTCTGCGCGACATCGTAGGCCAAGATGCGACAGCCGAAGCCGAGCAGGATGTTGATCGCACATACACCGATTTGCCCGGTGCCAACCACGCCGACCGTGCGGCCGTGCATGTTGAAGCCCACCAGTCCGTCGAGCGAGAAGTTGTTCTCGCGCACCCGGTTGCTGGCGCGATGAATCTTGCGGTTCAGTGCCAGCATGAGGGCCACCGCGTGCTCGGCCACCGCCTGCGGCGAGTAGGCGGGAACCCGCGTCACCGAGACACCGTACTCGATGGCTGCGTCGAGATCGACGTTGTTGAAACCCGCGCAACGAAGCGCGACCAGGCCTACGCCCATTTCTGCCAGTTCTTCGATGACCGGCCGATCGACCGTGTCGTTCACGAATGCGCAGACCACACTGCAGCCGGCGGCCAGCGAGGCTGTGCTAGCCGACAGGCGCGCCTCGTGAAAGCGGATGGCGAAACGATTCGCATTGCGTTCGGCGAAGACGCCGGCCATGTAGTGCTTGGCATCGAAGAAGCCGACCTTGATGCGCTGGTCGTAGTCGCGCGCCATCAGCTTGGCTACCACCGAGGTCGAGCGGCGAAGGTTGCGGCTGACGTTGGCCAGGAGAATCCTGGCCAGCGAGGGCTGGGCATCGAGGGCGGCCTGGAAGTCGTCGGACGCCAGCACTAGCACCTGGCAGTCGGTGAGCGCTTTCAGCGTCACTGATCGCTTTACCTTGCCGAGCAAGCTCATCTCGCCTGCCAGCGCACCGGGCCCGATGGTCGTGACCTGCATCGGCCCCACGTTGCCGGCCTGCTTGAGCACCGCCAGTTCGCCCGACTCCACGATGAACAGGCGGTCGCCCACCTCACCCTCACGGCACAGCTCTTGGCCCGCGGGCACGCGAATGCGCGACATCTTTCGCCCGAGCATCTCCAGGGCGTCCGCCTTCAGGTCGCTCAGCAGATCGATGGTCTGTAGGATCTTGATGGGATCGAACGCTTCACTCATTTCGTTTGTGTCCCTTTGCCATCCGAGGCAGCGTCGTAGTCCCGTCCGGCCAGGGGGATAGGCGAGAGCCACGACAGACGGCGGATCACTACCACGTCATGGCGTGCAAGGGTGCCTATTGCGAAGGGTGCGGTCGACGCCTGTCGCTTCACCAAGCTGGCCGTGGACTTTGAACACATCGAGGCGCTGCGTAGCTTGCCCTTGCACCACAAGGATCCCTTCGACCGCCTTCTGGTCGCGCAAGCCTTGGTCGAACACGTCACCCTGGTCACGCACGACCGCGTGCTCGCGCCCTACGGCGTGCCGATGCTGTGGCTCTAGCCCGCATTATTCACGAGCCGCACCAAGTCGATGTCTGTGCGGGCTAGGCAACCGCGTGCGGAGCCTGCCGGCTCTGCCGGCAGCGCAGCGTCGCGGGAGGGTTTGGCGAGGCCGAGCGAAGCGAGCGGGGAGGAGGCGGCAGGTGGGGGGCCGAAGGGCGAAGCGAACCCTCCCAGGGTTCCCATTACAGTCGACCTAGCCCGCCACACTTCAGTGCGTCCGAACCAGTCTGCTACGGTGTGACCGTCGGCAATCCGATTGTGGTGAATAATGCGGGCTAGTACGCCATATCGAAGCCGAGGCTTGCGGCGAGGATGCGTAGGGCTTTGGGAGGCTGGCGGCGGTTGGCGCGGAAGAAAGACAGGTGTTCCCACACAGCCTCCTGGGTGCGCAGGGCTTGCTCGCGGTTGGGCTGCAGGGCCGCACGCTCGAACAGCACCAGAGCCATTCTCCACGCCGCCGCGTCGGCCGAGCCGCGCGGCAGGGTCTCGAGGAACTTGGTCAGCGCGATTGCGAAGAGGCGCGCCAGAGAGGCGGTCTCGTCGTCGGCGAAAGGGCTTACCAGATCCGCCATGTCGAGCAGCGCCTGACATCCAGCGGTGCTGGTGGCTTGCTCGGCCAAGCGGGGCAGGGCATGCAAGCGCAAAGCCCGAGCAGCGTCGGGGTCGAGGTCGGCCAGGGTTAGCCGTTGCTTACCGATCTGGCACTCGAAGCCGGCCTTTCCGTCATGCTCGGCAGAGAAGGAGAGGGCAGTGCTCTCGCCGGTCCGACGGTGGGTCACAGTTGCCCGGCCGGCCAGCGACCGCTCGGCCTGGGACGAGGGCTGGGGAATTGCGACGTCGAAGCCGGGCACCTCGCGCAGGCTGGCCGGGCCCGAGGCAAGCGCAGCAAAGGCCGCATGGGCAAGCGCGTGGGCCGCAGTGACGCGCGCCTGGCACGCCCGGCGGAAGACATCAGCGCCGGTGCCGAGGCTGGGTTGGTTGCTCTTGGCCTGCGCCAGGATGTCCAAGAACGCGCTTTCCGGCGGACGGCCACCCAACCCGCGCCAGACATCCATGGCGTGGGCCGCGCGCCGCAAGCCGATCATGCTCTCCAGGCCCGCGATGTCGTCGAAGAACCAGGCGCAGCTCGCGTACATGAGAAGCAAGGATCGCTGCATCTCCATCAGTCCGAGGGCGCGCTGCCCGGCTTGGCTTTGGCCGCGCTTGAGCGGGCCGCGGCCCGTGGACTGCAGGAAGCGCAGACGCTGTGCCGGAGGCTCATCCACGATCTCACCGTAGGCATCGCGGGCTTGCCACGGATCCGCGAAGAGATCGTCCCCCGCCTCGGCGAAGAAATCGGCCGCCCGGTCGCGCAACCGATCGAGGGCGTCGCGCAGCGGGCCGCGCCAGGCCTGGCTCCAGCCCCGGCTGGCGTCCATGGCGCAGCCACAATGCCGGCGCCAGCGGCCCACCCCGTGCGAGCAGCTCCACGCGGTTCCCTCGCCGTCGGGGCCCGGATGCAACCTGGCTTCCCAGGTGGGCGGCTGACGCTCAAGAAACTTGGCCAGGTTGGTGACCTCGATGCCGGCCGAGCCCGCCGCAACGTGGGTGGCGTAGGCGAGAGTCAGATCCGCGAACTTCTTGTGATGGCCATAGAGTTCGCCGTCAGTGGCAGCCAGCACCAGGCAGCGGCCTTCGGCGTTCGAACGATCGCCCGCGCTGCGTACGGCGGCCAAAAAGGTGCCGGCGTCGCGGCTGGCGGTACCAAAGGCCAAGTCGCGCGAGACTGGCCCGTCGAAGATGGCCAGGGCAATCGAGCGTCCCGAGCCGTCAGGATGCAGCCAGCGGTACAGGCGCCCGGTATCCAGCGTGTTCGAGTTGACCGAGACCCAGTCCTTGCCTGGCCGCCGCACCGCCGCGACTTGCTCAGGCGCCAAGATGGTGAAGCGAACCTGTGCGTCGATGAGCGCCTCGAGCGTGGGCGTGTCCACCGCGGTTTCAGGCAACCAAATGCCTTCGGAATCACGGCCGAAGCGGCTGCGGAAATCTTGCAGGCCCCAGGCGATCTGGGTTTGCCGGTCGCGCGGCGACAGCAGCGGCGTGATGGGGTGGGCCCAGACCTGAGCCAGACCACCGCCTTTGCCCAGGCGCTGAAGTTGGGTTGCATCACCTTCCTGGATTCGTCGCGCGGCCTGCGGATCGTGACGTTCGAGCCAGCGTGCGAGGGTGGGGCCGAAATCGAAGGTCAGCCGAGCGTAGTTGTTGACCAGCGTCTTGATCTTGTTTGCACCGTGGAGAATACGCGCGTAGGCGTTGGCGCGGTAGCATTCGGCATGGATACGCGCGTTCCAATCGTGAAAAGGTGCGGCCCCGGGTTCGCGCGGCACCTCGTCGGTCCACGGGTTCTCGCGCGGCGGCTGGTAGAAGTGGCCGTGAACCACGAGCGCTAGGGGACGGGGCTTGGCCATGTGGGTAGCACTAAAAATCGCGGGCGCGGGTCAGCCAAGTATCATGCGCCTTGGCCACCACGGTGATTCCGCCCTCGCTCACGTGGTGGCGGACAGCGTCGCGCGCCAGATCGTGGCCAATGTGGTCGCCCGGCGCGACCCGAACATTCTTGTCGAGGATGGCCCGCTGAATGCGCGCGCCCCGGCCCACATAGACGTTGTCCAACAAGATGCTGTCGCGCACCTCCGCGCCCTCGTCGATCCACACGTTGCGGCCGAGCACGCAGTCCTTGACGAATCCGCCCGCGATGACGCATCCGCTGGACATGATGGATTGCACCAGCATGCCCCGCCGCCGTTCGTCGTCGAAAACCAACTTGGAAGGCGGGTCAGGGTAGTTCTGGCTGATGATGGGCCATTCCCAGTTGTAGAGGTTGAAGCGCGGCACGACGTTCTTTAGGTCCATGTTGGCCTCGAAGTACGCTTCGATGTTGCCGACGTCGCGCCAGTATCCCTGTTCGCCCTCCGCGGTGACGCCCGGGATCACGTTGCGGGAGAAATCGTAGCAGTACACCCGGCCGGTCTTGACCAGCGAAGGCAAGATGTCGCAGCCAAAGTCGTGATGGGTGTCCAGGCGGGAGTCTGCCTCCAGCGCTTCGTGCAGTGCAATGGGCGCGAAGGTGTAGTTGCCCATGGAGGCGAGCGCACGCGTGGGGTCGCCCGGGATGGATGTGACATTGTCCAGTGGCTTCTCCTGAAAGCCGGTCACTTTGCCGCTGGCGTCGGTCTCGACGATGCCGAAGCCTGAAGCTTCGCTCACCGGGACAGGTATGCAGGCGATGGTGGCCACGGCATCCTTGCTGCGGTGGAAGTCGACCATCTGGCGGACGTTCATCTTGTAGACGTGGTCAGCCCCGAAGACCAGGACCACGTCTGGGCGAAAGATTTCCACCAGGTGGAAGTTCTGGTGAATGCAATCGGCGGTGCCCCGGTACCAGCTTTNNCTGCGCGCACCCCAGGTGCGCTGGACGTGTTCAACCAGCGACTGTGCCTTGTACTGGGTGAGCACGTAGATGGCCCGCACCCCCGAGTTGTGCATGTTTGACAGCACGAAGTCGACGATGCGGTAGCGTCCGCCGAAGGGAACCGCGGGTTTGGCACGGTCGCGGGTCAAGGGGAAAAGGCGTTCCCCTTTTCCGCCGGCCATGATGAACGCTAGGAGGCGAGGTTGGTCCATAAGGTTTGCCCCGCCATTATATCTCCGAATTGGTCCCGTGCCTGGTTTGTGACAAACTTCCTCCCCCATGTCGCCTGAAGAAAAGCTGTTTCGCCAACTGCACGAACTCTCGATGAATATGTGGTGGGCCTGGAACCCATCCGTCATCAAGTTATTCCGCGATCTCGATCCAGAGGGGTTTCGCGCTTCCAAGCACAACCCGCTCAAGGTGGTGAAGGGCCTAAGTCCAGAGCGCGTGCGCGAGTTGGCCCAGGACGCGGCCTTTCGCGCCCGCGCCGACCGGGTGCACCGTGAGCTCCACTCCTATGTGTCGCCCAACGCGCACACCTGGGCTCAGACCGAGGCTGCGCCCTTGCGCGTGCGGCCGGTGGCCTACTTCTCGGCGGAGTTCGGCATTCACGAGTCACTGCCCATCTACAGCGGCGGGCTCGGGGTGCTGGCCGGGGACCATGTCAAGACCGCGTCTGACCTCGGCCTGGCCTTGGTGGGGGTCGGGCTTTTCTACCGCCAGTCCTATTTCCGCCAGCAGATCGATGCCGAGGGTCGGCAGCACGCGCAATATGAGAGCGCGGCGGAAGAGTACCTGGCGGCCACGCGCAAGCTAGGCCGGGACGGCAAGCCCGTCGTCATCGAGGTGCCTCTCGGCCGCGAGCGCTTGTTCGCGCAGGTCTGGCAGGTCAATGTGGGACGCAACCAGCTCTTGCTCCTCGACACCGACGTGGACGGCAATTCGGAGGAGAACCGCAAACTGGCTGCGCGGCTGTATTTCGGCGACCAGGGCGTGCGCATCCGGCAGGAGCTTCTCTTGGGCATGGGCGGTATCCGCGCTCTGCGTGCCGCGGGCATCGACTGGAGCGGGCTTCACCTCAACGAGGGCCACAGCGCTTTCGCCACGCTCGAGTACGCGCGTCTGCGCATGGAGGAAACCGGGGCAGATTTCTGGAAGGTGGCCCAGGACGTGGCGCAGTCCACGGTGTTCACCACGCACACGCCGGTGGACGCGGGCCACGATCGCTTTCCGCCCGACTTGGTCGAGGAATACCTGGAACCGCTGCGCCTCTCGCTGCGTTTGTCGAAGGAGGAGTTCCTGGGGCTGGGCCGGGTGCGACCGCAGGATGCCCATGAGGCCTTGTGCATGACCGTGCTGGCCTTCAAGATGTCGCGCTACGCGAACGGGGTGTCGTGTTTGCATGGCCGGGTGACCCGGAGAGCCTGGCAGGCGCTCTGGCCGCACCACCGTGAAGACGAGGTGCCGGTGGGCCACATCACCAACGGCGTGCACGTGCGCACCTGGCTGGCTCCTGCCATGCAGGAGCTGTACAACCGACACGTTGGCGCCGACTGGGGAGAAAACTTGCCCGACCCAAAGATGTGGGCCCGCATCGACAGCGTTTTCGACGCCGAGCTATGGGAGACCCACCGCACCCTCAAGGCCACTCTGGTTGGCTTCGTCCGGCGTGAGGCTGAAGCCCAGCGCCGACGCAACAACCACAGCGAGGAACTCATCGAGGCCGCCAAGACGACCCTGGATGCCGACGCGCTCACCATCGGTTTTGCGCGCCGGTTTGCCACCTACAAGCGGGGGAATCTGCTGTTCACCGACATGGATCGCCTGCGCCGCCTCTTGCTCGATCCCCAGCGTCCGGTGCAGCTCATCTTTGCCGGCAAGGCGCACCCGGACGACGAGCCGGGCAAGCAGCTTTTGCGCACGGTCTATCAGGCTAGCCTGCTTCCGGACTTGCGCTCGCGCATGGTTTTCGTCGAGGACTACGACATCAACGTGGCTCGCCATCTGGTGCAGGGGGTGGACGTGTGGCTCAATACCCCGCGNNAGCGGCCAGAAGGTGCTGCTCAACGGTGGCCTCAACCTGTCCATTCTCGATGGCTGGTGGGCCGAGGCCTACGACGGGCTCAACGGTTTCGCCATTGGCAACGGCGTGTGCCACGTGTCGATCGCCGAGCAGGACAAGCGCGACCTCGAGTCGCTGTATCACGTCCTGGAAACCGAAGTGGTGCCTCTCTACTACGAGCAGGACGAGCACGGCGTGCCGCACGGCTGGGTGGCGCGTATCAAGCGCGCCATTCGCACCCTGGGCTGGCGCTTCAACACCGACCGCATGGTGCGGGACTACGTACGCGAATGCTACTTGCCGTCAGCGGGCGTGAATAGCTGCGCGATGCCGAGGTAGGAGACCGGAACCGGGAGCCGGGGCCGGAGGCCGGGAGCCGGGGTCGGAAACGGATCCGGGGGCAGGGGCCGGCGAGGGCGCGCGCGAAGCGCGCGGGATGGGCGGGGAGGAAAGAATAGCTCGGCTCAGACCCAGTTCTCGACGTTGAGTCCGGGTATGGCGCCATCGAGCAGGGCGCGGTCGTTCGTGACCAGGGATGCCCCGAGGTCAAGCGCGCTCGCCGCGATCAACAGGTCCAGATCCGTCTTGTTGACGCCCTTGGCTCGCAGCTCGGCCTTCAGACGCCCGAAATGTGCCGCTGCCCCCAGGCTCAGTGGCACGATCTCGATCGGCTCCAACTCATTCTCCAGGTGCTGGCGGTTCGCTTCCCGCCGCGATGACCTTTCCACGCCATAGAGCAGTTCTGCCACGACAACGATGCTGGTCACCACGCGTCCCGCTCGCCCCGCCTCGTTGGCCCGTGCGCGGATGCGGGTCTCACCGTTGAGGATGTAGACCAGCGTGTTGGTATCGAGCAGCCAGGTCACAGGCCCTCGGGTGGCTCTGCGCTCCCGCCGGCATCCCGACCCTCACGCAGAATCCTGATGAGTTCTTCGGTGGTCTCGCCCTCCCACGGGCCCGCCGCTGCCATGCGATCGCCCAGGCCAAGTGTGGTCTCTTCCTTGCTGACAGTCACCACCCGCAGTTCCACCTGCAGGTCTTCCACCTGAGCACGCACCGGATGGACCGGGTCGCACTTCAGCCTCGCCAGCGCTTGCTCCAGCGTCGTCGAAATCTTTGTTTGCGGTGTGGCCATCGGACTGCCTCCGTCCTTCAAGCGTAGCACGACGGCACCGTCTCCTGCGGACGCTCATGTCTCACCTCGCCCCGACGTGCCAGTCGCCAGAACTCGCAGCGCGGTGCGGAATGCGTCGAAGATACCCATCCAGCCCGATCCGTCAGGCATTTTCCCAAGGCGCGGGTGATCCATGTCAAACTCCCGCGCGATGGTGCCGTTTCAGATGAGGCCAGCCGCGCGAATTTGCCCTGCGCGCCGTCTTCTGTCCCTATCCGCGGTCGTCTTGCTGGTTGGCTGTTACGACTTGACGTTGAACCCATACATGGGCGGGGACGGAGGCCAGGATGAGGCGGGCAATTTCGATGCCATCAATGCGCCAGCAAGCACGGGTGGTTCCATGGGACCCGGGAGCACTGGCGGCACGACGGGCACCGGTGGAGACACCGGCGGTGGCGCGGCGGGTGGCGGTGGCGTGGGCGGCGCGATTTCCAGTGGCGGCGGCGGTGATGCTGGCGTGCCAGACGCCCCTGCTGCGATCGATGCATCCGTAGCCGACGCGGTTGATGCTCCGCTGGGCAGTGGCGGCGGCGCCGGAGGCAGCAGCGGAACCGGCGGCAGCAAGGCCACGGGCGGAACTGGCGGCAGTGCAGGGGGGAGCGGAGGTACGGTGGTTTCTGGCGGAGTGGTGGCTTCTGGCGGAGTGGTGGTTTCTGGCGGGGTGGTGGCTTCTGGCGGTGCGGTGGCGACTGGGGGAATCGTTGGTACGGGCGGGAGTGGCGGTGCAGGCGGGCGTAGCGGCACGGTGGCTTCTGGTGGGGTGGTGGCGACCGGTGGGATCGTTGGCACTGGTGGCGTCGGCAGCGGCGGAAACACGGCGGTGTGCCAGGAGGGCACGACCGAATGTTCGGACTACGGCTTGCAGACATGTACGAACGGACAGTGGGGCGCGGCAGTGGCCTGCTCGACCGGACTGGTCTGCGAGCGTTGCCCGCCAGCCGCGTGCGCCAATCCGACCTGGGCCGAATGGCCGATGCCCAATGATCAGGTGGACGTGACCGCAGGCGCGCCCAATCTGGAGAACTACACAGACAATGGGGACTACACGGTGACCGACAACCTCACCGGTCTCATGTGGCAGCAAACCGTGCCAAGCGGCACGTACACCTGGGCGCAGGCGGTTGCCTATTGCCCGACGCTGAACCTCGCCGGCCACAGCGACTGGCGCCTCCCGTCGCGAATCGAGCTGGTGTCCATCGTGGACCTCGGGGTGTCCAGTGGCCCAATGATAAACAGTACGTATTTCCCCTCGACACCGGCAACCGTGTTCTGGTCTTCGTCTCCGGTGGCCGGCTCGCCGTCCCTCGCGTGGTACGTCAACTTCAACCTCGGCTACGCGTACTACGGCGTCGTTACCAATACCTACCTTGTTCGTTGCGTGCGCTGAGGACGGGTATTTTGACTATTTGACTTCTTGACGTTTTGAGAGAAC
Source organism: Myxococcales bacterium (assembly GCA_003153015.1). Lineage (GTDB taxonomy): Bacteria > Myxococcota_A > Polyangia > Fen-1088 > Fen-1088 > Fen-1137. The sequence continues at coordinate 9,819 of PMBS01000056.1, forward strand.
GGAATGTCGAGCTACTACGAAGCGTTGCCGATTTACAAAGTCGCCATGGACGTCGCCGTCCGGGTGGATGCGGTAGTGCAACGCTTTGCAAAGGGCCACAAATACACCTTGGGTGGGCGTCTGCGCGAGACGACGCTGGATGTTGTGATGCTCATTGCGCGTTGCAACCGCCGCGCCGAACGGGCGCGACAGCTTCCGGTGCTGTGCGATCGCATCGAAGAGCTGAAGCTGATGATCAACTTGGGCAAGGAGGTGAAGGCGTTTTCGTCGTTCAAGCAGTTCGCCGAGGTCATGGATCAGGTGGTGATGCTCGCCCGGCAGGCCGAAGCATGGCGTCGAGCGACCGTCGCGAATGCAGGGCCAGAGCCGGGGCGACCTCCGTCTTCATGGAGGGAGTCGTGACCCGGGCGTGCCAGATTTCATCCCGTGCGGCTTTCCCGCCGACGTGCCGTACTGGCGCCGGCATCAAACCGCGCGCGCCGGCTCGCCGCCATCTGGCGGACCCCGGTGCGCTGGCGGCCCTTCGTGGCCGCGCGCAAGAGGAAGGTCGTGGCGTCTCCGGTGGCCGGCTCGCCGTCCAACGCGTGGAACGTCAACTTCAACAACGGCAACACGAACAA
>PMBS01000328.1 GCA_003153015.1 Myxococcales bacterium
CGACCAGCGGGTGGGTCACGAGTGCGGCCAGCTTCCACAATTGGTACCGGGACGTGGGACCGCCGACCAACAGCACCTACGTATCGAAGCTCCTTCTGCACAACAACGGCAACGGCGCCTTCGTGAACTGGTGGAAGGACAACCAAGAGTGGATGTCCTATTCCAATGTTCGCTGGTGTGCGGACGCAGCCTGCACCAACTGCAACGCTCCGGCGTACGTCAACGACGGCACAATGCACTGCTTCGCCCAGTGCACGCCCTGGGGCACCGGCAACACGAATCCCTGCGTGGCCGACCAGGCGCTGGTCCCGGGCAACCCACTCTTCTTCCCGCTCGACAACGTGCCGGGCATGATCACGCCGACCTCCGCCTATGCGGCCGGGGAGACCCCACCCATGTATAGCGGCAGCTGGACCTTTGAAACAGGGACGCCGCCGCCCCAGCACAACTTCAGCTTCACCAGCGAAGTGCGCTACTGGTTCAGCTATTCGACGAGCAAGCAATACACGCTGGATTTCACCGGCGACGATGATGTCTGGGTCTTTGTCAATCGCAAGCTGGCGGTGGACTTGGGGGGCATTCATACCCCGGTCGAGGGACAGATCGTGCTCAACGCGACCGGTGGCGGGACTGTCACCGTGACCCCGACCGCGGGCGCTGCCTGCAAGACCGAGGGCGTTCTTTCGACTTGCGCGGGCGTGCAGAGCAAGGTCGATCTAGGCATGGTGAACAACGGGGTCTACGAGATCGTCGTGTTCCAGGCAGAACGAGCGTGGAATGGTTCGACGTACAAACTAACCCTGAGCGGCTTCAACGATCTGCCGAGTGCTTGCGTGCCCACGTGCGGCGACGGGATCACGGTGGCCGACGAGGAATGCGACGACGGGCCAAAGAACAGCGATACCGAGTACGGCGCCTGCTCGACCCAGTGCAAGTGGGGAACCTACTGCGGCGATAACATCATTAGCGGGCCCGAAGAGTGCGACAACGGCAAGGAAAACGGCACTCAGTACGGCCGCGATGGCTGCACCGTCGGCTGTACCAAGCCCCACTTCTGTGGCGATGGCATTGTTGACACAGACCGCGGCGAGCAATGCGATCTGGGCGACGCCAACGGTGGCACGTCGTGCGGATCGGATTGCAAGCTTCCCATCCAGTAGGACGGGATCGAGACGTTTCGCCAAGCCAGTAGAAATAATGCCAAGCAGTTGCAGTCCATTCGATACCTCCCGCATCCGAGTGGCCCCGAGCCGTGTTGCCGCATTGGCGGCGGCTTCAGCATTGGCCACCGCCTGCGTGCAGAGTGCGCCCCCAAAAACCACGACGCCGCCGCAACCTGTGCAGGTCGCGCTCGAAAACCAGCACCAAGTCATTGCAGGCTTTGGCGCCTCCAGTGCATGGACCGCCCCTTCCCTCACCGATGCCGAGGCGGATCAATTCTTCTCGCCTGCGACGGGCATCGGGCTTTCCCTGCTGCGCCTGCGCATCGCTCCTGACGGAACCACCGAGCTTGCCACTGCCCAGAGCGCTGCCGCCCGCGGCGTGTCGGTGTGGGCGGCGCCCTGGTCACCACCCGCAGAGTGGAAAGACAACAACTCCACGAGCAACGGCGGTTCCCTGATTGTCGCGGATGCTCAGGCATGGGCCAACCGGCTTGCTGGCTTTGCAGCGAATATGGCGGCTGCTGGCGTTCCTCTCGTGGCCTTGTCCGCGCAGAACGAGCCGAATTTCCACACGCCGACGTGGGACACCTGCGTTTTTACGCCACCCCAGCTCGTCGCATTCATCCGGGACAACCTCGGTCCTGCCTTGGCCGCACAGGGACTCACCACCCCCATCCTTGCACCTGAAACAAAGGACTGGACCACCTTCGAGAGCTTTGCCGATCCCATTCTCGACGATGCACAAGCTGCGGCGTATGTCAGCATTTTGGCGGCTCATGCCTACGGCGGGTTTCCCTTTGTGTACCAACGGGCCCAGGCCGCGGGCAAGCAAGTGTGGGAGACCGAAGTCTATGACCAAACCACCAAGGGGAGCGATCCCGGCATCGATTCGGGCCTGGCGGTGGCGCAGTTGATCCACGATCACCTCGTCTACGGCGAGGTGAACGCTTGGCACTATTGGTGGCTCAAGCCGCGCACCAGCTCAGAAAACGGGGCACTTGCCGGCGGCGATGGGCAGCTCACCCGGCGCGCCTATGTTGTCGGCAATTGGAGCCGCTTCGTGCGTCCGGGATTCGTCCGGGTAGATGCGACCCCGAGTCCGCAGTATTTCGTCTATGTCAGCGCATTCGCAGATCCGGCCAGCGGACGCATGGTCATCGTCGCGATTAATTCGGGCACTGCGGATGCAGAGCAGGTCTTCTCGATCCCGGGCAGCGGCCTTGGCGCCGTGACCCCTTGGATCACCTCTGCGGACTTTGCCCTGGCGCCCACGGATCCCGTGCCGATTGCCGACGCAGAGTTCACCTTTGTCCTGCCCAAACGCAGCGTCACGACCTTCGTTGGGGATCCGTAGCAGGAAGCGATACCTACGCGCACCCATCCCCGGCCCACCTGGAAGGTGCAGCCGAACGTGTGTCGTTCCCCGTCCCGGCCGCGTCGGCCAGAGTGATCCCGTTCCAGGCGGCCGTGGAGGCCCAGGCCTTGCGCGACTGACCGCAATCCTTCGCTGTGTCTCGACTATGGCGACCCAAAGCATGCGCGTAGTTTATGCAGCGCGCTTTCCCCGCGGGTCTAGCCGGAACACAAGCGATAGCGCCGCGCCGTTCGCGGCGTCCGGGCTACCTACCAACCACGCTGGGTCCAGGTCGCCCCGGAATCAGATGAGGTATAGATGTACCCAGCGTCGGCCGCGGCGACGAGCTTCGTGCCGTCCGCTGACGAAGCCACGGACAGCCAGGTCGCCACGGGCGCAGTCGTCTGGGTCCAGGTCGCCCCGTAATCAGATGAGGTATAGATGTACCCAACGCCGGCCCCGGCGACGAGCTTCGTGCCGTCCGCTGACGAAGCCACGGACAGCCACTGATTCTTGTCATATCCTCGCCACGCCCAAGTCGCTCCGGAGTCGGCAGAAGTGTAGATGCCTGCTGTAGTTATAGGGTAGTAGACGCCAGCAGCACCAGCAGCCGCTGTAGCGACGAGCTTCGTGCCGTCCGCCGACGAAGCCACGGAGGTCCACCATTGCAAGGCACCTAGCTGGGTCGAGAGCGTTCGCGGGGTCCAGGTCGCCCCGGAGTCAGCAGAAGTGTAGATGGGGCCGGGTGTTCCGGCGCCACCACCGGACACAGCGATGAGCTTCGCGCCGTCCGCTGACGACGCCACAGACCCCGAAACTGTCAGGACGAATGGGAGGGCAGCCGGTGTCCAGGTTGCCCCTGAGTCCACCGAGGTGCAAATTCGTTCGATTCCCCAAGCGACGAGCTTCGTGCCGTCCGTTGACGACGCCACGGAATACCAGGAACCCTGGCTCCAATCCGGCGACAGGAGGTTCGGCGAACTACCGGTCAGGGTCCAGGTCGCCCCGGAGTCAGATGACGTGTATAGGCCTCCGCCGACCAAGGGGTCGTCACTTGAAACCTCGCGGCCGTCTACGGTGTAGGCTATAGCAGCCGCGACGAGCTTCGTGCCGTCCGCTGACGACGCCACGGAAGTCCAGTTCGTCTGAGGGCCAGTTTGCTTCCAGGTCACCCCGTAATCTGCCGACGTATAGATGTACCCGAGGTTGTTGATGTTGTTGTAGTTGATGTTGCCGTTGCTCACGGCGACGAGCTTCGTGCCGTCCGCTGACGACGCGACGGAAATCCAGATCTGGAAACCACCGCCATCCCCGGCGTCTCCGGCTACCGGGGCGGTCCCTCCGTCTGCTCCTCCGCCGGGCACGGAGCCCCCCGCGTCCGTGGAACCGCTACCACCTGAACCGCTCTCGCCGCCACACCCGGCTACAACCATAGTGACGACGAACGCGGACACTACGGCCAACTTCACGAAGACAAAACACACGCGATTCGCCATGGGACCTCCAGTTGCGCGCGACACATGAAGTGATGACGCTGCGTCGGCCACGCGGGGGAGTCTACCTGGAAACGACCATCGAGAAAACCAGGGCTCGCAGATCGGTCAGGCCGAGCGCCAACCCTGGTCCGCTGGCTGCGCCCGGAATTCCAGAACCCCAGCGGCGCAAAAGCCGCAACCCAGGAAAGGCTCGCCGCCACCGACGAACCCGAGGAAGCCGCCGCCGCACAGCCCACGGCCGCCGCGCCCTGGCCCAAGAAGCTGGCCGAACAGATTGCCGCCATCCGCGACATCGTGACCAAGACCCAAGCCGAATGGTCCGTCGAGCAAGTGGCCGGCTCCTTCAAGGGCGCCAATAGGTCCGACGTCGAGGAGGTCCTGGACAGCCTGGCCGCACTCGGCATCCTGGCCGGCTACAAGTCCAAAGGCGCCCGCCGCTGGAAACTCACCCGCGCAACGGCGTAGGAGGTTGAGGTGAGCTGGGTCGAGGCGAGGTTGACTATCGGGCGCGATGCTCGCACCGGCCGAGGTCATCCGGATGACGGACCACGGCTAGAGTTGCCGGAATCCCGCCTGTTGGGTTCGGTTGAGGCGAGGCGGGTGGCCATGCAACTCTCGAAGAGCACTGGTGAAATCCGCCTCCAATTGATTTCTCTCCGCAGCCATTGTACGAGCAGGTCGAAACTTAGGTGTTGGTTGGGGAGAGCCGAACCAGAATAGAAGAGGCGACATGGCATCGTACCCGATACTTTTTTCCTTCCGGCACCTGATCGCCGGAAATGGCTTCGTGGCGAGTGTCGTCATCGACGGCCGGGCGCTCTTGACACAGGAAGATGGGGGATTCTGGCTGTTCGGTGTCCAGCCAGGAGGCATAGCTGGTGGGGGTTCTGGACTCACGGAAGCTCTGAACGAGTTCAAGAAGGGCTATCTCTCCGTCCTTTTCGACATCGCCACAGAATCCAAATCCTTCGACGACTACAAGGCCGCGCTCAACCAATTCTTCTGCGAAGTAAATCCGGCGAACGAAGACGCATGGAAAGGTGCGCTGCAAGAAGCTCGTCAAGGGAGACTGGCGCTCTCCGGGTTCGGTTCCGCCAAGGCCGAAAGCTGGATGCCCAAGATCGATGTCCAGAATGTCGGCCACCACGCGACCCCGACTGTCAACGCGTTTGACTCTGTCGCAGAGGCGGCGTAGCCCCTCGTGTTCTCGTTCGGGATGATCCCGCTCAAAGATGTCTGGGCCATGCTCGATCACTGTGCGCCCGGCCACACACGAAAGCAGCGAACACACAACTGGCTGGTGATCTTCGGGGCCGGAGCTACCCCAGCCTTCCAGTTGGGCCACACGGCAAGCGCCACAACCCAGAGATCCAAGTGGGTCATGTGAAGAATATGGTCAGGCACTTCGGCATCGAGGAGTGTGCGAAGAGTCAGATCGAAAGGCTTCGCTAGCGACGCGGGTGGCAGGACCGACGGCTGGCAGGCGCCGCCGACCGCGTGTCGTTCCAGACCCCGGCCGCCCTGGCCAAGGTCATCCCATTCCAGGCGGCCGAGGAGGCTCCGGCCTTGCTTGACTGACCGCAGTCCTTTGCTGTGTCTTGTCCGAGGCGACCGAAAGCATGCGCGTAGGTTGTGCCGCGCGCTTTCCCCTCGGGTTCTGGCCGGTACACCGGCGATGGCGCCGTGCCGTTCGCGAGGCCCGTCTGACTATCACTTGCGCGGGGTCCAGGTCGCCCCGGAATCAGATGAGGTGTAGATGTACCCGCCGACGATTTTGAGAGGGAAGAGGAGGTCGCCGGATACTGCGACGAGCTTGGTGCCATCGGATGACGACGCCACGGAATTCCAATGCTGCGTGGTACCCGTCTGCGTCCAGATCGCCCCGGAGTCAGATGACGTGTAGATGTTGCCGCCGACGAGTTTGAGAGTGGCGGGGTCGAGGTTGGTGGATACTGCGACGAGCTTGGTGCCGTCCGCTGACGACGCCACGGACTGCCACTTCTGCTGGGGAGCACTCGTCGGGGTCCAGGTCGCTCCGGAGTCCGTCGACGTGTAGATATCCC
>PMBS01000300.1 GCA_003153015.1 Myxococcales bacterium
TGTCGGTGGCGAATACCTGCACCTTGTAGCTCTGCTTCAGGGCCTCCAGGTGCTCCTGCAGGAGGATGGCGATGGAGTAAGCCTCCTCGCCCGAGGCACAACCCGGGACCCAGATGCGGATGGGTGCGTCGGCGGACTTGCCTTGCACGATCCGGGGAATGATCTCCTGGGCCAGCGTATTGAATGCCTCGGGATCGCGGAAGAACTGGGTCACGCCGATCAAAAGATCCTTAAGCAGGCCTTCCGCTTCCGCAGGGTCCTTTTCCAGAAGCTCCAGATAGTCCCCGACCGACTGCAAGTGGTGAACCTGCAGCCGCCGCCGGATGCGACGCAGAAGCGTTCCCTCTTTGTAGCGGCTGAAATCGTGCCCAGTGCGCTGATGAATGCGCGCGCAGATCTTGCCGAGGTGAGCGGCAAGCTGCTCGTCGAGGTTCTCGGCAGCGTCAGCAGCAACGAACTTGCTGAGATGCTCCGCGTGCTCGGTGATGATTGCGGGCATCTGCGCCACCGGGACGACGTGATCGACCAATCCTGCCCCGATGGCGCTCTGGAGCATGCAGTCGTGCGTGGCGGTCTCAGGCGGTTGTGCCAAGGTGAGCCCTCCGTGCTCCTTGATCGCCCGGAGACCGACCGTGCCGTCGTGGCCGGCGCCGGAAAAGAGGGCCGCGACGGCCTGCTCGCCCTGGTCATCGGCGAGCGAGCGCAGGAAGGCGTCGATGAGCGAACTAGACGGCCCCTCGTACGCGACCACATGGAGGACGCCCTTGTCGATGGTGAGGAGGGTACCTGGCGCGATGACGTAGACGTGGTCAGACTCCAGAGGCAAGCCGTCGCTAGCCTGCAGCACGGGCATGGCCGTGTGCCGAGCCAGCAACTCGGCCAGCATGCTGGGGTGATTGGGTTCGAGGTGCTGTATCACCACAAAGACAAGGCCGCTTGCCGCCGGGACGTGTTCGAGGAACTCCTGCAGCGGTTCGAGCCCGCCGGCCGAGGCCCCCAAACCAACGACCAGGGCGGCTCCCGGCCCGCCCTTGGACGTTCCGTCGTTCGCAGGATTCTTCTCTGGCTGACGACTCATGAACGCACCTCAAGCATCCCCAGAATCTCCTCGAGCTTCTCCGGGCTCGGCGGCTTGGCCAGATGCGCGTCGAAGCCTGCGGCCAGTGCTTGGCGCTGGTCCTCGGGTTGTGCGTAGCCGGTCAATGCGATAAGAAAGGTCGAAGCCGTCACAGCATCGCGCCGGAGCGCACGAGCCACTGCATACCCGTCCATATCTTCCGGGAGCCCGATGTCGCAAATGATGACCTCTGGACGGAACTCGCGGGCCATGGCCAATCCAGAGGTGCCGTCGTAGGCGACCGCGACTCGATGGCCCGACAGGCCCAGAACTTCAGACAGGCTGTCGGCCGCGTCCTTGTTGTCTTCGATGATGAGCACCTTCCTGCATTCCCGGCTGGCGGCATCGGATGGCTGCGGGGGACCATCGGCCACCACCGCTCGCTCCACGAGTGGAAGCTTGACGGTGAAACGTGAGCCCTTGCCAGGACCGTCGCTGTGGGCGCTCACCTCGCCACCGTGCAGTTCGACCATCCCTTTGACCAACGCCAAGCCCAACCCCAGCCCGCCACGACTCCGGTCGAGACTGCGGTCGGCCTGCGCGAACGGCTCGAAGAGCCGGTTGAGGGTTTCTGGGTCAATCCCCAGCCCCGTGTCGGCGACCTCCAACACCGCGCTGTCTTTGTCCCGAACGAGCGACACCGAGATCTTTCCGTCCTCGGGGGTGAACTTGGCCGCGTTGTCGAGGAGGTTCCCCAGCAGCTGGGCCAGCCGCGTCGGATCGCCATCGATCCAGATCGCTTGCGTCGGCAGATCGACGGCGACCTCGTGGTTCTCAAGCACAGTGTGGCGGTCTTCGACGGCTCGGCGGATCAGGTCGACGAAATCGACACGACTGCGTTGCAGGCGAATCTTGCCGCGCGTGATGCGCGTGACGTCGAGCAAGTCGTCGACCAAGCGCGCGAGGTGACCGACCTGCCGGTCGATGACCGAATGGGCCCGTCGCGCCTGCTCCCCGCCCGGCGTGGCTCGGTCGAGAATATAGAGGCTGTTGCGGACGGGCGTGAGCGGGTTGCGCAGCTCGTGCGAGAGCACTCCCAAAAACTCGTTCCTGCGCGCGTCGGCCTCAACCAATCGAGCGTTCAGATTGCGCAGGGTCTCCTCGACTCTCTTGTTCTCGGTTATCTCCGTCCCCAGAACGGTGATTCCCTCTGCGGAAGGAGAAGCGGTCATTCGATACCAGGCATCCGTGTATTTGCCGCCTATCTCGAAGCGCCGTGTCTCCCGCTTGTCCATCGCTGCCCGCAAGTTCTCCTCGTAAACGGTGCCCAGGTGCTTGGGAAACATCTCCCAGATGTTGTGGCCGAGGAAGTCTTCCGGCTGCTTCCCTATTCTCGACGTGAACCGCTTGCTGGCGAAGGTGAAACTCCAGTCGCGATCAAGGACATAGAAATCGTCCTGGATGCTATCCAACACTTCGGCCAGTTTCAGATTGCTGCGTGCAAGCGCCTGCTCCGCCCGTTTGCGCTCGGTCACGTCGAGCACCAGGGACAAGACCGAGAACTTGCCGTCTGGGTGGCGCAGCGTCGAGTTGTACCATTCGCAATGGATGACCGAGCCGTCCTTACGGACGTTGCGGTTCTTGTTCACGTTGCGCGGACGCCTACCGCTGAGCATATCCCCCATCACCTGCTCCACCAGCGGCCAGTCCTCGGCGTAGACCCAGTTCAATTCGTCGATGCGCCTGCCGACGGTTTCCTCGGCGGTCCAACCGAAGACCCTGGTCGCCTCGTCCGACCAGCGCACGATCCGGTAATCGGCTGACGTCCACTCGATGACCGCCAGCGGAGAATTCTCCAGCAGGGACTCCAACCGCTGCTTGGCGCCGCGAAGCTCCTCTTCGGCCTGCGCTGAGTCCGCCAGCCTCGCCACCAGTCCTGCGACCTGATCGAGGTACCCGTAGTACTCGTCGTCCGCGTGCAAGCGCGGCGAGAGACCAACGATCATCACTCCCGATGGTTGCCGCCCGTCCGGGCCTTGCAGTGGAACGATCCGGGCGACCTCGGGGGACTTTCCGCCCTGGTCGGCCGGCCAGCCGACCACCTGCCTCTCGACGTTGGCAGCCACGCCTGCACGCAGCACCTCACCTACGGGCCATGGGCTGGACCGGTCGCCGGGATCGATGGTTGCCGGCACCCAGGTCGCGCTAGTTGGAATACCGGACGAGCCTGCGCGCACCATATGTCCATCTGGGGAAACGAGGTAGGTCAGCACGAAGGGCAAATCATCCCGGCAGCGTGCAAGCGTGCTGGTGATCGTCGCAAGCGCCTGCGCTCCGCCCTTGTACTTGCACTCAGCCAAATCGCGCAGCGCCCGCATGCGGCGCGCGCCGATGACCTTCTGGGTGGTCTCGACGACCGGACAAAAGATTCCACTGACCCGCCCGTCGTCCCCGGTGAGCGGCGTGTACGAAAACGTGAAGTAGCTCTCGGTCTGCTGCCCGCCTCGCGAAACGTCCATGCGCAGGTCTTCGGCGAAGTTGGCCCGGCCCGCCAAGGCGCCCTCGAGCAGCGGGCGCGCGACCTCCCAGACCACGGCGGCGATGACCTCCGCCCGTTCGCCCAAGGCCTGCTGCCGCCTCTCGAAGCCGAGGATGGGCAGATACGCATCGTTGAAGAGCATGCGCAGCTCGGGCCCCCAGAAGATGACCGTCGGGTACCGGCTGGCCAGCGCGATGTTCACGGCCGTGCGCAGGCTCAAGGGCCAGGCTGCTGGTGGTCCCAGGGGGGTCAGTGACCAGTCCTTGTCGGCAATCAACCGGCTCATCTCCCCGGGGATTGGGGAGGATTCGCCGGCAGGGTCGACAGGTTGCCGCATGGTCTTCCCCGGGCTCGCGGCTACATAGCCCGGCCTGAACGCCTGTTCGAACCAGTTGGACTCGGTGGATTCTGGACGCTCATGGGGTCCGTTCCCTGATGGGCGCTATCTAACACACGACAGGCAGCCCGTCAGGCCCCCTTTCCCGACGGAGAACGACCGCAAAGCCGCCTCGCGCAAGGCCCCCGACACGCATTGGATGTCCACTGTGCTGCAGGATGAGATGAGTTGCCGCTTGAGTGGTTCCACATCGCAGCTGGCCAAGAAGGCGGCTTTTGCTCCCCCTGCCTTTGGTTCGACATCCAAAGGAAGGGAAAGGGGGAAACACGAATGAGGCAGCAGGAGGAACGCCAGCGCGCGCAGATCGTCGCCAGGAGATAGGCACGGCGATCGACGACCAGATGGAGGAGAGTCATGTTCATCAAGAGCGCACCGGAGACGGAGGCTGAGGGCAATCTCCGAGAGATCTACGAAAGCGACCGAAAGAGCCTGGGCTACGTGCCCAATCACGCCAGGGTCTTCAGCCTGCGCCCCGAGGTCTTGCAAGCATGGCGTGCCTTTCAGGGGAGTATTCGCAAGAACCTGCCATTGAGACGCTATGAGCTGGTCACGCTGGCGGCTGCGAAGGCTCTGAATTGCCGCTACTGTCTCCTCGCTCACGGCGCCATATTGGGCAAGAATGGGGTCAGCGTCGAGCAGTTGCGTGCAATCCTCACGAATTTCCGCGACGCCGGGCTGGAACGCACTGAGGTCGCGATGATGGAGTTCGCTCAGAAGATCGTCCGGAACGCCAACGAGATGACTCAGGCTGATACCGACGCCCTTCGTGCGCTAGGTTTCGAAGACGTTGAGATTCTCGACATTACGCTGACCGCAACCATGCGCTGTTTTGCTAGCAAGACGTTCGACGCGCTGGGAGCCGGCCCGGACGCCGTTTACGATGGCCTCGAGCATCAGCTGTCTGATCTGCTGCCCGGGTAGCTTCACCAGCTCGGTCACGGCCCTTTGGGGCAGGGCCAGGGCATTGCGCTTCACCTCGGTCTGGGCGCGGATGAGGCCGTGCAGTCTGTTCTCGCGGCCCGCGCTGCCCAGCCTGCGGCTACTGCGCGTACGAAACGAGGAGGCAACGGCCGTGGACGATAGGGTCGACTGCCACCGTTCTGGCCAGGGCGTCATCCGTTCTGCTCACAGGCTCAATCGACGGTCGGCGCGTTCAGCAGAGACGCCTGACCCGCTGCGGGTCTGGCTGCGCGACGCTCGAGTCGAGCCAGCCAGACCGCGACCGGCAAGACCACTGACAACACCCCGGCGCACACAAAATAGGGCGTTGAGGCCAGGTCGACAATGACCATGCGGCGTCCGCCCCAACGGTCGGTGAGGACCCCAACAATCGGCGCACTGACAATGCGGCCTGCGCGATTCGCGGCGAGGATGGTGCCGATGAACCAGAGCGGCAGCCCGACGCGCACTCCCAGCAGCGGAATGACCGGGAAGGCAATGCCACCCGCTACACCGGCCAGGAGCACGCCCGGCGCTATCGAGTATGCCAATCGGCGAGATCGCGCCCTGTCAGAGGCGTCGTCAGGCAAGGGTCCTCCGGGAGAACATCACTCTGTTCTTGGCATACAACAGGTTTGCGCTGGCACAAGTCTGGCGGTGATTCTGGCATGCCGAGGGATCGCGCTGGCGCCCACTTGGATAGGATCCACAATGTCTATATCGGGATGTGAGTGAAACCCAAGCTGGAGGATGGAGTCATGAGGCTGCAAAACATCAAGAACGTTTCCAGAGAAGACCTGCTCGGGTTGGTGGGACTGAAAACCAAGAACTCGTTGCGAAGCTGGCTGGGCGGAAGCGGGTTGCTGGGAATCGGGCTGGCGGTAGGCGCAACCGTTGCGCTGCTACTCACGCCGAGGTCCGGCCCCGAGATCCGCGACTCGATGCTCGACGGGTTGCGTAGCCTGCGCAAGCGTGCCGCGCGCGCCACCACGGAACTCACCCACTGAAGCGACAGAAGGGTACGTCTGGCAGCTCTACTGGTCGTTTCTCGCTGGGCGGATCGTCGCAAGGCTTTGAAGAGGCAAAATCCGCGAGCACCTGAGCGATCTGTTCGATGCTCGGCGGCTTGGCGATGTGGCGCTCGAAGCCGGCCTCGCGAGCGCGTTGCAGATCGTCGGGGAGCGCGTAGCCACTCAATGCCACGAGAAAGGCGCCTTTGAGTGCCTCGTTGGCGCGAAAGGCGCGCGCAACATCGTAGCCGTCCATCCCGGGCAGACCAATGTCGCATAACACGACCTCCGGCCGGAAGCTGCGGGCCTTGGCCAGGCCCTCGGGTCCGTTGTAGGCCACGGCCACCTCGTGTCCATCAAGCTGAAGCACCTCGCGTAAACTGTCCGCACCGTCGATGTTGTCCTCGATAATGAGCACGCGTCGGCCAGCGTGGTCAGCGCTGCTACGGTTCATCTCGGGGGCGATGGCGCCCTCGGCCGCAAGAGGCAGGCTCACGACGAACTC
>PMBS01000166.1 GCA_003153015.1 Myxococcales bacterium
TGGGACAGTTCGTGGGCGACGAGGTCTTGGCCCTGTTCGGTGTGCCCGAGCCTGAGGACAACGTCACCCTGCGGGCGCTCGAATGCGCGCGGTCGCTCCTGCAGATCGGCAACTCGGTGTCCAACCGCTGGCAGCGCCAGCTCGACCGGGTGCAGCCCGCGGGCGGCGTGCACCTGGGCATCGCCATGGGCGACATCCACGTCGTGCTGTACCGACCGTTCAGCCAGACCCACATCGGCGTCGTGGGCGACGCGGTGAACCTGTCAGCACGCCTACTTGGCGAGGCCGGGCCCAACGAGATGGTGGTCGCCAACACCTTTTTCCAAAAACTTCCCGAGCCGGCGCAAGCTGAGTTCAGCGAGATGGAGCCCATCGAGGCCAAGAACGTTGGCCTCATCAAGGCATGGAAGCTACACGGCCGTTCGCGTTTCTCGACCCGCGGGGCGTAAGACTAGGAAGATGAAAAGGCGCGTTGGGGGAGAACTCACCTCGACCGGCCCTTGGAACGGAAAACTTCGCCTAACGCGCCGTGTGTGCCTCCGCGGTCCCGCAGCAACGCATCCGATCGTCGGCTCCGGCGAGGCGAGGCTGCCGCTATTTTGGTGAGAGCAGGGTCGCGGAACTTGCCGAAGCGGTGTCTCTTGCATAGCCTTGGGTCCTCCAGGCACCCTGTCACGGTTCCCAATTCCCGGTCGAGCGGGGTTCTGAAGTCCAAAGCAGAGGAGTGCGTTCATGAAGTTTCCTCCCGCCCCGATTCTTGCAGTGCTTGCGTTTGAGGGGGCGTGCGCTTTGGCGCCCCCGTCGCATTCTGCACAGGGCGGAGACCCGGCCACGCAAAGCAGCGCCGCGAGTGGGGGAAGCGGCGGAGGAAGCCGGTCAGGCGGAAGCACCGTTGCTACCACCGCGTCTGGCGGTCTCACGGCCCGCGGGGGCACGGTTGCGACAGGTGGCACCTTGGCAACTGGGGGCACCACCGCGGGTGGTACGACTGCGACGGGCGGCACCCCATCCGGAGGCAGCACGCCGACCGGCGGCTCAGCGTCAGGGGGAACCGCGACCGGCGGCTCGTTCACCGGCGGAATGACGAACGGCGGCTCGCTGACAGGGGGAAGCAAGACCACGACCGGAGGCACCACGACCGGAGGCATCACGGCCCGGGGTGGCAGCACGCCAAGCGGTGGCAGCACGCCAAGCGGTGGCAGCACGACAAGCGGTGGCACCAGCGCGAGAGGCGGAACCACGGCGACAGGAGGAATGGCGAGCGGCGGCTCGGCCACCGGCGGCAGCACTTCCACCGGCAACGCTCACGCTCAGCCGCCGCCCATCACCGGCGGAAGCAGCGGCTTCACCACCCGCTACTGGGACTGCTGCAAGCCATCCTGCGGCTGGTCTGCCAACGCCAATGGCAAGCCGGTCCATACCTGCGGCAAGGACGGCACCGCTACGGTCAACAATGACACACAGAGTGCGTGCGGTGGAGGGGGCGGATACATGTGCTACTGGGGCGCGCCCTGGTCCGTGAGCGATACCCTGTCCTATGGCTTTGCCGCCTACAATGGCGTCGCCTGTGGCACCTGCTTTCAGCTCCAATTCACGGGCAAGGGGCAATACAACGCCAACGACCCAGGGTCAGTCGCCATCAACGGCAAGACAATGATCGTTCAGATCATCAACATCGGAGGCATCGGGTCCAACCAATTCGACCTTCTGCTCCCAGGCGGCGGCGTGGGTGCAAACAACGCCTGTACGGGTGGTTCAGCCCAATGGAGCGGCGCCGACATAGGCGACACAAGCGGGGGCATGCTCACGACCTGCAAGGATGACAAGGCTTGCGTCCAGCAGAAGTGCCAAGCCGCATTTGGCAACATGCCCCAGCTCTTGGCGGGCTGCAACTGGGTCGCGGGCTGGTTCGCCGCCGCCGACAATCCCCAGATTCTGTACAAGCAGATCGCCTGTCCAGCGGAGATCACCGCCAAGTCGGGAGAGTAGTTAGCCTTTTCACCCCAGAGAGCACAGAGTACACAGAGCCGGAGTGGAGTTGGGATTGCTTCTGGCCGGTCTGGCCAGACCTGTCGACATGTTCATGCGCTGTTCTTTCCTTCTTGCCCTCGCTGCTCTCTTGGTTGGCTGTGGTCAGGAGGGCGACTCGGGGCACGCCCCCCGCCGCGACAGCGCCGTCGATCCTGGCCACGATGCCCAGCCCGACGGGCAGAGCGGCCCCGAGGCTGGCGCCCGGCAAGATAGCGCATCGGACGGCGGTTCGACGATTGACACGGGAGCCGGTCCTGACCTGGCCGCGGACCTGCCCGCTGCCGCCGACCTGCCTGCGGACCGAAGCAGCAGCGCCGATCTAGGCGCCGCGGACACGGCAAGTGGCGGCACGGATGCCGCCATCGACGGCCCTGGGACAGGCGTGTCGGCCGATATTGGGTGCGCCCTGGCCGGCAGCATTGCCGTCGATAGTTTGCCGCCTATCAGCTTTGTGACCTATCACGATCAACTGCAGATCGAGACATACCTACAGTCCGTAGCCTCCGCCCTTCCCGCCATCGCCCAGTACAGGGTGCTTGGCCAATCGGTGCAAGGCCGCGATCTGCCCTACCTCATTATGAATGCAACCTGCCAGGCCAGCCCACCAGCCATTTTCGCCAATGGGACCCACCACGGCGACGAGCCCGCCAGCACAGAGGCGGTCCTGGCCATCCCAGATTATCTTTTGCGAAAGAGCACCACAGATGCCTCGGTGCGAAGCCTACTTGGGACCTACGCCTTCTACGTGCTGCCCCTGGTGAACCCGGATGGATTTGCCTTGAGCACGCGAGAAAACGCATCCGGCGTCGACATCAACCGCGACTACTCGTATCCGGATCGCAGCGACGCGGACTCTTTCAAGACCGTTGAGGCCCGTCTGGTGAAGTCGCTGCAAGAAAGCGTCGGCTTCCACGCTGCCGTCGCGTACCACAGTGGCGCCCAGGAGGTGATCTGGCCCTGGTGCTACACCGGCGACGCCACCGCCGACGGCAGCTTCTTCACTGCCGCCGGACAGAAGACCGCCCAGGCGATGGACTTCCTCATATACCAGCAGTCTTACGACGACTACCCGACCCAGGGCGAATACATCGACTTCGCCTATTGGAAAAGCCATACCCTGGCCGCCACCTTTGAAGTGTCGAGCTCGAAGAGCCCGGCTGCGGCCTTGCTGGCCAGTGTGGCCAACGGCGCGTGCAAGGGCATAATCGCTTGGGTCCAAGCGGTGAGCGATCACGACAAGGGCAGCTTGCACTCCCTGCCAGCGACCGCTGCGGAGCGCAGGAGATTCCCGCTCACAGCGCCGTTTGACGGGACGAATCGGCTCGAATAGCGCCGATCCTTTTCCTCGCGTACTTTTCCACGCAACCTTCTGCGCCTGCTTCCGATAAGCCTGGCATGACTCTCACCAGCCAGGTCGATTCCCTCCTTCAGCCGGTCACGGCTGCCGCTCCCTGTGGGTCGAACCTGGAGTACGATCCAGCCTTCCTGGATCTCGAGCGCCTGGTCCAAGGCAAGCCCGAGCAGCAGATGGGCAACGCGGTCGTACCTGCGCAGGAGCCCGACTGGAATGCGATCGCCCAGTGCGCTGCCACACTTCTAGGCAAGACCAAGGACCTGCGGGTTGCTCTGCACCTGACCCGGGCCTGGCTCAACACCGACGGGTTCGCCGGGCTGTGCGCTGGTTTGGCTGTACTGCGTGGGCTCACCGAGCGCTACTGGGATGGGGTCTTCCCTCGCCTGGATCCCGATGATGGAAACGACCCTACGTTCCGGGTCAACGTCCTCATGGGCTTGTGTGATTCGGCAGCGTTCGTCGACCGCGTTCGCGCGCTTCCCCTGGTGACTTCGCGATCCTTTGGTCGATTCAGCCTGCGGGATCTCGCGGGCGAGCTGCCGCCCGCTAGTACTGCGATTGATGGGGCCTTCGCCGAAAGCCCGGTCGCCGATTTGCAAGCCACCGCGGCCAGCGTGAGCGAATCTCTCACGCACCTGACCGCGCTGGAGACAACGGTTGGCGCCCGCGTGGGCGTTGCCCATGGCCCCAGCTTCGCGAAGTTGTCTGGGCTGCTGGGACAGGCCCACAGGATCCTGGCGGCTCGTCTCGAACAGCGTGGGGTGAAATCGGCGTCCCTTCCGAGCGGCTCAACCAGCGATGCGGCGGCAGCCGAACCGGCCACCACAGCACAGACCGCGCTGACCGGGACAGTGACGTGTCGACAAGACGTGGTTCGCCTCCTCGATTGGATTTGCGAGTACTACGAGCGGCACGAGCCTTCCAGCCCCCTGCCGCTCTTGCTCGCACGATGCAAGCGATTGGTATCGGCGAGTTTCCTGGACATCGTCCGTGACGTCGCGCCGGGCGCGGTCTCCCAGGTGGACATTTTGCGCGGCAAAGACAACCAGCCAGAAGCCCGATCGTAGGTAGGCAGCACGCCATTTCTACAACTCGAAGATAGGTGGACACCATGAGCAACAGCGGACAAAAGTTCATCGCGCGAAATCGCGCTCCACGAGTTCAGATCGAATACGACGTCGAGCTCTACGGGGCCGAGAAGAAGGTCCAACTCCCCTTCGTCATGGGGGTGATGGCCGATCTTTCCGGGAATCCCGCTGAGCCGCTCGCGCCAGTTGCCGATCGGAAGTTCCTCGACATCTCGGTCGACGATTTCGACGACCGACTCAAGGCGATGAAACCGCGGGTGGCGGTCCAGGTCCCCAACACCTTGACCGGCGAAGGGAATCTCAAACTCGACCTCTCCTTCGAGAGTCTGGATGACTTTTCGCCCGCGGCCATCGCACGCAAAGTCGACGCGCTCAACCAGCTTCTGCAGGCGCGACAGCAGTTGTCCAACCTGATCACGTACATGGACGGTCGCACCGGCGCCGAGGACCTGATCGCAAAGACCCTGCGCGATCCGGCCCTGCTGCAGGCGCTGGCCTCGGCGCCCAAACCCGAGAGTGGCAATCCCGAAACCGCCCAAGTGAAGGTGACCCATGGCTGAAGCAACAGAGCACACCCAAGTCCAGGCTGGCGCGGCGACTGATCAGGCTTCCGATTTCGCCACGCTGCTCAACAAGCAGTTCAATCCCCAGACCGATACTGCCAAACGCGAAGTCGCGGGTGCTGTGCGAACCCTGGCCCAGCAAGCCCTGGCCAGCACCCAGCTCATCTCGACCGACGTGGTGCAGAGTATTGAGGGGATGATCGCCGAGATCGACAAGAAGCTGAGTGCGCAGATCAACACGATCATGCATCACCCCGATTTCCAGCAGCTCGAAAGCGCGTGGCGAGGTTTGCACTATCTCGTTTCCAATAGCGAGACGGACGAGATGCTGAAGATCCGGGTGTTCAACGTCTCCAAGAAGGATCTGCACAAGACCCTCAAACGCTACAAAGGCACCGCGTGGGACCAGAGCCCGCCGTTCAAGAAGCTCTACGAAGAGGAGTACGGGACTTTGGGGGGAGAACCCTTCGGCTGCCTGGTGGGCGACTACTACTTCGATCACGGTCCCCAGGACGTGGAGTTGCTGGGCGAACTGGCCAAGATTGCGGCAGCGGCCCATGCCCCCTTCCTGGCGGCCGCGTCGCCGACCGTGTTCCAGATGGAGTCCTGGCAGGAGCTCTCCAACCCGCGTGACCTGACCAAGATCTTTCAGATCCCCGAGTATGCCGGTTGGCGATCGCTGCGCGATTCGGACGATGCCCGCTATATCGGCCTGAGCATGCCGCGCTTTTTGGCACGGCCGCCCTACGGGGCCAAGACCAATCCGGTCGAGGCCTTCAACTTCGAAGAAGATGCCAACGGGCCTGACGCGAAGAAGTACACCTGGGCGAACTCAGCCTATGCCATGGCGGTCAACATCAACCGCTCTTTCAAAAGCTACGGCTGGTGCTCGCGGATTCGTGGCATCGAGTCGGGCGGCGACGTTCAGGGCCTGCCTACCCATACCTTCCCTACCGACGACGGGGGCGTCGACATGCGGTGCCCAACCGAGATCGCCATCAGCGACCGGCGCGAGGCCGAGCTGGCCAAGAACGGCTTCATGCCCCTCGTGTACAAGAAGAACACCGACTTTGCCGCCTTCATTGGGGCGCAGTCCCTGCACAAGCCGGCACAGTACGACGACCCCGACGCGACCTCCAATGCCGCGTTGGCGGCACGACTGCCCTATCTGTTCGCCACCTGCCGTTTCGCCCATTACTTGAAGTGTATCGTTCGCGACAAGATCGGATCCTTCAAGGAAGCCGCGGACATGCAGCGCTGGCTGCAGAACTGGATCGTCCAGTATGTCGATGGCGACCCGGTGCATTCCAGCGAAGCCACCAAGGCGCGCAAGCCCCTGGCAGCAGCGGAGGTGATTGTCGAGCCGGTCGAAGGGAATCCCGGCTACTACGCGTCCAAATTCTTCCTCCGTCCCCACTATCAACTCGAAGGGCTGACTGTGTCTTTGCGCCTGGTCGCGAAGCTTCCCTCAGCCAAGACCGCTTGATTTCGATATCCGCACCAGTCGTCCAGCAAATGACAATCTAGCAAGGAGTCAGGAAAATGGCGTTCACTATCTGCATGAAAATCGGAGACATCGCAGGCGAGTCAACCGTCGCCAACCACGCGGGAGAGATCGACGTGCTGTCGTGGGGCTGGGGCCTCACCCAGTCCGCGTCAGGCCAAGTGGGAGGGGCGGGGTCGGGCACCGCCGACGTGAAGGACCTCACCTTCACGAAGTTCGTGGACAATGCCTCGCCCACGCTCATTCAACAGTGCTTCGAGGGCAACGATCAGGGGGACACAATCCTCACCGTGATCAAGGCCAACGGGAAAGACGTGTTGGAGTTCATCAAGATCACGATGAGTGGAACCGTGATCATCTCCTCCGTCAACACGGGCGATCCGCTTCCCAATGACCGGTATTCCGAGACGGTGACCCTCAATTTCTCGCACGTGAAATTCGAGTACACGCCGACAGGTCCGGACAACAGCATGGGCGCGACGGCGGCTGGCGAGTTCACCATCAGCCGTAGGGCGTGAGCGTTCAATCGCTGAGCACTACCCCATGGCTGAGTTGACGCCCAAGGAGCGCCTTCAGCCCTCCTTGCTTGATCGACTGACCGACGAAGAACCGGATCGGGCGACAGAGTCACGCGAGTTTCGGGTTCTGTCGCCCGCCCGGTTGCGCGAGTGTGTGTGCCGGGACCTGACCTGGCTTTTCAATACGACCCACATGCAGTCCCTGCAAGACCTGGACAAGGTGCCTCTTGTCGCGCGCTCAGTGCTGAACTACGGCATCCCCGAACTGGCCGGCCGGACGGCGTCGAGTCTTCCCACCGTGGAGTTGGAGCACATGATCCGTCAGGCCATCCTGAACTTCGAGCCGCGCCTGGATCGCAACTCAGTTAGGGTGCGACCCGTGGTGGACGAGCGCCAGATGAATCACAATGCGCTGTCCTTTGACGTAGAGGCGGAGCTGTGGGCCCAGCCTCTCCCGCTGCGCCTGTTCTTGCGAACCGCGGTCGATCTGGAAACTGGCAGCGTGGATGTGACTGACCAAAGCGGCAAGGGGAGCCTCTGATGGACCCTCGGTTGCTGAGCAACTACAACCGCGAGCTGCAATACCTGCGAGAAATGGGTGGGGAGTTTGCCCGCGAGTTTCCCAAAATCGCGGGTCGGCTGGGCCTGGAGTCGCTGGAGTGTTCCGACCCGTACGTAGAGCGCCTGCTTGAGTCCTTCGCTTTCTTGACCGCGCGGGTTCAGCTCAAGATCGACGCTGAATTCCCGCGCTTTAGCCAGCACCTCCTACACATGGTCTACCCCCACACCCTCGCCCCCACGCCTTCGATGGTGGTGCTGGAGCTGCAGCCCAACCTGTCGGAGGGTGCGCTGGCCGACGGGTTCCGCGTCGCGCGCGGGGCTGCCTTGCGCAGCTTGACCGGCCGGGGAGCCGAGACCGCATGCGAGTACCGCACGGCTCACGAGGTTACGCTATGGCCACTGGAACTGGTCGGCGCCGAATACACGTCGTTCTTGGCGGATCTGGGCTCGCTTCGGCTTCCCAGCAAGGGCAAGGCAGCCCTCAGACTGCGGCTGCGTGCCGCCGCTGGGTTGACCATGGACCGCCTGGCGCTGACGCACCTGCCAGTTTTTCTGCGCGGCAGTGATGAGATTGCCATGCGACTGTACGAGTTGCTGATGGCCCACTCTGTGGCACTGGTCGCCCGTTCGGGCGGACCTGGCCAACCGGGCAGCCACGTCCTCACCGATGCAAACGTAGGCCCGCTCGGGTTCGACGACGAGCAGGCGCTGCTTCCCTATGGACCACGATGCTTCCAGGGCTATCGGCTCTTGCAGGAGTACTTCGCGTTTCCCAGCCGCTACATGTTCTTTGATCTTTGCGGGTTGCAGGAGGCCGTGCGCCGTTGCACCGACCCGGAACTGGAGATCATCGTCGT
This sequence comes from Myxococcales bacterium, assembly GCA_003153015.1. GTDB lineage: Bacteria > Myxococcota_A > Polyangia > Fen-1088 > Fen-1088 > Fen-1137. The sequence continues at coordinate 8,477 of PMBS01000166.1, forward strand.
CTTCGACACCCAGGATCCGCGTCTGGAGAAGGCGGTCAGTCCCTCTCAGTTCGCGCTTTTCTGCACACCCGCGGTGAACCTGTTTCCCCGGCGCGCCGATCGTATCCACCTCGGCGCAAGCGCCAGCGAGTACCACGTGGTGCCTGACCGGACTCGGCCCATGGATTTTGAGGTCCACGCCGTCACCGAGGTAGTCGGGTATGGCACCGGTAGCGACGAGAAACAGGAGTTCTTGCCCTTCTACGCCACCAACGACCAATCGCCTGCGTCCAGCACGGCCTACTACACCGTGCATCGCCAGCCGCGCATGCTCTCGGCCAAGCAACGCGCGCAAGGGGCTCGCTCGAGCTACGTGGGCAGCGAGGTGTTCCTGGCACTGGTCGATCCCGACGAGGCGCCCTTTCGCTCGCAGCTCAAGCAACTTGCGGTTGCGATCACATGCACCAACCGCGATCTGCCGCTGCATATGCCGCTCGGCCAAAGCGCCAGCGATTTTTCGCTGGAGACCGGCGCTCCTGTCGCGGCGGTCCGCTGCGTGGCCGGCCCAACTCCCCCGCGACCATCGTGCGCCCACGGGGATCCGACCTGGAGGCTGATCAGCCACCTCTCGCTCAACTACCTGTCGCTCACCGACGCGGCCGACGGGGGTGGGGCCAAAGCCCTGCGTGAACTGCTTGCGCTCTACGGTGATGCAGGCGAGGCCGTGATCCGCCGCCAAATCGACGGCGTTCGCTCTGTCGCGTCGCAAACTGTGACCAGGCGACTACCCTTGCCCGGACCGGCCGCCTTTGCTCGCGGCACTAGGGTCACCCTCACCTGCGACGAAGCCGCCTTTGAGGGCATGGGCGTCTTCCTCTTGGGCGCCGTGCTGGAACGCTTCTTCAGCAAGTATGCATCCATCAACTCCTTCACCGAGACCGCGCTGCAGACTGTGCAGCGCGGAGAAATCGCGCGATGGCCAGCTCGGATCGGACGCCGTCCGCTGGTGTAGAGAGCCCAGCAAGAGGGAGAGCCCCTTTCGCGGGGAAACTGCTGGCTGCACTTCAAGGAGCGCCCCATCGATTCGACTTCTTCGATGTGCTGCGACGTTTCGAGTGTGCCTATCCACGAGGCGCGCGCCTGGGACGCGCCGCCCGTTCGTCCGACGAGCCGATCCGACTGGGCCAGGAAGCGTCCCTCGAATTCGCCCCCGCAACCCTGGCGTCCTTTGCACCGTCCGCCGGGGGCAAGCCGCCGCATCTTTCGGTTCACTTCCTCGGCTTGCTCGGCCCCAATGGGCCGTTGCCCATCCACCTGACCGAGTATGCGCGCGATCGTACGCGCAACGCCGGTGACTTCACGCTGGTTCGCTTCCTCGACGTCTTTCACCACCGAATCCTCGGCCTCTTCTATCGTGCCTGGGCCGACGCACAGCCCGCGGTCAGTTTCGACCGGCCCGCCGAAGATCGCTTTGCGACCTATGTCGGCTCCCTACTCGGTCTGGGGATGCCAGCGCTTCGCGATCGCGACGAACTACCGGACCGGGCCAAGCTGTACTTCGCTGGCCGCTTTGCCGCGCAAACTCGCAACTGTGAGGGATTGACGGCGGTCGTAGGGACCTTCTTCGGTCTGCCAGTCAAGATCGAGGAGTTCGTGGGCGAATGGTTGACTCTGCCCGAAGAAGGGCGCTGGCGACTAGGGTCAACTGACCGTCGATCCGGTGTTCTCGGCCAAAGCACGGTGGCCGGCGCGCGGACCTGGCAGCGCCAAAGCAAGTTTCGCATTGTCTTCGGGCCGCTACGCGAAGAGGACTTTCACAGCCTTCTGCCCGGGGGAGCAAGGCTGCGGCGCCTCACTGCACTGGTGCACAACTACATTGGCGATGCACTGAACTGGGATGTGCGCCTTCATCTTGAGGATCGGGTGAAAAGGCCCTTTCGACTGGACAGCTCGGCGCGGCTGGGCTGGACCGCATGGCTGGGGCCATGCCTGCAGGGCGAGCGCAGGCAAGACGTGATCCTGAACCCTTTGCAGGAAGGTACCGCATTCGGTCCGTGAAATAGGAGGAGACGATGTCTGAAATCGCGCGTGTTTCTCTCTTCGGAAAGCTCAACGCTCTGGCCTACAAGGCCATCGAAAGCGCCACTGTCTTCTGCAAGCTGCGTGGCAATCCCTATGTTGAGTTGGTCCACTGGTTCAACCAGATCCTGCAATTGCCCGACTCGGATCTGCACCACATCCTGCGTGAGTTTCGCGTTGATCCTTCGCGGTTGGCGCGCGACCTGACAACGACCCTGGACCAGCTTCCGCGGGGGGCCACTTCGATCTCCGACCTGTCTTCCCACGTGGAAGAAGCGGTCGAGCGCGGGTGGGTGTACGCGACCCTGCTGTTCGGCGAGTCGCAGGTGCGAACCGGGCACCTGCTGGTGGGAATTCTCAAGACGCCGGCTCTCCGAAACTCTCTTTCCGCCATGTCGCGCGAGCTCGACAAGCTGAAGGTTGAGCAACTGACCGACGCATGGAGCGCTATCATCAAGGGCTCGCCCGAGCAAGCGATGGCCGCCAGCGACGGCTTCCGGGCTGGCGCGGGCGTGTCGCCGGGCGAATCCAGCGGGGCCATGCCCCCGGCTCCCATGGGCAAGCAAGAGGCGCTGCACAGATTTTCTGTGGACCTGACTGAGCGCGCGCGAAATGGGGAAATGGATCCGGTCGTGGGGCGCGACGAAGAGATCCGGCAGATCGTCGACATCCTGATGCGTCGGCGGCAAAACAACCCCATCCTCACCGGCGAGGCTGGGGTAGGCAAGACCGCGGTGGTCGAGGGATTCGCCCAGCGCATTGCCCGCGGCGACGTGCCGCCGCCTCTGCAAGGCGTGTCGCTCCGGGCACTGGACATCGGGCTGCTTCAGGCTGGCGCCAGCATGAAGGGCGAATTCGAGAACCGTCTCCGCCAAGTGATCGACGAGGTTCAGTCGTCCGCCCAACCCATCATCCTGTTCATTGACGAAGCCCACACCTTGATCGGCGCAGGCGGCGCCGCCGGCACGGGCGACGCGGCCAACCTGCTCAAGCCGGCTTTGGCGCGCGGCAAGTTGCGCACCATCGCGGCCACCACCTGGGCCGAGTACAAGAAGCACATCGAGAAGGATCCGGCTCTCACTCGGCGATTCCAGGTGGTGCAGGTGGGCGAGCCTGACGAGAACAAGGCCCTGCTCATGATGCGGGGGACGGTATCCGCGCTAGAAAAGCACCATCGGGTTCTCGTGCTCGACGAGGCGCTGGAGGCGGCGGTCAAGCTGTCCCACCGCTACATTCCGGCCCGCCAGTTGCCCGACAAGGCGGTCAGTCTGCTCGACACCTCCTGTGCCCGGGTCGCCATCAGCCAGCACGCGGTGCCGGCCGAGGTCGAGGACAGCCGCCGCCGCATCCAAGCGCTCGAGACTGAGCTGGAAATCATTGGGCGAGAGGCAGCCCTCGGGATGAGCAACGCCGCAGGTCGGGAGAAGATTGCCCGGGACAGGATGCAGGGGGAAAAGCAGCGACTGACCGGTTTGGAGGAGCGTTGGGCAGAGGAAAAGAAGCTGGTGGACCAGATTCTCGACTTGCGGGGCAAACTGCGGGAAGACCCTGAGGCGGCCGAGCGAACCACCTGGCTGGACGAAATGCACGCGGCACAGGCCGCGCTGGCCAAGCTGCAAGGCGAGCAACCCTTGATTCTGCCGACCGTGGATCAGCAAGCAGTGGCCTCGGTCGTGGGCGATTGGACCGGCATTCCGGTGGGCCGCATGGTGAAGAACGAGATCGAGACTGTGTTGAAACTGGCCGAAACGCTCAGCCGACGCGTGCTCGGCCAGGGCCACGCCCTGGACATGATCGCCCGCCGGATCCAGACCTCGCGCGCTGGCATCGAAAACCCCAACAAGCCCATCGGCGTGTTCATGCTGGCCGGGCCTTCAGGCGTGGGGAAGACCGAAACCGCGCTGGCCCTGGCCGAGACCCTGTACGGCGGTGAGCAGAATGCCATCACCATCAACATGAGCGAATTCCAGGAAGCGCACACCGTGTCCACGCTGAAAGGCGCGCCCCCTGGTTATGTCGGCTACGGCGAAGGCGGCGTNNCGCCCCTACAGCGTGGTGCTGCTCGACGAGGTGGAAAAGGCCCATCCTGACGTGCACGAGATCTTCTTCCAGGTCTTTGACAAGGGCTGGATGGAAGACGGCGAGGGCCGGGTCATCGACTTCAAGAACACCCTGATCTTCCTCACCACCAACGTAGGCAGCGATCTGATTCTCAACCTGTGCAAGGATCCCGCCGCGCGGCCCGAGCCCGAGCAAATCGGCCAGGCCCTGCGCAAACCGCTGCTGAAGGCATTCCCGGCGGCTTTGCTGGGGCGCATGGTCACCATTCCCTACTATCCGCTTGCCGACGACATGATCGGCAACATCGCCCGCCTACAGCTTGGCCGCGTGGCCAAGCGCGTGCACGACAGCCACCGCATCCCGTTTACCTACGACGACGCCGTGGTCAAGCTGATCGCCGGTCGTTGCACCGAACTGGAGAGCGGCGGCCGCATGATCGATTCGATCCTGACCAACACCCTGCTGCCCCGGATCAGTCAAGAACTGCTCACCCGCATGATGCAGGGCAAGCCCGTCACCAGAGTCGCGACGACCGTGACCGGAGGCGAACTCGAATACGCGTTCGATTGATCGCCGGAAGCCTCAACGACATCGGCTCGACGGACTCTACTTGCGTAGCTCGGCCAGCTTGCTTCGCACCTCCGCGGCGTGGCCTTCGGCGGTGACCTTGGGGAAGTGGTGCGCGATGCGGCCCGCGGGATCGATGATCACCGTGGACCGGATCACGCCTTCGCTGGTCTTGCCGTAAACGGTCTTCTCGCCCCAGGCTCCATAGGCCTGCATTGCCGTGTGTTCCGGATCGCTCAGCAGGGTCAGCTTCAGTTTGTGCTTGGCGATGAACTCGCGGTGGCTCTCGGGTGAATCCGGGCTGCAGCCCAGCACCACCGCATCCAGTTTCTCGAAGCCGGCCAGCCCGGCGGTGAAATCGCAGGCTTCGATGGTGCAGCCGGGCGTGCTGTCGCGGGGATAGAAGTAGAGCACCACCCACCGCCCCGCGAAATCGGACAGCGCCACCTCACGACCGTCCTGGTCGGGCAGCTCGAAGCTCGGTGCCTTGCTCGCCACGCTGATGTCGGTCTTGCTCATGCTCGGCTCCGTTTCTGCTCCGGGCGGACCCGGATACCTTGATTTTGATGCCGCGGAAGCTCAAGCGGTTTCATGGACTCGGCCGTCGCGCTAGAATCTCGTCATGCAAGCCATCGCCATTTCCGGTAGTCCCCGCAAGCAAGGCAACACCGAGACGCTGCTGCAGCGCTGTCTCGATCGTCTGGAGGATCGTGGCGTGCAGGGCGAGCTGGTACCGCTGCGGGACAAGACCATAAAGGGCTGCCGCGCATGCACCACCTGCAATCGTTTGCGGGACAAGACCTGCAGCCAGAAGGACGACGACTTCCATCCGGTGTTCGAGAAGATGCAGCACGCGGACATCATCGTCGTCGGCTCCCCGGTCTACTTCGGCTCTGCCACGCCAGAGATGATGGCCCTGCTCGATCGCGCGGGATACGTGTCACGCGCCAACGGCAATCTCTTCTCGCGCAAGATTGGCGGCCCGGTGGCCATTGCTCGGCGTGCCGGTCACAACTTCACCTTTGCGCAGCTTCTTATGTGGTTCATGATCAACGATATGGTGGTGCCGGGGTCTTCGTACTGGAACGTAGCCCTGGCGCGCGAAGCAGGAGAGGTGGCCCGTGACAGCGAGGCCCTGGCAACCATCGAGCGATTCGCCGACAACCTGGCCTGGCTGGCGGAACGCCTGGCGTGAAACCTAGAGGAACCATGACGGTAGAAGAAGCGATCAAGACCGCACTCAAGTTCGAGAAGAAGGTGCATGCCCAGTACGAGGCCGAGGTGAAGAACGCGGGCGATGCCGCCGCCAAGAGGATATTCGCGACCCTGGCGCAAGAAGAGCAGGGCCACGTCGCGTACCTGGAAAGCCGCTTGGCCGAGTGGCGGAAGGAAGGCCGCCTGTCGCCCGAGAAGCTGCGTACCGTCCTACCTTCTGCCGAGCGCATCCGGGCTGGGGTTGGTCGCCTGCGCGCAGGGGTCGGCAAGCAAGCGGGCAGCCACGACGCCGACTTGTCCTCGCTCTATCGGGCCTTGGCGGCCGAGGACGAGACCTCGGCTTTCTACCTGAAGATGGTTCGCGAGCTGCCCGCCGAAGGCCAGAGCCTGTTTTCCCGCTTTCTTGAGATCGAAGACGGGCATGCGGCCATCGTGCAAGCCGAGATCGACAGCGTCAAGCACATGGGGTTCTGGTTCGATCTGAAGGAATTCGATTTGGAGAGTGGCTGAGCCTGTCACCACTGACTTGGAAGTCACAGACTGGGCTACAATGGAGGACATGAGCCGGCCGCATTTCTTTCGGTGCGTCCAGGCTGCACTGGCGGCCTGCATGACCCTGACGGCCAGCAACTGCGGCAACGGCCTCTTCACCCCTGGCCTCGAGGTTGACGCCAATGGCGACGGCGGAACCAGCGTCGACGCGATGGAGAATGGCGTTGCTCCGGAAACTGACGTGCGCGCGGCAGATGACGTTCCGTTGGGAACCGACGGGCGCGCGGCAGATGGCGTTGCACCGGACACCGAGGGACCGATCTTGCCGGTCTTTGACGCATATCCTGACCAGCAACTGGTGCCGGACGCTATTTCTGATGGTATTGGGCCGGAGTCCAGCAAAACCGCGAGTATCGACTTCCCCGGTGGCGACGTCATCCTTGGCGGCGCCACGCTCACTGTGCCCAGGGGCACCTTCGCCCAGGAAACATTTGTGACCCTGGCTTTGATAAGCGACGACGGAACCCTGGCAGACCACCCTGGCGCCATCGGGCCGATCTTCTCCCTGAGCAAGACTGATGCTCTAGGACGTGATGTTACCTTGCAGCAGCTCGCCACTTTCAAGCTCAACTTCACGCCCACCGACGCCTCAATCCCAGCGCAGCGTGTGGCACTGGCCTTCCTCAACACCCAGAGCAATCCCAATCTGTGGATCACCATTATCCCGGGCTCATCGTACGACGCAAGAACCGGCGTGCTGACCGGGAATGTATTCGACTTCTCCGGGACGCGATTGTTTGCCCCCGTCGAATCCTGCCTGACCGGCCAAGCCTGCCCCGACCCCGAGACCTGCGGGGGTCAGGCCTGCCAGTGACGGTGTGGTATTCGCAAGCGAACCAGGCTGTTCGACCGATGCAGCCGCCGGGACAGCTTGCAACGCACGCCGCATCGGGGTGCTTGCGTGCGCGCTGGCCGCGGGCTATGAATTCTTTTTCGTTCGGGCGCGTAGCTCATCTGGATAGAGTACCGGCCTCCGAAGCCGGGGGTAGCGGGTTCGAATCCCGCCGCGCTCACTGACGCTTACCTGCGGCGGCCATCCACCGCTTGACTTGGCTCGGGAGACCAGGATGATGCTCTACACGTTGGCTTCTGCCGTGGGCGGCGGCGTGCTCGGGTTCGCCTACTACAGGCTGGTGGGCTGCCGCACGGGCGCGTGTCCCATCACGTCGAGCCCGTACATCTCCACCCTCTACGGCGCCCTGCTCGGCTATCTGATTGGCGCTAGTGCGCGGATGTAGGAATGCCTGTTGGCACCGAGCGGAGATTGAGAAGGAAGCAGTGGGTGCTAATCCCCGGCCTTCCGTGCATGGCGTAGGCAGTCGCGGTGCAGCCGCCTCGGCAACGTTGGGCTTGCTCGCAATCGGCACACGCACCAGACAACTGCGCGGGCGTGTAGTTGCGATTGTAGCCGAATCGATTCGGGTCGTTCCACATCGTGCTGAGAGATTCGTCGCGCACATTGCCTTCCGTGCAGATATCGGGCAGGGCTAGGCAACCCTTGACCCGGCCATCACTGGTCACCCCCAGCGCATCCAGTCCGGCGCGGCAGCCGAGCCACGGCCGCGGAAAGCCGCCCTGAATGGTACGCAATGCAATGTCATCATCAGTGCCATAGCCGATGTTGTCAGTGAGGTGCGGGCGCAGGCCAGCTCGCCGCGCCAGGCGGCGGAGCACGCGCAGAAGCTCGGGCATCATAGCCGGCGGTGTGATGAGGTATCGGTGCTCCTCGGCGCGCCCCAGCGGTAGGGTCAACTGCAACTGCCAGCCAAGCACGCCCGCGTCTTCGAGAATCGGCGCCAGGAATTCCAGTTCCGACAAGTTGCCTTGGTTCACCTGGCTGGTCACGCCCACCTTCAGTCCCGCTTGGTCGACGAATCGGATGGCGCGCAAAGCCTGTTCGAAACAACCCGAAACCCGGCGCTGCGCATCGTGCGTGTTCGCTAGCCCGTCGATGCTGATGGTGACCGAGTGGAGGCCACAATCCCGCATCGCGAGCGCCACGTTTTCATCCAGGCCCTGGCCGCAACTGATCAGGTCGACCAACATGTCGCGGGCGCGGCCGGCGCGCACCAGATCGATCCAGCGCTGATAGAGTAGCGGCTCGCCGCCCATGAGCGTGATTCGGCGGCAGCCCAGATCGGCGAGCGAGCCGATCACGCCAAGCCATTCATCGTGGTCTAGCTCGCGGGCGCGCGGCGCACCGGCGTGCGAGCCGCAGGTCTGGCATCGGCACGGGCAGCGCAAGGTCAGTTCCAGCGCGGCGACGAAAGGAGCGGGTGAGGGCTTCATGCGCAGCCCCCGCGCACGCGATGCAGACAGAACGGATTCGTGTAGATACTCCCCGTGGTCCAGTAGGCCATGGTGGTACAACCCGCGCGGCACAAGGGTCCCACCCGGCAGCGGCCACAGGGACCAGCAAGCTTGCTGGCGTCGAAACGCGTGCTGTAAGCGAAGCGCTCGGCGTCGTTCCAGATCGTCGCTAGCGATTCGTCGTGCAAATCACCAGCGTCGAATTCGGGTGGCATGCCGGAACAGCCGCGCACCCGGCCGTCATAGGTGATGGCCACCGCGCGAATGCCGGCTTGGCAGCCGCTCCAAAGTGACGGCGCGCCGGCTGAGCCGCGCAGACCAAGTTCGCGCTCGGTGAAGTAGCCGATGGTGTCGCTGGCGTCGATTCGCGGCGTCTTTCCGTTGGCGCGCGCCTCGACGAGAAACGCAGTCAAAGTCTCCAGATCCGCGGGTGCGATGACGATCGGCTGCGCGGCTTCGAGTGCCCGGCCCATGGGAATCACCAACTGGATCTGCCAGCGTTGCACGCCCAGGGCGGCCAGGTAGTCGCGCAAGGCGGGCAATTCCGCCAGATTCAGTCGATTTACCGCGGTGATGACGATGGTTTCTACCCGGGGCAGGGCGCGCTCGATGGCCGCCACCGCCTCGCTCCAAGGGGACGGTCCCGCGCCGGGACGAAGCCGGATGCGGTCATGGGTGGCTTGCAGCCCGTCGAGCGAAATGCCGACCGCCGCGACCCCGGCGTCGAGAGCGCGGGCCAGGTGTTCTTGATCGAGCAGGGTGCCGTTGGTGACCAAGGCGGTTCGCAGTCCAAGTCCGGCGAAGTCGCGGCACAGATCGTCCCAGTCCGGATGCAAGAGCGGCTCGCCTCCCGTGACATCGACCTCGTGGCAGCCGAGCTGCGCCAATTCCCGCGCCACGCCGCGGATTCGTTCAGTCGGCAGCTCGCGCCGCGAAACCTCACCGCAATGATTCTCGCAGTGGATACAGCGTAGGTTGCATCGACGGGTGATCTCGAAGATGCAGGTGTGCGGCTTGCGCGCCACCTGATCAAGCGGGTGCCCGTTCAAACGAAACGAACCCCCATGTAGATGAGTATGGGCTTACAGATCCACGGCGCGTTCGGATCGGACGATGTAATGATGTAATCTCCCCCGCACATCATCGACCGGGCAAGACAGTAAAGGTCGCTGCCAACAACACTGCAATTGAGGCCTGCAAGTTCCTCGGCCAAGCCCGCCCACGAATCGCCCAGTTGCGCCAGGCAGGTGAGGATCTGTTGTTGCTCCTGGGCAGAAATGTCGCAGCTATTCATGATGTCCTGGATGGTTACCGCGGCCCCCCCATCGGACTGACTGGGTGCCACCGCGTCTGGAGCGGCCACAGCATCTAGTGCGGGAGGCGCGTCAGGGACCGTCACGATAATGCGTGGGAGATCGGGGCTTGCCTCGGGCTTCCCGGCATCGACGACGCTGGGTGCAGGAGGTGCATCGGGCGACGTGATGGGATTCGAAGCATCAGGTGTGGGGTGGGTGGTGTCGACGACATCAGGCGGGCCCGCGTCGCGCGCCTGGACGTGCAAGCCCGACCCACTGCAGCCGACGCTGGCCACCCCGCCGAGCAACAGCAAGAGCCCAAGCGCCGGAACCGAAAGGCCGGAGGCCAGGCGGCGAAAGCTTGCCGGCCCTGCCGTCTGGCGTGCCAGCGCGGCGCGGATCTCATCTAGCAGAGTGGCGTAGCGCTCACTGTCGAGTAGCTCATTGTCAACCAGGGCGCCGGGCGACGCCGCTTGCCGCAGCTTGAGATCGCGGGCCAGGGTTTCGAGCAGCCCGCGCAACGATGTCCAGAATATGTCGCAGGCGTGGCGCGCGACCATCGTGGCGTGGAGTGCTGCCAGGGTTTCCTCGGTGGTGGCCCAGGGCTTGACCTTCATTCCGCACATCTCAATCAAGAATGAACGAATGCGCTGGATCGCAGAGGGAATTATCAGGTTTTCCATGCAACAACCTCCAGTTGGTGAGAAGGGAAGCTACTTCACCAGATTCGCCATCTCGCTGCCGGCGAGCAGGAGTGCGCCGACACCGTAGTCGTGGGTTTCTGTGGCTCCCGCCGCCGCGGGCGCACTTCCAGTCGCTTGAATGTAGCCAACCCGGCCCTGCGCATCGACCTGCTGCACGAGACCGTTCCAGGCCGAGACTACGACGGGCAGGTAGGTCGCACGATCAAGCAATCCCTGGTTGATGCCATAGGCGAGGGCGTAGCTGATGAGGCCGGTACCGCTGACCTCTGGATTTGGGTATTTCGTTGGGTGCGTGAGGTCCGAGTGCCACGTGCCATCAGATTGTTGCCAGGGCTTGATCGCGGCGGCCATGGTGTTTAGCAGACTGACGTAGTCAGCGTGCCTAGCATCCGAGGCTGGAAGGTACTGCAAGACTCTCGCGATGCCGCCCATGACCCAGCCATTGCCGCGCGACCAATAGGCGCTGCCGTTGACGAAGGTCGAGTCACGCCAGAACAGCCCCGTCTTGCTGTCAAGCAGGCCCGCCTGCGTGGCGAACCACATGGTGTCGAGGAAGCTGTAGTACGAGGCATCGTTAACAATTGTGCCCAGGCGAACCACTGCCCCAGGCGCCATGAAGAGCGCATCACACCACCACCAGTCATCGACATTCTTGACGATTCCCGGCTTCGGGCTTGCCTTGACCAAGTCAATGCTGGCCTTGGTGCTCTGATACATGCTCGCGTTGGCGGCGACCGGGTTCTGCAGATAGAGATCGGTGTAGACCTGTCCGGCGCATTGGTTGTCCGCGCTCCGCGTGGGCGAGCCAAGCAGCGTCCAGTTGTTCTTCTGCGCCCAATTGGTTGCATCCGTCAGATAGGTATGGTCGTTGGTGGCCAAGTAAGCGGCCATCACCCCGATGTAGAAGGTGGCCTCGGTCCATTTGTTGACCCAGCTCGGATCCTCGGGCCCTAGCTGGATTTCATAGCGTGTCACCTTACTCATGATGGCCTCAATATCGGCCAAGGCCGGCAGGGTAACCGTCGTGCCGCCTGTGCCGGAGGTCCCGCCTGAACTCCCACCCGTGGCGGCGGAACCGCCGGATGCCGTGGTCCCTCCTGAGCTGCCACCGGTGGCAGTGGAACCGCCGGATGCCGTGCTTCCCCCTGAGCTGCCCGTCGATCCGCCGGTGCCGCTGGACCCGCCACTGCCCCCGGTGCCGCCGGTGCCCGATACCGTCAGGTTGAACTGCTGATAGGTCGCGCCCGACGAAGTCCACTGCACGATGTAGGTGCCGTCAGCCGTCCCTCCTTCATTTGCCTCTATGACCTTGCCGCTGTGCCGTGCAGTCAGTCGAACCGAGCCATTTGTGTTAGTGGCAACCGACCACTGTTGGTTCGTGCCACTGCCGCAAGTGTATTGAATTACCGCAGCCCCATTTGCCGTGGACTTGGACTGCACGTCGAGACACTTTCCACTCGCAACATTCACGATGTGGCGGTAGCTGCCCGTATAGACCGGAAAGCGAAACTGTTGGCTGGCTGAGTTCGAGCAGGGTCCGAGTTGGGCGCGGGCAGAATTGGCCAGACTTTGCCCAGCGATCTGCACACACTTTCCGCTGGCAACGCCAGTCATTATGTACGTTGCACTCGGATCGACCGTGAGCGTCTGCGAAGATGTTTCCGTCTCGTCAGTCGGCAGGCCGGAGGAACAGCCCAGAAGAGCGAGCGAGACTCCGACGAGCGGTAGCGCCCGATGATGGACAAACTTCAGACTCTTGCGCATGGCGATACCCTTGCCTCGTCTATGTTTCGATGTTCTGCGGAACCTTGGTGGGACTGTGCGCGAAAAGGGCCCGGTTAACTGTGAACCTTGGTGTCCTCGGCTGTCAACTGCGAACGGTCCATGTAACGCAGGTGCAATGTCCGCGAAATCGTTGAAGGAATTGCCCGGGTCTTTGCGCAAGACCGTGCGGGCGGCGTCGGACGAATGCGGCTCCGACTGAACCGCCATCACGCCGCACGGGCGCCCACCGGGCGGCCGTCGACGAGCAAGGTGTGAATCCGGTGCGCCAGTTCGTCCACATCGAAGGGTTTGATCACATGCCCGGCAAAGCCCGCCTCGCGCGTACGCCTCAAGTCATCGGGCTCTCCCAGTGCGGTCACCGCAAGGGCAGGGATCGAGGCACAACCCGCTACCAGGCGCGCCCCACGCAAGAATTGATAGCCGTCGATGCCGGGCAGACCAATGTCCACCAGGATCACTCCTGGCCGCTCCCGGCTAAGCCAGTCCAGAGCCGCCTCGCCGGTCGCACAGGTTGCCACCGAGTACCCCCGCATGCCCAGGCAGGTGGCGACCGTCTCGCGGGCGTCGTCGTTGTCTTCGACCACCAGGACACGGGGCCCGGTTGGCGCAAGCGAGGCAGGCGCCTCGGCGGCTGGCGGCGGCGCGATGGTGGGCAACTCGACAATGAAACGCGCACCCCGCCCCTGGCCCTCGCTTTCCACCCGAGCACTGCCCCCGTGCAACGCGACCAGCGACCGCACGATCGACAATCCAATACCCATGCCAGCCGGTCGGGAAACTCCCGCAGATCCCTGCACGAAGGGCGCGAACAGGCGCGGCAGAAGCTCGGGTTCGATGCCGACGCCTGTGTCTTCGACACTGAAGCGTGCGCTATCGCCGTGGCGTTGCAGGCGCGTGGTGACTCGACCTCTAGTCGGGGTGAATTTCAGTGCGTTCGACAACAGGTTGATGGCGATCTGGCTCATGCGCGTGGCGTCCGCGTTCACCCAGACACCCGGCTCGAACGTGCCCTCAAGCTGTATCCCCGAACGTCTCGCATCTGCGTGCATAGTCGCCAGCACATCCATCAGCAGGCGGCCCAGGTCCATGGGCTTGCGCTCGATGTTCAGCGCGCCTCGTGACGCGCGCGCCAGATCGAGCAGATCGTCCACTAGGCGCGCCTCGTGCCGTGCGTTTCTTTCGATGATGCGCAAAGCATTCTGCACGCGCTCATCTGCGGGAACGCTGGCCTGGAGCATCTGCACCGCCATGGTTATGGGCGACAGAGGGTTGCGCAATTCGTGGGACACCACCGCTAGGAAGCGATCCTTGGCCCGGTTCGCTTCCTCAGCCTCGGCCAGGGCCGCGTGCTCGCGCGCCAGCGCCTCTTGCCGCTCGCGTTCAACGCGATGGTGCTCCGTCTGATCGAGGACGAAGGCGACGACGCGCCCTCGGCTGGCATCCATGAGCGCGCCGCCCAGCACGACGTGTACGCGCGTCCCGTCCTTGCGTACCCATTCCACTTCCCATGCTTTGGACGAGCCCTGCGCCAGCAACCGCTCCACGGTTGTCGGTTGGTCCGCGGCCTCTTCGGACGGTGCCATCTCGGGCCAGCGGATCCGCCCAAGCACCAGGTCTTCGCGATTGAAGCCGGTCATGGCCAGGTATGCGTCGTTGGCGTCGAGGATGCGGCCTTCCAGATCGGCCACCACGAAGCCGACTACGTTTGCGTCCATCAGCCGGTGCAGGGCCTCGTCGCGCTGGCGCAGGACACCTTCGGAACGCGCCTGCTGTATCTCCAGGGCCACCCGCGGCGCGAAGAACAGCAGCACCGATTCGGCAAACTCCGCATCATCCAGGTCGCGGCGAAACAGGCCCACCAGGATGCCGATGCTCTTGCCGTCGGCGTCGCGCAAAGGCACGCCCACGTAGGCGTGAATCCCCATTTCGGCCAGCAGGGTGTCCTCGGGGAAGAGACGCACCACATCCTTGCTGTGTGCGTACACCCGGTTCGCGATCACTTGGGCGCAGGGGGTTCCGGCCAGGCAATACGAGAACGGCTCGGCGCGCTTGCCGTCGCCGAAGACCGAGACAATTTCCATGCTGGTGCCATCCAAACCCAACTGGCCCACGAAGGCCACATCGGCGCCCAGCACCGTGGCCAGACGGGCGGTCAGTGCGTCGAAGAAGACTGCGCCCCGCTGGCTGGAACTCTCATCATTGACCGCACGGATCGCCTCGAACAGGCGCTGCTGCCAGGCCTGCCATTCCAGCAACTGATCGATGCGAGCCTGCCGATCATCTGCAAACTCACCGGGTTCGCGTGTCGGCCGAGAAGACTTTTGACTCGCGTACATGGTCCCCCCCCGAATCAAGCATAGCCTCTAATTCATACCTTGCGAGTCCTCTTTTACTAGAAGCAGGGATGCAAGCCTCCCCGAGGGTGCGCCGGACCGAGAAGACGGGCGCGCGGGCGCGCTAGCATTGGATTTAGGACGTGTGGAGTCAGCTATCGGCCAGGGGTAGGTTGTTGACTAGGTGCTCCACCCGGAGAGCGGAGAGATGTGACGGATGCTTGGTTGTCATGCCTGCTTGGCCCAGTGACAACACTCCGGCATGATGAGTCGCCGTGGTCTATCTCCTGCTCTTGTTCATCGCGGGGCGCTGCCTCGTACCCATGGACGAGACGGATCTGTTCTTCAACCTGCGGCTGGGCGAGATCATTCTTTCCACCGGTCACGTGCCCACCGAGAATCTGCTCTCCTTCACCTATCCGGCGGTCACGGACATCAATCTGGCGTGGCTTTTCCAGATCGTGCTGGCGCTGGCCCATCGCATCGCAGGGATCCCGGGCACGGTGCTGCTCAAGACCGCCTTCGTGCTCGGCACATGGGCCGTGCTTTTTCGTGTGGCTGTGCGGCGCGGAGCCCACCCGGCCCTAGCGGCCCTGGCTTTGGCGCTGGCAGCTTGGTCAGCAGAGCCGCGCTTCGTTGAACGTCCCCACCTGGTGACCTTCCTCGGCTTGGCCCTGCTGCTCTTGGCACTTGAGCGCGCGGAAGCGGGACGGCCCCGTTTCTTGTGGCTGCTGGTTCCGGCCGGGCTGCTGTGGGCCAATAGCAACTCGTGCTTCTTCCTGGCGCCCACTATCCTCCTGCTCTACGCAGCCGGCACGTGGCTGGATGGGGTGCGGGATTGGAGCCGGCGGGCCTTGCTGGTTGGCCTGGCCCTCCTGCCGTTGCTGTTCGCCACCCCCTCGGGGCTTGGCTGCCTGTCATACATTGCCAATCACTTTCGGATGCCGTGGCTGCGGCCCCTGCAGGAATATCGGACGGCGCGCTGGCCGCTCGATGGGCCCTTCTTCTTCTTGCTGGCGGGTCTTGCCCTTGCGGCAGCGCCGTCGGTTTTCGTGCGAAGAGCGCGGCCTCTGATTCCTCTGCGCGTTCTCGCTCCCCTGCTCGCACTGGCCCTGCTGGGGGCTTTGCGCATCCGCTTCGTGGCCGAGTTTTCCATCTTGGCAGGCCCGGCCCTGGCGGTCGCGGCTAGTCGCCCTATTCGCATGCGTGGCCGGATGCTCGCGTGGTCGGCGGCCGCGGCCCTGCTGGCGCTGACCGTGCTTCCCCGCGCCCAGACTGCCTTTGCCGGTGGCCACTGGTTCGACATCGGTCTCGAAGCTGGCTTGCTGCCCGAAACCGCCATCGCCTTTGCCGAGCAACACGGGCTACGCGGCCGCATGTACAACGACCTCGAAGTCGGCTCGTACTTGACCTGGCACGGCTGGCCGCGCTTCCGCGTATTCCAGGATCCACGCATCAACGGCTATCCCGAATCCTTCCATGCGATCTTACGCCGCACGGATCTATCGCGCGAGCAATGGCAACACCTACTCGACGGTTTTTCGGTCGACGCCGCCCTGCTTACCTATCCCACCGTCAATCCGCGGGGCGCGTGGTTCGAACCCGAAAAGTGGGCGCTGGTGTATCGGGCGGCCGACGGACTGGTGTTCACCCGCCGCCTGCCCGAACGCGCTGACCTCATCGACCAACTAGAGATTCCGCTCAGCTTCAGCTACGCGCCGACCACGGGCTTGCAGCCGGTTCCCTTGCGGCAAAGGCCGCCCGGGGCCACGCTTCCCGAATGCGAGTGGCAGCGCCGGTTGGGCGATTTTGACCGTAGCGCCGGCGACGATCAGGCCGCCCTGCGCGCCTATCAGGAGGCCCTGGCAGCGGGAAGCGGGACATGTCTGGATTCGGGCTGGCAGGCCGGCGTGCGACAGGACTTGGGAGCGGTGGCCCTGCGCCTGGGCGAGATGGTTCAAGCCGCGGCCTGGCTCGACGGCTTGCTTACCCCTCAGGCCCGCAGCAACCACGGCTTTGCCCTGCTCGGCCTTGGCCGAGCGGCATCGGCCTTGGCCGACTTCGATGGGGCTCTCGTTGCCCTGCCGGCCAACGACGAGGCCTGTTTCGGGCGCGGGCTGGCCCTCGAAGCGCTGGGACGGCGGGCCGAGGCGGCTGCGGCTTTCACGCAATTGCTGGCGCGCTCACCCGGTCACCTGTCCGCGCCCGTGGCGCGCGAGCACCTGCGCCGCCTTCGCTAGAAAGCCTACGTCAGTTCTTCGATTCGCCGACGGCCGACGATTGTGATGGGAACCCTGAGAGGGTTCCCAAACCCTCCCGCGACGGGCTTCGGCGAGCAAAGCTCGCCTGCGCCCACGCGATCCGACCCGCTGACTGTGCCGTCGCTGCGCTCCGGTGCTCACATACCGTGTGTGTATGCTCCGCTCCGGTGCTCGNNTTGTCGGCCGGCTCTCGAAGGCGGATCTGATGTCGTAAAGTTGGAGCGTCAATCCAATCCCATGGCCACAAACGGCGTGTCGTCGGTGAATTCCTTCACCTCAAGCTTCTCGTGAATGAGACGGCGCACGGTAGTCGCGATCTCTTCGCGCGTGCGCATACGCACCACCTCCTGCGGACCTGGTGTGCCGCGTTCGGAAATCTGGAGGGCCGTGTGTCCCACAATTGCCGCGGCCCCATGCTCGCGGCGCAGGGGACCGCCCACACGTTCTTCGATCGCGTACCACGCCTTGTCGGCCAGGCCATGCGAGCGAGGTAGCAGGCTTTCCCATGTCGTCGAGGGAACAATCTCGTGGTGCTGCGGCCCGAGCACATGCACGATGGCCTCACACAGGGTGGTGAAGGCGCGTTGGCTGGAATGGGTTGCCGCCTCCGGCGGCGGAGCCAGCTTCTCCATCAGGTAGTCCACCAGCGCACGCGGCGTAGCAATGCGATGCTCGTCCTCGTCGGGAATAGGAATCCCGAACTCATCCTCGACGACAATAGTGACTTCAACCAAGGCAAGCCCCATTTTGTCCTCCGTGGCGCTGGCATGGAAACCGATTGAATAGTCCCACAACTGACTGCCCCCAGTCGATGCCCATGTCATAGACTGGGCCCGTGCTGCCCGCACGCGCGCGAACACCGAACGCCTTGCGCCTGCTCTTTGCGCTGGCTGTCGTGGCTGTCGTGCTGGAACGGCTCCACGCGCTGCTACGCGCCGAGCCCACGGATTTCGACGACGCGTACATGTATCTGCGCTACGCCCACAATGCTCTAGCAGGTCACTGGTTGGCTTGGAACCCGGGCGAGGCGCCGGTCTACGGCGTGACGAGTCTGCTCCACTTTCTTCTGGTCACGCTGGTTGGTTGGCTGCTCCCCGGACCCCTCGCAGCAGACGTGCAGATTGCATCCGGCGTGGCCGCCCTTGTGCTGCTGGCCGCCTTGGTCACGGTTTGCGCGCGCTTCTCCCAGGAGCTCCATCTGCGCGGCAACTTCCTGCTTTGGGGCGCGGTACTGCTGCCGCTCCTCTGCTTTCGCGAGGCGTTCTTCTTCCACGCTCACACTGGCATGGACACCATGCTGGCCGCCCTGGCCAACACCGTCGTGGTGTTCGCGTCGCTGCGGCTGGGAGAAAAGCCGTCGTCGGCGCGGGCCCTGGCCGCAGCGGGCGTGGGCTTGCTTGCCATCGAAGCGCGGCCGGACAACGTGATCATTGCGGCGCTCTGCCCGCTTCTGGCCTTGTTGCTGCTCGCGCCGGCGCCGCGCTTGCGCCCCCTGATCATCTGGGCGGGCACCCTCGGCGGGCTAGTGCTGATAGACCTGATGCTCAAATGGCGTCTTCTCGGCACGCCCCTGCCGCTTGCATTCTACGCCAAGCAGCCCTGGTACTACCGGGGCTTCGTTGGCGAGTTCACTTGGAATCCATTCTTCTTCCTCGAAGTCGCACTCGCGACCGTCTCGCCCTTCTTGGTGGCAGCGGTGCTCTTTTCTCGACGGGCAAGCCTCCGATTGCTGCTGGTGCTGCTCGTCCCTGCGGCGGCCACACTCGCCGCCCTGTTCTCGGTCAACCAGATCATGGGCCATTTGGGACGCTTCTACTTTCCGTCGCTGCCGCTCTTCGTGGTAGCGGGCGCGTTGCTCACTGACCGGTGGATGCAGGGGCTGCCCCAAGTGCTAGCATCGCCCGAGAGTGCACCTCGTCTTGCGCGATCGCTGCTGGTTCGTCTGGCTTGCGCATTGCTCGCGCTGCTGGGCGGCGCCCAGGCGCTGCAGGCTGCAGGCCGTGCCTACCAGGGCCGCGCCCAGACCCAGGCGTTGGCCTCACTCGGCGGCTATGCTATTTCCGCGGCCGCGCCGCTGCCTGACCTCGATTCGTGGCGGGCTTCGCAAGAGATCGCAGAACTGGCGGCCGCGGCCCCGCCGGGCACGACCTTCGCCATGTCCGAGCATGGCCTGGTCGGCGCGTACGCCTCCCGCGCCGCGATCATCGATCTGCTCGGTCTGCACGACCCGATCTTCGCGCGCAACGGCTTCTCAGCCGCGGAGTTGTGGCGCCGCCAGCCGGACGTGATCTGGATGCCCCACCCTGACCATACCCAGATGCTGCGCGACCTGCTCGACAGCGACGAGCTGTGGCAGCACTATGTCTTCTATCCCGACGCCTTCACCTATGGCGTGGCCCTGCGCCGGGATGGCCCACGCTACGCAATCATGGCGGCGCTTTTCGCAAAGCACTGGCAGGCCGCGTACCCGAATCTTCGAGCGGACGACTATGTAGCCCGTCAGTCGCGCAAGTAGTGGCAGGTGTATCCACCTGGGTTTTTCTGCAGGTAGTCCTGGTGGTATTCCTCGGCCGGGTAAAATGGGCCCGCCTTTGCGATCTCGGTCACCACCTTCTTGTCCCACTTGCCGGAACCATCAACCTCGGCCTTCACCCGCTCGGCCGTCCGTCGCTGCTCGTCGCTGTTCCAGAAAATCGCTGACCGGTACTGCGAGCCCATGTCGTTGCCTTGCCGGCTGAGCGTGGTCGGATCATGCAGGCGGAAGAAGTAGCGCAGAATGCTCTCGTAGCTGATCTGTCGGGGATCAAAGACGATTTGCACAGCCTCCGCGTGCCCGGTGCGTCCGGTGTGAACGTCTTGGTAGCGCGGATTGGCCAGAGACCCGCCGGTATAGCCCACCGTGCTCTTGATGACTCCAGGGAGCTTGCGGATGAGCTCCTGCACCCCCCAGAAGCAGCCGCCCGCGAGGGTGGCCACTTCGGTCTTTGCCTGCACGGCTGGTGCCGCCTTGTCGTCGGTCGCGGCCATATGGCTCGGCTTCCGCCCAAAGAGGGCCAGGTACTTGCCGTATCCCTCTGACTCCAAACGATCCACAGGGACAAAGCGCATGGCAGCCGAGTTCATGCAGTAGCGCTGGTGCGTCGGCGCGGGTCCATCGTCAAAAACATGCCCTAGATGCGAGTCGGCCTGGCGCGAACGCACCTCCACGCGCTCCGTGCCCAGCGAGTCGTCGGTCTTGCTCACCACGTTCCCAGGTTCGAGCGGGCGGGTGAAGCTGGGCCAACCCGTGCCTGAGTCGTACTTGTCACCCGACGAGAAGAGGGGCTCGCCTGACACGACATCGACGTAGATGCCGTCGGCGTGGTTGTTCCAGTACGGGTTCTCGAATGGAGGCTCAGTACCACATTCCTGCGTAACGTGATACTGCATCGGCGAGAGGCTCTTGCGCAGCTTGCTGCTCCTCAGTTTCCCGCTTTCGTCAGCCTTGGCCATGGTGTTTGCCCCAGTCGATGCTGTGAACCAAATGACACCCCCGGCGCTCAGCAGCACCAGTCCCAGACCTATCAGCCGTATCGGTGTGGTTCGCAACATTGTCTGGTAGTTTAGATGCGTGCCGCCGAGGCTTGGTCGCAGACGCTCTCGGCTGGTCGACCGATCTTCTCGCTCTAGCGCAGTTCTTGCGCGCCGGGTGACGATGTCTGTTCTTCTTGTTGGGCCGTCATCTCGGTTTTCGCGGTAGCATAGCCGGCCATGTGCTCTGCTGCTGTTAGCCAACGTCTCCTGGTCCCGGCGTTCTTCCTGCTCGCGGTTAGCTTCCCGCTTACTGCCCGTGCCGACGCCATTCAGGTCCGTATGGTCACCAAGGTCGGACTGGGCCAGAAGCCCAAGCTAGAGATCACGGCTCTGCAGGAGCTTGGGCGCGTCGAGGTCATGCTCAACCGAGAAGACGGCAAGAACGTGGGCCAGAACCTGGGCGCCATGGGCGTGGGCGAGACGCGCGAGGTGCTTCTCGACGGAAAGCCCGGCAAGCACCACTACAGTGGCCGCGTCACCTGCGTAGTCGATGGCGAGCCCCAGGACAGCCAGGTCTATTTCGATACCCTGGTGGGCGGCGAGTTGACGGTGCTTGTTGACAAGAGCCAGGTGGACCTGGCCGGGGGCCGGATGCCGATTCGTGTGTCCAGCCCGGACGGCAAGGTGGAACTGCGGATTCTCGGCGCGTCCGGCGGCCCTCCCCTGCTCGAGCACGAGCAAGACTTCGCCGACCACGACCCCGCGATGCCCCTGACCGTCACGTGGAAACCCCTGGCCAAGGGCACCGAGGTGGGGCGGGTGGACCTCAAGGTCACCGACGCCGGTGGCGCGTTCAAGAGCTTTGCCCTCTTCCCCTGGTCGGTCTACATCCCGCACGAAGAGGTCAACTTCGCCACGGATTCGGCCAGCATCGACCGCGCCGAAGTGCCGAAGCTGCAGGCGAGCCTGGGCAAAATCGCCGATGCCCTGGCCAAGCACAAGGATCTCGGCCCCATCAAGTTGTACATAGCTGGTCACACCGATACCGTAGGGACCGCTGCCTACAACCTCAACCTGTCCCGCCGGCGTGCCCAGTCCATCGCCGGCTGGTTCCGCAAGAATGGCTTGCGCATCCCCATCGCCTACGAAGGCTACGGCGAATTCGCGCTGCTGGTGGCCACCCTTGACAACACCGATGAACCGCGCAACCGCCGGGTGGATTACATCCTCTCGGTGGAGGATCCGATTCTCAAGGCGACGGAATTCCAGGCGGTCTGGAAGCCCATCAAATAGTGCCCCCAGCCCAATTCGCGGCGAGGGATCCGGATCTCACCACAGAGAGCACAGAGAACACAGAGGTCGGAAGGGAAGAAGGGGTTCGGACCGGACAGGAGCCCACCCTTTCTTCTCTCCGATCCGGCTCTGTGGCCTTTGTGTCCTCTGTGGTGAAAAAGCTAGATCGTCACGGTCACGCCCGCTGCGGTGCGGGCCAGTTCCTCGATCAGGGCGAAAAGATCGAGCCCCTGGCCTCGGTCATCGATCCAGCCGTCGCCTTCGCTGCGGCGGCCGAAGTGCCAGGCGCGATCGCGAAACGCGACCCAAATCTGGCGGGTCGGCGCCTGCGGCGAAAGAAGCAACTCTTGCTTCTCACGAAACACGATGGTCAGTGTTCCCTGGGAAAACGTAGATTCTGCCAGGTCGGGATCGACGTTCTCGAACGCGGCATCGATGCGGCGAAAGGCATCGTCGACCAATTGTTGATACGGCTTCTCTTCCATTGGCAGCGGCAGTCTACCCGACCGACGGCCTGGTCACTCGCTCGGCTTGAGGCGACCCTGCCCGATGATGTTGCGCAGGGCCTTGCGATCCTGAGGTGACAGTTTTTCTTGGGGGGGTTGGGACGGGACTTGGCCTGGGTCGACTTCGTTGCCCTCTCCGCGCAGCAGCACCTTGCCTGGGGCATTCTTGGCTACGCCCTTGACCATCTGATCGGTCGCTTGGTCGACCAGACCGCCGACCTTCTGCGTGGTACCGCGCCGAAGCTCCTGGGTTTCCTTGGTCCCCCAGATGGCGCGGACATGCTGGAAGAAGGTGCGCTCACCCAGCTTCACGGTCATGCCGTAGTACACCCCTGCGCCGAGAAGGCCGATGACCAAAGTGAACTTCAGCAGACGAAGCACTTCGATCTAGTTAGCACCGGCCGAGCAGCCGCGCCAGTTTCGCCTATTTTGATGGGAACCCTGGGCGGGTTCGCTTCGCCCTTCGGCCCCCCACCCACCACCACCTCCCCGCTCGCTTCGCTCGGCCTCGCCATACCCTCCCGCGATGGTACGCCGCCGGCGAAGCCGGCGGGCTCCCCACGCGACTAGTACTCAAGGTGGAGCCGGCAGCCCACGAACTTGACCGGCCCACGATCGGCATTGTAGCCGGGATTCATCACGTACTGTCCGTCAACCGTGAGCCACAGGCCGGCAAAGGCATTGAGGGAATAGTAGGCCTCGAACACCCGCTCGGGCTGGTAGTTGAGCCAGCCGTCGCCCAGGAAGTTCCCCAGGCCACCCGCAGCCAGGAAGTCGCGGTGCGGATCCGAGAGGCCGTTCTGCGCGAACGCGGCCGCTACCGTGTCACGCGGGCGAAACCACAGCCGCCCGCGCATGGCAAGGCCCGCGGTCAACGATTGATCGATCTCAGTGAAGGCATAGGTCTCGGTGCGCCCGTCGTTCCAGCTATAGCGGCCGAAGAGGCCAGCGTCGCGGGTGAGGTCCTGGTCCAAGCCAACCCCAAGACCGAGCTTCGCTCGATCGCGTCGCACGTCGGCGACGGCAGGAGTGCCACCGGTTGCGGCGCCGTAGGCCAGCGCGTCCCTGAACCCGCCCATCCTGGCGTAGTTGAGGAAGGGCGTCAGGCGCACACTTCCCTTGCGTCCCCAAAGGGCGTGTTGGTGCTCAACTTCAAGGTTCTCTCCGAAATGAGCCCAGAGCCGGTAGTCGAGCGCCAGGCCGTTGGACTGCTTGGGCTGCGCGAAGTGACCAAAGCGGAAAGCCCAATCGTCGCGATAGTATTCGACGGCGAAACCCACGGTGTAGCCGCGCGCATCAGCGGCGTAGTCCGAAGCACCGTGTGCAAACAAGGCCCAATTGAGGAACTGGATACGCGGGTCGTGTGCGAAGGCGTTGTTGTCGAAAACGTCGATGAGCGCCATCTGCCCGACGGTCACGACCAAGCGACGGGAAGGCTTTTGCCCGCCGAACTGATTCGCGCTTGCCTCGACAGGCGCCTCGTTCCCGCCCAGCCTGATGGTCTGACGAAGAAAAGCCCGCGCGCTGTACAAGCGCGCGGTTGGGCCTCCGGTCTTCTGATTCTCGCCGTTGGTTAGGCCACCAATGCCGTGCAGACCGGACAGATCGATGCTCTGGATTATCTCCGGATTGAAGAACAACTCAGCACCTCGCCAAAGCCGGTGCCCCAGAAAGAGCGTGGCGGTGAGCGTGTAGCCCGTCTCGTGCGACGATTTGATACTGTGGGGTCCGTCGGGATTGGGACAAGGTGCCGGGAAGGCCGGGTGCATTTGCCAGATGTAGGTGGTCTGGAAGTTCGCGTTCCAGTCTTCGGGCCGCAATACCCGAGCCAGCCAAGCGGGAGGTTGATCAGCCTGGACAGCGGAGGCTGGCTCGGGGCTGGCTTCCGGCGCAGGGGGTTCGGCCCAGGCTGGCGACACGAGAAACGCCACACATGCGACGATGACAAGCGCAACCTCGCAGGCCGAGGGGATGCTCCTTTCGACAAGCACGACCCCTCCGTCTAGCACGACTCAACCCGGGAAGACCACGCGACAGCTCGAATGCCCTTGGAACGTCCTGGGTCAAAACCCCACGTGAAGGCGACCGGAGAAAATCGAGACCGGCCCACGGTCAGCATTGTAGCCAGGGTCAACCACAAGCTGGTAGTCGAGAGTCAGCGCCGCCCATTTGACCGGGCTGAACGCGTAGTAGGTTTCGAGGACCATCTCGGGCCGATAATTGAGCTTGCCGTCGCCGATTAGGATTCCCATGCCGCCGGCGGCGAAGTACTGGCGGCTGATCGCCGACAGGCCCTCAACCACCCACGCGACACCAACGGTGTCGTTGGGTCGCGCCCAACGAGTTCCCTTCAGCGCCATGCCCACAGAGAGGCTCTCATCACAATCGGTCCATCCCATGATCTCGGTCTGCCCTGGACTCCAGCTCGCGCGTGAGAAAGCCCCCAGATCGGCCGCAATTGCCTGCTCGGCGCTAGCGACAAAACCGTAGTTGGTCCTTTCCCTGCGGGTGAGGGTGATGTCGGGATAGCCGGGAGTCGTAGCTGACTCGGCGAGCGCTTCGGAGTAGCTGCCCATGTTTCCATGGCTGAGCCATCCGAAAACCAGCAGCTTGCCAGGCTTGGCGAATGGCGCATATCGCAGTTCCAATTCGGCCGTGTATTGCCCGCGCTGCAAGACGTGGGTATCGAAGGTGTTGGAGTTGGATACCTCCGGAAGCAGAAAATATCCCGCCCGGAGAGCCCAACGCTTCTGGTTCAGCTCGACCAGTCCGCCCCAGGTCCAGCTCAACCTGTCCATGGTCCAGTCGTAGGAGCCGCCACCGTATGCGTTCCAGTTGAGAAACGCCGTGCGGGGCTCGCCCGCGTAGGAGTTGAGCAGGAAGTAGTCGAGGACCGCGAACTTGCCGATGGTCACGGTGAGCCGCGAGACGCTGCGCCTACCGGCAAGCTGGTTTGGCCCGTCCTCGACGATCTCCTTCTCGCCGCCCAACTCGATGGTCTGGCTCAAGAACAATCGCGCGGCATTGAAACGCGGGAAACGGAAACTCGACTTCTGCGCCTCGCCGTTGGGAAAAGCGGCCAGCCCATGCACGTCGTTCAGGCCAAAGCCCTGCATGAGCTCGGGGTTGAAGTAGATCTCGCCGCCGGGCCAGAGGCGTCTACCGAAAAATACGGTCGCGCTCGCGGTGTTGCGCACCTGGCTCGCCGCGGAGAGACTGTTTGCGCCCTCATAGGGCGAATGGAAGCCGAAATAGCCCTGCTCGACATAGGTGGATTGCCCGTGAATGCTCCAGTTGTGCTCGTCGCCGCCCGAGGCCGTGACGGGCTTCATCCCAGGGCCATCGGCCGCGGCCGTGTGGATCTGCCAGTTGAGCGCCAGCCGCACGCTGTGCAGGGCCATCGTCGATTCGGTGCCCGCGCCCGAGGCAAAGCTTGCGCTGGTCGTTGCAAACCGGTCGTAGAGATATTCGAGTCTGGTGGTCCAGCGCGGAGCAAAGGCGAACTCGATACCGGCCCCCGTGGTCCAGCCTGGGCGGAAATGCAGGCTCTCATCCTGCGCGTCGGTCTGACCCAGGCTTTCAATGAATCGTCCCAGCGACCACACGAAGCCGCCCGCTCCATAGACCAGCCACCGATCAAACGCATAGCCAACCCGGCCGCGCGCGCGGCTGAGAAGATCGAGCCTCTCGGCTACGCTGCCGCCGGTCGTCTTGCGCGACGAAACCAGGTCATCGTCATCGAGGAAGTTGGGGAATGAGACATCGGCCTCCAGCCCGAGCAGAAGCCTGGATCGGAGCCGAACTCCGTAGCCGAGCAGGACTCCGCCGTGGAGGCTTCCAAACGAACTGGTCGAGCTTGGCGGCGCCGAGTCGCAGAGGGTTGTGTTTGCCGCCCCGTGGGCGTAGCCGACATGACCGCCAAGGTACCATCCTCTCCAAGCGGCACCCGTGTCAAAAGGCTTGGCGGGCTGCGAGGTGACGGGGGCACCAGCGGGCGCGGCCGCAGGGCTGACTTCCGGGACGAATGGTTCGGCCCGAGCGGACGACACCAAGAAGGTGGCACCGGCGACGATGGCAAGCGCGACTTTGAGATACAAGGGGATGCTTCCGCGGACAGCCCCAGCGTCTAGCACGACTCAACCCAGGAGGCACCCGACGAAAGCAAAGTCGGAAGGGATTGTCGAAGACCGATCGGCTCGGACGATCTTGGCTATCTGCTCTTGCCAAAGGTCATGATCCCAGAACTGTCCCTATAGGAGCGCCAACACGCCGCTACGGCGTGACCCATTCCAGCCGCAGGTAGTCCCACATCATGCTGCCGCTCGAAGAAACGGCCAGGGTGTTCGAGCCGGTCTTGATTTGAGCCAACGGCACGGCAATCCGCCCGCTCAGCCACACCCCATGGGGTTGGTCGCGAGCGATGGAGGAGTCATTATAGGAAATGCTGGCGGAGCCGACCTTGGTGCCGTTGAACGAAGCGCTCAAAGTCACCCCATTGGAACCGGCGGAATCAAGCACCAGCGAGGCCCCGGTCGCGCCGGCCGGAATCGAGGCGACATTGAATTGTACGTTCCAGGTTCCGCCCGGCTGCAGGAAGTTCCAGTCCTTTGCCGGGGTGCTGGTCCCGACGGTGTAGTTGATCCCGCTGGGAAAATCCTTGCTGAAAAGTGAGGCTGTCCCGTAGTGCCACGCCTGATCGCCGCGGTAGAATTCCGCAGGCACGCGGTCGGGAACTCCGATCTCCCAGACGGTAGGCCCCTTGCGATCCGGGGTCCAGGTCACAGTGCCCAGGTCGGTCGTCCCGCCGGCCGTCGCCACCACCGCGTTGCTCTGACCGACATAGACCCCGTGGATTCCCGCCACGAATGCGTGCAGCGTGTAGGTGCCGGGGCGAACGTTAGCGAGGGTGAAGTTTCCTTGGCCGTCGGCGTGAACCCAGTATTGGTAGTCCCAGGCTTGATGCTCGAAATTGGGCAGGCCATTTGCCGGTGGATCCGCTAGCCCAACCCAGGCGTTGGCAACCGAGGCCGTCGGCTGGGCGGGATCGGTGTACGTGATCTGGCCTTTCACCGTGCCTCGAGCAGACTTGGGCGGATAGCGCGTGTCCGTCTCCCAGCTATAGGGCCAGGCTGCTTTCTCCACGATCAGACGCTGCTTGGCGTCCGCCCAAAGCGCGTCTTGTCCGGCGCTGCCTGCGGTCGTCGTCGAGTTGGCATACAGCAACCAGGGCCCGCAGACCTTCTCGCGTACCTGGTTGGCTTTCACGTCCTC
>PMBS01000240.1 GCA_003153015.1 Myxococcales bacterium
TGCGATTGCTGATGACGCCACGCCGGTAGATAGCTCATCCGGTAACCCCAACGAAATGGACGTTGGCCCCGGGGACGGCTAACGTCGAGGACAGTGTCCAGCGCCCTTCGTTCCTCCGCCAATGTCAGCGTGGCAATCCTCGTGTCGCGCGTGCTGGGCGTGGTACGAGACGCCATCTTTGCACGGGTATTCGGGGTCAGCGGGCTGACCGACGCCTATGTAGCGGCTTTCCGTATCCCCAACCTGCTGCGCGACCTGTTTGCCGAGGGCGCGCTGTCGAGCGCGTTTGTCCCGACCTTCTCCGATGCGTTGAATAATGGCGGGCGCGAGCGCGCCTTCAGGCTCGGCAATCTGGTTCTGGGCGGCGTACTCGCGTTGACCGGCGGTCTGACCTTGGCCGGGATGGTCTTTTCTGACCAGCTTGTGTGGCTAATCTCGCGTGGCTTTAGCGGCAACGCCGCCCAGGTCGCCGTGGGCGGCTTGTTTGCAAAGATTATGATGCCCATTTTGGCCTTGGTCAGCGTCAGCGCCGTGTGGATGGGCATGCTGAATGCCCAGCACCACTACCTGGCCCCTGCCTACGCGCCGGCCATGTTCAATGTGACCAGCATCCTGTGCGGCGTGGCTTTGATCATCTTGCACCCGTCGGATCGCACCGGCTTGATCGTTTGGAGCGCAGGGACCACTGCCTCGGGACTGGTGCAGGCGGTGGTGCAACTGCCCAGCCTGTGGCGTTTGGGCTACCGCGTGCGGCCGACTTTGGCCGGGCTTTGGCGCGATTCCGACCTGATCCGAATCGTGCGCCTGATGGGGCCGGCCACCGTCGGTCTGGCCGCGGTGCAGATCAACATCTTCGTCAACACCCAGTTCGCTGCGGCCTTGGGCCAAGGTCCGCTCACCTACTTGCAGAACGCCTTTCGCTTGTTCTACCTGCCGGTGGGGCTTTTTGGCGTGGCCCTAGCCACCGTGACCACGGCGCGCGCCTCGCAGGAAGCGGCNNGGCAAGTTCTCGGTGGCCAACACGGCGGCCACGGTGCCCATCGTGCAGGCCTACATGCTGGGCGTCTTGCCCTACAGCCTGGTGAAGGTGCTGTCGCCGGCCTTCTTCACCGTGGACCGGCCCCGCATTCCAATGGTGGCCTCGATGGTAGCGGTGGTGGCCAACCTCCTGTTCAACGGGTTGACCTACCGTCGTCTGGGGGCAACTGGGCTGGCCCTGGGCACGACCATCGGTGCGTTGGCCAACTTGGCGGTCCTGCGGCTTCGCTTCGGTCCGGTTATCGGCCGCGCGCCGCGACCGGGCCGCTGGCATGAGGTGGCCCGGCTGATTCTCTGCAACGTCGCACTGGCGGCCGTGGCGGCAGTGGCCTGGTGGGCGAGTTCCTGGCTGCTCACTCGCGCCGGCATAGCGTGGCCTTGGGGGACGCGCCGCCTGGCACACGCCCTGCTGCTCTTCGCCACCATCGGCGCTGGATTCGTCAGCTACGGTTTGGGCCTTCGGCTCTTGCGCCTGCCCGGCGCGGACGAGCTGTGGGAGTTGCCGAGGCGGATCCTCGCCCGGNNCCTCTGTGTTCTCAGCGGCCGGCGGCTGACGGGATGAATCACCTTCCGCCCTTTGGTTGCGGCCGCAAGGCCGCCCTGTGACCTCTGTGCCCTCTGTGTGAAAGAGGTAACTTCGATCCACGGTTCACAATATGCTGGTTTGCTACGTCGCCCCGTCTTTGGCCCCACTCCTGTTGTCCGCGGCGTTCATGGCCGCGGTCGTGCGTCGGCTCGACAGCATGCGGGGCAACTCGGCCAGGGCCTGCTCCAGCGTAGTGGGTTCGTCGGGCGTGCGCTGCAGGAGGGATTCCAGGTCGTCCGCGCCGCCTGCCAGCATGCGGGCGCGGTCCGATGCCCGTCGCACCGATGCGTCGTCTGCCCATTCGCCAGGGTCCTCGGGGCTGGGTGACTTCACTTGCTCGCCGGCAGCGGGCGCCGCTCCGCTTGGCTGCCGGGGCACGATGATGGGCACTCCGCTGACAGGCGTCGGTCGCGCGGCATTTTTCGTCGCTAGCAGGCGATCCAGAAGTGATCGGCACTCGGGGTCGACGAAGGTGAACTGCACGCCCATCCCATGGGCTCGGTGCGGCTCCGCGGGATTGAACTCGCGCACCCAGGTTACCCGGCCCGTACCCCACAGCAGGGGAGGACCCTGGGCGAGCGAGATCTCGAAACGCACGACCTCGCCGACGGGCCGAGGCTTGCGGCTGGCCAAGAACACTCCGCCCCGGGTCACGTTGGGAGCGAAGCGCGCGACGAACGTGTCCACGTCGGGGTAGCGCAAGTAGATTCGCACCAGAGGGAGGGAGGGATCGGGGGTTGGCACGGCCAAACGAGTATCGGTCCCCGCGCCCAAGCGGTCAACCGGATCGGCACCAGAAGACCGCGTCAGGCGGCAGGCGGTGCCGGAATGGTCCCGCCCGCCACGTCTCCGATGTCCGGCAGCGCGAACCGCCTTTGCGCGTTTTCCGCGGTGGCCTCGGCCGTGCGCGAAAATGGAATTCCGCGAACCGAGGCCAGCGCCTCCAAGGTCTTCACCACCAAGCAGGGCTCGTTGCGCTTCCCGCGATGAGGCATGGGCGCCAGATAGGGTGCGTCGGTCTCCACCAGGATCGAGTGCAGGGGTGCAAATGCAGCCACGCGGCGGATCTCGTCGGCGTTCTTGAAGGTCAAGATTCCCGAGAAGGACAAATCTAGGCCGAGATCAAGGTAGCCGCGCGCCTGCTCCAAATTGCCCGAGAAGCAATGCACGACGCCGCCTTCTTCGCCGAGGGACTCCGATCGCAAAATGGCGAGCGCATCCTCGTGGGCATCGCGCACGTGGCAGATGAAGGGCCGGCGAGCGGCTCGACTGAGCGCCAGGAACCGCCGAAAGACCTCGGCCTGCTTGTCGCGGGGGGAAAGGTGGTAAAAGTAGTCGAGCCCAGTTTCGCCCACGCCCACTACGCGTGGGCTTCGCGCCAGCTTGTCCAGTAGCGGCCACCAGTC
The DNA here is from genome assembly GCA_003153015.1 of Myxococcales bacterium. Taxonomy (GTDB): domain Bacteria; phylum Myxococcota_A; class Polyangia; order Fen-1088; family Fen-1088; genus Fen-1137. The sequence continues at coordinate 3,031 of PMBS01000240.1, forward strand.
ATCCTCGACTTTGACTGCGTCGTGGGGATGGATTCCGACGGCCGCGAATACGTCAGGCTCCCGGGCGGCCAGATCCGCGGCCCGTTGTGCGGTCGCCAAATCCGGGCCTGACCCGATGCAGATCATGGCCACAACGCCGGCCTGGCGAGCCCGCTGCAGAACCGCAGGCAGATCTTTGCCAAAGTCATCGAAGTCCAGATGGCAGTGTGAGTCTATGATCGGGACCATGGCCATGCGCGGCGCTACTGGCCGAGGGCGCCAAGCGTTTCCAGCAGCGTGGCCAGCCCGGCGTCGGGATCAGGGCCGCAGTCAACCCGTAGGACACGGCGGCCGCGCGCTTGCAGCGCTTCCAGATCGCCCAACCCCTGGGCGTCGCGCAGGACGCCGAAGGTAAATGGCTCGTCGGGAACCGGCAAGTCGGCCGTGACCGAGGCGCCTAGTTGCAGGAAGATTCCAGTGCTCGGGCCGCCCTGGTGAAGTTGCCCGGCGACGTGCAGGCAGCGCGGCCCATAGCCCACAGTGGTCGCCAGGCGAAGCCGGTCGCGGCAAAGCGTCCGGATGGAGCCCAATAAGCGATCACGCTCGGGCGTGGGCTGGAAAAAGGCGTCGATCGCGAGATAGTCGCCGGGCTTGGCCGCTGCCAAATGCTTCACGATGGCTGCGTCGGCGGGAGCCACCACGCCCGGCGGACTGGGAAGCTGGCCGGTCTGTCGATAGCCGTCGAGCAGGCGGGTGGTGGCTTGCCTGGCCGCGACAGTCTCCGGCTCGTCAAAGGGATTGACCTCCAGCAGGCTAGCCGCCACGGCGGTGGCAAACTCCCAGCGAAAGAATTCGGCGCCGAGATCGTATTTGTCGCCCAGCTCGATCTCGTAGACCGGATGCCCGGCGGTGGTGATGGCTTCCAGTTGTTCGGCTGGCGCAGGCGGGGCTCCGCCGCGCAGCCTGACCACGACAAACAGGCGGTCGGGACGGTAGCCCGACGGNNGTTAGCTTGTCACGGCCGATTGCGGCCAGCGCGGCCATGAGCGTCCCCAAGGTCACGCCGGGGTTCTGGGTCGGGGTGGCTTCCCGGCAGGCGGCAGCCATGGTCTTGGCGCGTGCCACGAGGCGGCTGATGTCGATGCCCATGAGCGCCGCCGGGACCAGACCAAAGCTGGCGAGCGCGGAGAAGCGGCTGCTGATGTCGGGTGGGTTGTTGAACACGCGACGGTAGTGGTTGGCCGAGGCCCGTTTGGCAAGCTCGGTCTCGGCATCGGTGATGGCCGCGAAGTGCTGCCCGGCCTGGCTCGCGTCGCCAGCCCAGCGGTGCAACAGCTTGGCCCAAAAGTACCGCTCAAAGGCGCACACTTCAGGAGTGCTGCCGGACTTGGAAGCGACCACGAACAGGGTGCGATCGAGGTCGACCGAGGTCTCAACTGCCGCCACTGCCGCTGGATCAGTGCAGTCGAGCACAAACACGTTGAGCCAACCCGCGGCCGGCCCAAACACCCGCGCCAAAACCTCGGCCGCAAGCGCGCTGCCCCCCATGCCCAGCAGCACGGCACGCCGGAATCCCGCCTTGCGCACCTGGTCCGCAAAGGCTGCAATACTGGCCAGTTCACGTTCCATGTCGCTGGGGGCGTTGAGCCAGCCGAGGTTGTCGCTGATGCCTTCCCGCGCTCCGCCAGGGGGTGCAAGAGCAGCGGCGTCCTTCGCCCAGATGCTGGCCGGAATGCCCTTGGCGGCCAGACGTAGGTGCTCGCTTTCGACCAGAAAGTTGAGGGCTGCGGTGGTTTCCATCGCCGCGATCTTGGCGATGCGGCGACCGTGACGGCCGCCGGCAAAGCCGGTGGACAGCCAGGTGTCGACGATCTCGAAAACATCGCTTTCCGCCAGGATGCGACCGCCCAGGCAGAGAACGTTGGTGTTGTTATCGAAGCGCGAGAGGCGCGCAGCTTCGACGCTGCTGGGAGCAAACGCCCGAATGCCGCGCACCTTTCCCGCCGCGATGGCTGTGCCATGCCCGGTGGCACACACCAGCACCCCGACGGAGCCCACATCGCCGCGCACGGCGCTGGCTACCAGGGCGGCATATTCGGGGTAGTCGCACGCGGCTTCCGAGTTGGTGCCAAAGTCCACCACCTCGTGGCCCTGGTTGCGCATACGATCAACCAGCTTGTTGCGCAGGGCGAACCCTGCATGATCACATCCTGTGTAGATCTTCACGGCGCCTTCTTTTCTTGCTATCCCAGCTTGAGCATGAAGATCGCGACATGGAACGTCAACTCCATTCGCGCGCGCATGGAACGGTTGCGCGCGTGGCTGGCTGCGCAGGCGCCTGACCTGCTCTGCCTGCAGGAAACCAAGGTCGAGGACGCTGCCTTTCCTGCGTTGGAACTGGAGTCGCTGGGTTATCACGTGGCAGCGTATGGCCAGAAGACCTACAACGGCGTGGCCGTGCTGGCGCGCCAGCCGCTTGCCGACATCGTGCGCGGATTCGGCGATGGGGTCGAGGACGCGCAGGCTCGTTTTCTCGTGGTTCGCGTCGGCCAGGTGCGGGTTGGCAGTCTCTATGTGCCCAACGGACAGGCTGTGGGGACCTACAAGTTTGCGTACAAGCTGGCGTGGTTGCGGCGCTGGCGCACCTGGCTGGCGACGCACGCCGACGCCAGAGCGCCCCTGGTCTTTTGCGGCGATATCAATGTCGCGCCGGAGGATCGGGACGTGTACGACCCGGAGGCCTGGCGCGACCAGGTAATGTGCCATCCCGATGAACGGGCCGCTCTAGCCGAGGTGCAGCGCTGGGGCCTGGTGGACGTGTTCCGCCAGCTCAATCCTGATCCCGGCCAGTACACCTGGTGGGACTACCGCCAGCTCAGCTTCCCCAAGAATCGGGGCCTGCGCATCGACCACATCCTGTGCACAGAAGGTCTGGCGGCGCGCTGTCGGTCAGTGAAGATCGATCGCGACGCGCGCAAGGGCGAAGGCCCGTCGGATCATGCGCCGGTTGTGGCGGAGTTTGCTGACTGGTGACTGCCTCCCGAGAATACGTAGCCGGATCCGGATCCGGCCACCGGTTCCGGCTACCGGCCGCCGCCCGCCGGCCTCATCGACCTATAGCCAGTGGCGCAACCCATATGCCAGTCGCTCCAGGATGCGCTCAAGCAAGGGGCGCCGACGGAAGTCCTCCCATCGGATCTCGGTTCCGGCCGCCATGTCCTCTTCCAACGTGGCTGCCAGCGCTTCGTTGCACTTGCGATCGAGCGCATTGACCACCAATTCCAGGTTGTAGACCAAGGACCGGTGGTCGAAGTTGTAGCTGCCGATGGACACGAACTCGCGGTCCACCAGGAGGGCCTTGCTGTGCGCCACCGGATTGTGTTGGAAGAGCCGGATGCCAGCCCTTAGCAGGCGCGCAAAGCTGGCTCGCGAGGCCAAATCGGCCACGAGGCTGTCGCTGGCAACCGGCACGAGCACGCGCACGTCCACGCCGCGGGCCACCGCGCGCGCAAGCCCATTGATGAAGCCAACGTCGGGCATGAAGTAGGGGCTGACCAGATAGGCGCGTTCGCGGCTGGCCCGGATGGCGTGAAGCGCGGCCCGCCGGATGGAGAAGCGGTCGACCAGCTCGCGGTTGGCGATCACGGCCAGGGCGACTTCACCTGCAGGAGCGGGGCGGTGCACGCGGCTGCGCTTGAAGCGGAAGCGCCGCTTGGCCCGCCAGTTCCACGTGCGCAGAAAGGTTCGCTCGATAGCTTGGACCGCTGGGCCCTTCACCTCGACGGCGACGTCATGCCAGCCGGCTCTATCGTCGCTACCAGGCATCCACGCATCGGCAACGTTGATCCCGCCCACGAAAGCCACCTGGCCGTCACAGACCAGGGTCTTGCGGTGGTTGCGCCGGATGAGGGTCCAGAAGCGCGGGCGCCAGAGTCGGTAGGGGTGGTAGGTGACGGTGTAGACGCCCGCCCGTCGCATGTTGGCGAAGAACTTGGGCGAGGCGTGACGGCACCCGATAAAGTCGTACAGCAGGCGCACCGAGACGCCGCGCCGGGCCGCGCAACACAAGGCATCAGCGAAGCGCCGACCGATCCGGTCATCGTCGAAGATGTACATCTCCATCGATATCCGCGTGGAGGCTGCGTCGATGGCGTCGAGCCAGGCAGGAAACGCCTCCTCCCCGTTGCGCAGAAGGCGCACGGCATTCCCAGAGGTCAGATCGTCCAGGTCTTCGACGTAGGCCAAGGCGCTGTCGGCTCCGGCGGCAGGCGCGGAAGCAAGCGAAGAATGGAGGACAGGAGGAGATGCCACAGTAGCTGAGGCAGTCTAATCGAACCCCTCAGCGTTTTCCTGATTTGACCTGGGGGAGACGAGCGAGTAACTTCTGTCCCGCCACGATGGGTCGCGAAGAGCACATAGAATTCCAGGGCCGCGTGATCGAAGTCTTGCCTGCGGGCAACTTCAAGATCGAGCTGGAGAATGGTCACCAGGTCCTCGCCCATCTTGGGGGCAAGCTGCGCAAGCACCGCATCCGCATCGTGCTCGGCGACAAGGTAACCGTAGCGTTGACCCCGTACGATCCGACGCGCGGAATCGTCGTATACCGCGGCTAGGGACCGGTGCCGGTGGCCGGTAGCCGTATCCGGTAGCCGGTGGCCGGTCCCGGATACGGTTCCGGACCCGGCCACGGATCCGGCCCCGGTTCCGGGTCCGCCAGCCGCGCCCAGCAGGGCAGGGCGGCCATGCCGCCCGCACCATTGTAAGATAGGCGCCATGATACTGGCGTCTCTTTCATTCGCTGTCGCAATCGTTCTGACATCAGCCCAGTCCGTGCCCGCGCCGAATGAAATGGGCGCCTCGGTTGCCCCCTTGGTTGAGCGGGTGAAAGCCTCGGTGGTGACCATCCAGAGCATGAAGGTCATTCCCCGGGTCATGCGTGAAGATCCATTCACGCAGTATTTTCGCGAGCGCTTCGGTATGGGTGATGCCCCCACNNGCCGGCATCATCCTGACCAACAACCATGTGGTGGCGGGGGCCGATGAGGTGTGGGTGCAGCTTGGCGATGAGCGGCGATTCGAGGCGCGCGTGGTGGGCAGCGATCCGGCCACGGATGTGGCGGTGGTAAAGCTCAACCGTCCTCCGGGCGACGTGAGGCCGGCCACGCTCGGCAACTCGGAGCAGGTTCGGGTGGGCGACTATGTCCTGGCCATAGGCAACCCGTTGGGAATGGGACAGACGGTGACCATGGGCATCGTGTCGGCCAAGAACCGCATGCTAGGCGGCCGAATCACGCAGTATGAAGACTTTATCCAGACCGACGCGGCCATCAACCAGGGAAATTCGGGCGGGCCACTTTTCAACTTTCGCGGTGAGGTGATCGGCATCAACTCCGCCATCCTGAATCCCGCCATGGCCATGAACGTTGGTTTTGCCATTCCCATCAATCTGGCGCGGCAGATCGCGGACCAGATTCAGCGCGGGGGCAGCGTGGCGCGCGGCTACTTGGGGGTAGGAACCGAGAACCTCACGCCCGAAAAGGCGAAGCGTATCGGAATTCCGTTCGAGCCCGGCGCACTGGTCAACGTCGTGCAACCGGGATCGCCGGCCGAGGCGGCTGGTCTGCGTCCCAATGACGTCATTGTCGAGATCGCAGGCCGCCGGGCTGAGAATAGCGCTGGCCTCCAGCGCATCGTGCAGTCGCGGGCCCCGGGCGAGACCGTGGCGGTGGGCTACTTGCGCGGTGGCCGTCGTGCTACGGCGCAGGTACGGCTCACGGAAAACGCCGATTTGCGCGGCGCCCAAGTGCTGGGCATGCAGCTTGTCCCTCTGAGTACGTCCGAGGCGCAGGAGCTTGGGGCTGGCGGCCTGAAGGTCGTGTCGGTCGACCGGCGGAGCCCGGCCAGTGGCAGCCTGCAACCGGGCGACATCATCACCCATGTGGTGCTGGGCACGCAGGCCAAGCCCGCCACCGCAGCACTGCTCAAGCAACTGGAACAGAAACTNNTTTAAGCTAGACAACCTGCAGGACATGTCCAAACAAGTCTCGGCCTCGCCCAAGGCCCACGCGCCGGTCCTGCCACCTGCACTCAAGCCGCCCGCGGATCCGGCGAGCCTGGCCCACCGGCAACTGCGCGACGNNGGCTTTCGTCACGCGCCGATGCCGGTGCGGGTCTCACCCTATCTGCTCTCGCTCATCGACTGGTCGCGGCCTTACGAAGATCCTCTGCGTATCCAATTCATCCCACTGGCCTCGCGCCGCCTGCCTGACCATCCCAAAGTGGATCTCGATCCGCTGCATGAGCGGCAGGACATGCCCGTGCCCGGGCTGTCACACCGCTATCCTGATAAGGTTCTCTTCCTGCCGCTCGACACCTGCCCGGTCTACTGTCGCTTCTGCACCCGCAGCTACGCTGTCGGGCTGGATACCGAGGAGGTCACCAAGCTACAGTTCGGTGTCGACGTCGAGCGCTGGCGTCTGGCCTTCGAGTACGTGGCCTCGCGGCCGGAGGTGGAGGACATCCTCATTTCGGGTGGTGACGTATCGCAACTGCGCGACGAGCAGGTGACGTACATGGGCGAGGCCTTCTTGGCGATACCGCATGTGCGGCGCATCCGCTGGGCCACCAAGATGCTGGCGGTCATGCCGCAAAAACTCCTCAGCGATAGCGCGTGGGTCGATGCGCTGACGGGTATCGCAGAGCGGGGGCGCCAACTCCACAAAGAGGTGGTGGTTCATACCCACTTCAATCATCCCGACGAGATCACGGCCATCACCCAGGCCGCGACCAACAAGCTCTTNNAAGCGCCTCAGCTTCATCAACGTTCACCCCTACTACATCTACGTGCACGACATGGTGAAGGGGGTCGAAGATCTGCGCACGACCGTGGAAAGCGGAGCGCAGCTTGAAAAGCAGCTCCGCGGGCTGACCGCGGGCTACAACACGCCGGCCACGGTGGTGGACACACCGGGCGGCGGCAAGCGCGATGTGCATTCCTGGGAACACTACGACCGCGAGACCGGAATCTCGGTATACCGCTCGCCGGTGGTGCATCCGGGGCAGTTCTTTTGCTACTTCGATCCCATTCACTTGCTGCCAGCTTCGGGGCAAGCCCGCTGGGCCGATCCGTCGCAGCACGACCGCATGATCGCCCAGGCTCTGGAGGGGGCGCGAAGTCGGCGATGAGCTTCGACGACGAGCTAGAGCGCGCCTGGGACCTACTGGAAGCGGGCGACGAGCCTGGTGCCCGGCGGCTGGCGGAGAGGCTCTACGGCGATGACCCGGGCCATCCCGACGTGATCTTCCTGCAAGCTGCCTGCTGCCGGCAGACGGGCGCGATGGATGACGCGCTCAAGCTGCTCGAGCAGGCAGCGCAGGCCGACCTCAACTGGGCCACGCCCGAGATCTGGACCGCCGAGATTCTGGCTGAGGATCCGGAACGCTTGAGCCAGGCCCTGCAACACGCGACTGCGGCGCTCGACCGCGCGGAGGAGGAAGAAGAGTTTCTCGAGGCCGTGGCGCTCAAGGCGGGGCTCGAGATCGATCTGGGCAAACCTACGGCGGCGCGCAAGACCCTGGCGGAGTTGCCGCCGCTGCAAGCGGGCGCGGCTCTGCCACCCGGCCTTGCGCTGGATTTCGCTCACCTGTTTCTTGAGGTCGGCGATCTAGACGAGGCCACGCAGCGTTTTGCAGCAGTGGTGGACGCCGACGGCCGCGATGCCGATGCCTGGCACGGCCTGGGTCTTTGCGCGGAGGCCCGCAACGACGAGCCAGGGAAGCGTCGGGCTTGGCTACGGGTTCTCGCGCTTGACGCCGAGAAGCCGCTGGCGGCGCCGCTCTTGTCAGAAGCACAGATGGCTGAAGTGGCCGAGGCAGCCCTGCGCGAGCTGCCACAACGGGTGCGCGAACTGATCGCGCATGTGCCCATCCTGATTGTCGACCTTCCTGCGCGCGACGAGGTGGACAAGGGGCTGGACCCGCGGCTGCTCGGCATGTTTGCGGGTTCGTCCTACGTCGACGCGTCCACCATGGGGGACCAGCCCCAGCTCACGCAGATTCTCCTGTTCCGCAAGAACCTGGAGCGTGCGGTGCACAGCACCGAGGAACTAGGCGAGCAGATCCGTATCACCCTCCTGCACGAGACCGGGCACTTTTTCGGCATGTCCGAGGAGGA